>NZ_JAFIBW010000001.1:2370000-2722500 GCF_017833295.1 Methylobacterium sp. PvR107
GTGGCCGTGGTGCTCTCTGCCCAGGCGACCGACCGCGGCGTCAACCTCGCCACCGGCCCGCTCTTCGCCGTCGCCGACACGCCGGAGAAGATGCTGGCGCTCGGCGAGGACAGGGTCCGCGACTTTGTCCGGACGATCGGGCTGTTCAACACCAAGGCGAAGAACGTCGTGGCGCTCTCACGCATCCTCGTGGAGGAGCACGGCGGCGCGGTGCCGGCGAGCCTGGAGGCCCTGCAGGTGCTGCCCGGGGTCGGCGCCAAGACAGCGAGCGTCGTGCTGAACATCGCCTTCGCGGTTCCGCGAATCGCCGTCGATACCCATATCTTCCGGGTCTCGAATCGGATTCCGCTGTTCGTCGGTGCGACCACCGACAAGGTCCAAGCCGGGCTGGAGGCGATCGTGCCGGAACCCTACCGCCTGCATGCCCATCACTGGCTGATCCTGCACGGCCGTTACACCTGCAAGGCGCGCAAGCCTGAATGCCCGCGCTGCCTGATCGCAGACCTCTGCCGCTACCCTTCGAAGACGGCGGCATGACGGGTCGATCCTGGGCGGCCGACAGGCCCCAGGCTCGGTTCCCGGCACGTGCGGACCAGCCCGCGCAATCCCGCCCCGCGGGCTAACGCGTTGTGCTGGAAGCCCGCTTCGGCTAGTTTGACAGCCGGTTGCCGGGGCCCTCGGGCAGAGGCCGTCCGGCGACCCGACCTCGCATCCGGTCGCCGCGCCGCGGATCCTCCCCATCGTCGCGCATCAGGAGCCTCGGCCCATGGACTTCCTCAAACCACGGTACACGCCTATGAACCGCCGCCGTCGCATCTACGAGGGCAAGGCGAAGGTCCTCTACGAGGGTCCGGAGCCCGGCACGCTCATCCAGCACTTCAAGGACGACGCGACGGCCTTCAACGCGAAGAAGCACGAGGTCATCGACGGCAAGGGCGTGCTGAACAACCGGATCTCCGAGTTCGTCTTCCAGCACCTCAACGATATCGGCGTGCCGACGCACTTCATTCGCCGGCTGAACATGCGCGAGCAGCTGATCCGCGAGGTCGAGATCATCCCCCTCGAGGTCGTGGTGCGCAACGTCGCGGCCGGGTCGCTGGCCACGCGGCTGGGCCTGGAGGAAGGCACCCAGCTGCCGCGCTCGATCATCGAGTTCTACTACAAGAACGACGCACTGAACGACCCGATGGTCTCGGAGGAGCACATCACGGCCTTCGGCTGGGCGACGCCCCAGGAGATCGACGACATCATGGCGCTGGCGATCCGCGTCAACGACTTCCTGTCGGGTCTCTTCCTCGGCGTCGGCATCCGGCTGGTCGATTTCAAGATGGAGACCGGCCGTCTCTGGGAGGGCGACATGATGCGCATCGTGGTCGCCGACGAGATCTCCCCCGATTCCTGCCGCCTGTGGGACATCAAGTCCTCGGACAAGCTCGACAAGGACCGGTTCCGCAAGGATCTGGGCGGCCTGATCGAGGCCTATACCGAGGTTGCCAAGCGGCTCGGCATCATGTCGGAGAACGAGAAGGTCCAGAGCGGCGGCCCGCGCCTGGTCCAGTAGGCGCGCTCAGGCGGGCGGGCGGCGCAGGGAAACCGGCCCCGCCTCCGGAAAGCCCGGCCGCAGCCGGGCATGGGTCGAGAGGTCCGGGTCGAAGCCCGGATGAAAATGGGGGTCCTGCGCCAGCAGCGGCCCCCATCGCGTTGTCAGGGCAGCGATCTCGCGGGCGTGGCGGGCGCGGGCCTCCGGGGTCCAGCGGCGGCTCGCCGACTCGCGATGGTGCAGGACCGCCTCGGGGACCAGCAGCGTCCGGAAGCCGGCCGCGTTGAGGCGCAGGCACAGATCGACGTCGTTGAAATCAACGGCGAAGACCGCCTCGTCGAAGCCGCCGACCGCCCGAAACTTGTCCGCCGCGACGACCAAACAGGCGGCCGTAACCGCCGAAACCGCGTGCGTGACGCGCAACGCGGCGAGGTAGCCGGGGGCGTCGCCCGGGAAGTGGCGGTGGCCATGGGTGACGAGGCCGCCGGTGCCGAGCACGATGCCGCCGTGCTGGATCCGGCCCTCGCCGTCGAGGAGCTTGGCACCCACGGCCCCGACATCCGGGCGAAGGGCTTCCCGGGCCATGCGCGTGAGCCAGTCGGACCGGAACGCCTCGACGTCGTTGTTGACGAACACCAGCAGGTCGCCGCGTGCGCGGGCCGCGGCGGCATTGTTCATGGCGGCGAAGTTGAACGGCCCGGGACAGGGCACGACGAGCCCCTGCCCTGCCTCCTCCAGACTGCGCAGATAGGCCAGGGTCTCCGGTTCACGGCTGTCGTTGTCACAGACCAGGATCTCGAGAGGGGACCAGTCGGTGCAACGCCGCAGGCTGTCGAGACAGGGGCGCAGGAGGTCGAGGCGGTCGCGGGTCGGGACGATGACGCTGGCGAGCGGCCGCGGATCGGGGAGCGGGCTCAGCACCCGCACCAGTCCGTCCGACCCGAGCACGATGCCGGTTTCGGCGCGGCCGGTCCGGTCGAGATGACCGCGCACCACCGCGTCATGGGCATTCTGCTCCCCCTCCCCTGCCGAGCGCCGGACCGAGATGATCTCCGGAAGATGGCCGACCGCGCCCGGGCCGAACCGCTCCGCGATGCGGAACGCCGCCTCGGCCGGGCCGACGGGGTCGACGCGCGGATCGAGAGCGGTGTTCCGACAGGCCAGGACGGGGCCCAGATAGTCGAAGGCCGTCAGCCGGTCGGCATCGAAGACCGGCGGCAGCAGCGGCAGCACCGGGCCATCGGGCCGATCCTGGATGAGCGCATCACCGTAGAGGGCTTGAAGGTCCGGATGGGCGGCGAACACAGCCTCGATCCGGTCCGCAGCACCGGCAACGAGCCGGCCGTCGCCGATCAGGCGGAACGCGCGGCTCAGGTCCTCCGATGCGGGCCGAAAGCGGTCCAGGATGCGTGGCGAGAGCGCGAGCCGGTGATCGATCCCGATGAGCGATGCGAGACTCTGACGGGCCCGCAGGCGCTTGCCGGTCAACCGGGCCGCCGCGATCGCGGTGGTGTCCCGCGGCCGGCTCAGGAGCACGCCCAGGGCGGCGGCCAGCCGGCGCCAGGATCGGCGCGGGGTTCCGAGGTGCCGATCGCCGCCAGGGCCGGGGCGCTCCGGCCTCATTCCAGATCCTCGCCGAAGGTCGTGAGCGACAGGGCGGGGTGGTAGAACGGATCGTGGCGGATCACGGCGCGCCAGCGCTCGGAGAAGCGGGCCGCCTCCTCTTCGAAGCGCGCGCGCTTCGCGCCGACGGAAGGTCCGCGGCTGACGGATTCGAGATGGGCGAGGGTCGCGTCCGGCGTCCAGACCGTCTTCCAGCCGGCGGCGCCGAGCCGCAGGCAGAAATCGACGTCGTTGAAGTCGACCGCAAAGGCCTCGGCGTCGAAGCCGCCCACCGCCAGGTACTTCTCCCGCGCGACGGCGAGGCAGGCGGCCGTCACGGCGGACACCTCATGCGCGACGCGCATTCGTCCGAGATGGCCCGGCGTGTCGCCCGGACGGCGGCGCAGGATGTGCCCGGCCCGGCCGCCGAGGCCGACGACGACGCCGGCATGCTGCAGGGAGCCGTCGCCGTACAGGAGCTTCGCGCCCACGGCGCCGACCTCGGGGCGGCAGGCCTGCCGGACCATCGCCTCCAGCCAGCCGGGCTCGAGCACCGCCACGTCGTTGTTGAGCAGCACGATCACCGCGCCCGAGGCTTCGGCGACGCCGGCATTGACCATGGCGGCGAAGTTGAAGGGCTGCGGATCGATGCGGATACGTACGCGCGGGTCGGCGCGCAGGGTCTCGTAATGGGCCAGCACGGCGGGATCGGTCGAGCCGTTGTCGACGATGATCAACTCGAGGGATGGATAAGCCGTCTCGTGCAGGACGCCGCGGCAGACCTGCGTGATCAGGTCGAGCCCGTCGCGCGAGGGGATCACGACGCTGACCTTCGGCGCCGGATCCGGCAGGGGCCAGTCCAGCCGGACGGCGCCGTCGCGCAACGCTGCGCAAACGGGTGAGCCCTGGCTTCTCAGGCGTGACGCGAGCGCCCTCGCCCGGGCGGGCGGATCGAGCAGGTCATCTACAGTGCGTGCGAGGACGCGCGGGATATGGGCCACCCGCGCCTGCGCCACGGCTGCGGCGGTCTCCAGGGCGAGAGAAGCCTGCACCATCAGGCCGACCGGCCTCGGGGCCGACGCGACGAGGAACGCGTGCGACAGAATAAGAGGCCGCCCCGGATAGCCCGTCGCGAGAGCGAGGTCCGGGCTCCAGTCCGGCTTCAGGCGCGGCGTCCCCTCGGTGCTGATGGCGTCGCCGTAGGCGAGATCGGCGCCCGGGAGAGCCTGCGCCAGCAGCGCCAGGGCATCGGGGGCCGGGATGTCGCCCGGTCGCAGCAGGCACAGGGCATCGGCGCCGGCGATGAGGTCGGCCGCGGATGCGCCCGCGTCCCAGCGTCGGTGGAGAGCCCGTGGGTCCGGCGTCTCGGGGCCGTCGCCGTCCCAGGCGACGCAGAGGGCCTCTGCGGGGTGCGTCTGGGCGTGGAGCGCGTCGAGCGTCGCGGCCAAGGCGGTCGCTTCGCCGGGACGCGCCAGGATGAGGCAGCGGATCCGCAAGCGGGAGACGGGGATCCGCGCCGGCCGGGCCCGTGCCGCGAGCCAGGACGGAAACTGCGCCATCGGCGTCACCGCGCAGGCGCCACGCAGGGTGTCGCGATAGCGCCGTTCGGAACCCCGCGCCCGCTCGTAGAGCGCGCCCACGAAGCGCCACGGCCGGCGGAGGAGACACTGGGCGAGAACCGCGCTCTCGCGCCGCGATCCGACTCGTTCCAGAACGAAGTCGGGTGCCGCGCACAAATGGAGTTCCGTCGCATCCGGCGGGATCAGGCCGAGCCAGTGGGCGATGCCGGGGGACGCCCCCGGGAGGACGAAGTCTTGCGGAACGCCACCGGACCCGCGCTGGACCCGCAGGATCGGGCGAAGCCGCCCCGGCGCGGAATCGCCTCCGTAGCTCAGCACGAGCCATCCGGTAGCGCCGTCCGGCAGGACAAGGCGGCGATCGAAGACCGGATCGTCGGTCGGCTCAAGGCGGAACTGCCGCTCGCGGCCGAGCCAGAGCCGGCCGCGGATGGCCGTCGTTCTCAGGGTCGAGGATGGGTGGAGGGGATCGCCGAGGCGCGCCGCGGCGTCACTGGGCAGCATCGCCTCCGCCATCCGGGGCTGCAGCGACCGCGGGCTTGCGCCGCCGCGACTTCGCGGCGGTCTTCCCGCCACCGCCTTTCGCGGTGCCGACGCCGACCGCGATGTCGTAATCCGCCGTCAGGGCGACCGGAACCACGAGTTCGTCGGCGACGATGGTGGCGAAGCCCTGCGCCTCGCCGGGTCCGACCGTCACGCTGGCGCGCTCGACACGGTTGGTCACGACCTTGCCGTCATGGCGGATCTGGAACGTCACCGGCACGTCGAAGCGGCCGGGCGACCCCGCCGGGCCGAGCAGCACGTTCACCTCCACGCCGACCTTCACGGTGATCGAACCGTCCTGGCGCCGCTTGCATTCGCGGGCCAGGCGGCCAAGGGAGAACTGGGTGCGCACCGCATCCCCCGCGAGAGTCCGGAACGCCGCGCCGCCCTCGGCGACCTCCACGGGCGGGCAATAGGCCGGATCAAGGCTCTCAGCCTGCGACGGCGGCACCGTGGTGCCCCCGAACTTGAGCAGGTTGGAAAATATGTTGCCTTCCTCGGCGCGGGCCGGAGCCGGGGCCAGCGCGGCAATCAGCAGGAATCCGCCGAGGCCCAGAGCCGCGGCTGAGCGGGATACCGGCACACGACGCGGCGACGTCGTGGGCTGCTCCAGAGACATGTCCCAATATCCGAACATCCCGCGGCTCCCGACCGGCATCGTCATTTCAGGCTGTCGAACCCGGCCGCGAAGCCTTTCATCGAAAGCGGAATGCCGACGCCTTCTTCGGGCGTCTGGAACACGATGAAGGTGGCCTGCGAACCGTTCTTGAACTGGCGGATCAGCCCGTCGTCCATCACGACCTCGGCGACGCAGCCGGTGGTCAGGCAGCGGACGAACCCGGCCCGGCCGATATCGGTCTGGTCGATCTTCAGGCCGAGGCCCGAGGGCAGCAGGACGCCGAGCGGCGCGACCACGCGGAGGAGATAGCCCCGGTTGTCCGCCGTCTTCAGGACGATGACCACGAGGGTCAGGTTCGGGCGATCCTCGGCGGCCAGGTACTGCACCAGGGCGCATTGCTCGGCCTTGGCGCCGGCCGGAGTCTCGCAGCGCAGCTGCCAGTCCTCGAAGGTCTTGCGCACCATGCCCTGGGCGGCCGCGGGCCCCGCGGGCGCAAGCGCTGCCGCGACGAGGGCGAGGAAGACCGGCAGCGCGGCGCGCCGAGCGGCACGCCGGAAACGAACGAGCCTCGCGTGAAGCGGCACCGACGATCCCTTCGGAACGCTCCGGCCGAGGACCGGCGGGAGCCGTACAATCGGGCGTGTTCCGACCATGGCCGGACCCGCGCTGTCAAGCGATGCGGGCGCGGTGTTGCGCCTCGACGCTATCCGGGCGGACTATCCCGGCCTAGATAAATCCGGGTCAGTCCTCCAGCGCCGGATCCTGAACTCGTGATGCGCCTGCTCGCCCTCTCGGCCGCCTGCCTGATGGCCCCCCTCGCGCAGGCCGGGGCCCAGTCCCTGCCGGTCGACGAGACCACCTATGTCGAGCGCTCGCTCAACCGCAGCGACACGCTGGTGATCGAGCATCCGCCGGTCGCCGCGAACCCGTACGGCCGCCGCAACGGCCATGCGGCGATCGCCGGCTTCTGCCGGGACGGCGGCGTGATCCGCCGACGGGACGCATTCGGCAACCCGGTGATCATCCGCCAGCGCGAGATCTGCGACAGCGTCGCCCCGCGCACGCTCATGCCCGGCGAGGTCGATCCGCGGCCGACATGGCCGGCCGATGTCGTGGTCCGCCAGCGCGTGCTGCGCGCCAAAGGCTGACCACGTCCGGCACGCGGCTGACGACGGCCCGTCCGGTCGCTCAGCCGTATCGGTGCAGGTCGCTGCCGTTGCGCTTGAGCCACGCTTCGGCGGCCTCGACGTTCGGACAGAGGTCACTCAGGAGCGCCCAGAACCGCGGCGAATGGTTCATCTCGCGCAGATGCGCCATCTCGTGGGCGACGAGGTAATCGAGCACCATTGGCGGTGCCAGGATCAGCCGCCAGGAGAAATTCAGCTCGCCGCGCGCCGTGCAGGATCCCCAGCGGCTGCGGGTGTCGCGCAGGGTCATGCGGACCGGCCGCTGCCCGAGACGCGGTGCGTAGCGCTCGATCGCCTCCGCGAGGTCGCGCCGCGCTTCCCGGGTGAGGAAGTCCCGGATCCGGCGCGCCACATGGGCCGGGTCGCAGGAGACCGAGATCACCGGCGCGTCGTTCTCGCGCGCGACGCGCACCGCGCCGCTGCGGGTGTCGCGCAGGCAGACGCGGTGCGCCTCGCCGCGCAGGGGCACATCGGCACCCGGTTCGAAGAGCACGCGCGCAGGCACGCGCGCCAGCCGCGCGGCGATCCAACCGGCATGGCTCGCGGCGAAACGCTGCGCGGTGTTCACGGCGGTCCGACTGGGCAGGGTGATCACCACCTCGCCGGTGGCGGCCGAGACCCGGAGGGTGATGCGGCGCGCGGACGGGCGCCGACGGAGCGCGATGTGGAGGCTCGCCCCCTCGTGCTCGACCTCGAGGTGTTCCGGATCAGGGCGACGCAGCAGCGCGAGGGGCATCCGCGACTTTTATCCGGACCGGGACCGAGGCTCCAGATCTCGAGCCGCGGAATTCTCGCGGCACTGCAGTGCGCGCAAGGAAGGCGAGCTGGTCCGGCGACGTCCCGCCGCTTCAGGCCGCCAGCGCCCGGGTCCACACCTCGGTCTCGGGCAGGACGAGCAGGGCGGCAGCCGCCAGGGCGATGCCGTAGGGAATGCCGGTCTTGGCGTCGTGCAGATGCAGGGCAAACGGCATGCGGGCGATCCGGCCGGGCAGCGGGTGCGACCGCGCGAACAGGATGCCCAGGGTCAAGGCTCCCCCGAAGACCGAGGCGATGAGGAGATAGTCACCGAGGCCGTCGAAGCCGAGCCACAGGGCCGTGGCGGCCGCCAGCTTGGCATCGCCGCCGCCGATGATTCCGAAGGCGAACAGCGTGAACGTGGCCACGAGCACGGCCGCCCCGGCACCGAGATGGAAGCCGATCTCGGCCCATGTCATCGGCCCCGTCAGGGCCAAGACCGCAAAACCGGCGACGAGGGCAAGGGAGATGCGGTTCGGGATCAGCATCGTCAGAAGATCGCTCGCCGCGGCATAGGCCATCAGGAACGGGAACAGCACCAGCAATCCGAAGCCCGCGAGTCCGAGACCCGCAATCCCCGAACCCGCCACGGAACTTGCCATGCCTGCGCCGATCATCGCGGGACCAACCTTGTGATTGCTTGCTGCGGTGGATCGATCCCACGCGTCCGGAGTCGGGCTCAGCCGACCGCCGCGCGCATTCGGACCTGGACCAACGGCCGCGACGGCCGGTCGAGACATCCCCGTCTGTCCATCGACAGCAAGGGAGTCTCGGACCTGCCGCAGATCGTGGCCGTCGAGGTCGCGATCAGTTCATGTTCGTGGAGATCTGGTTGAACTTGTTGCCGAGGTTGTTACCCAGGGTCTTCAGCGCGGCGATGATGACGACCGCGATCAGGGCGGCGATCATGCCGTACTCGATGGCGGTGGCGCCGGACTCGTCAGAAGCGAAGCGCGAGAACAGGGTCTTCATGAGGAGAGATCCTTCGATCAACACAGTGCGACTAATTGCTTGCGCGATGACCGATGAAGAGTTTTCAGGTCTCGATCGGCGGCCTGCACAGACTGCCAAATACGCCTTGAAAATCGGTTAAATCGATTGCGTCGGGTTCGATCAGGCCGACCGAATGCGAGCTTGGTGAAGGTTGGGTTTCCTCGATGCCCGACGCGCCGCGCGTCCGATCTTGCTTAGCGCTTCCTTCACCGGTGCGCCGTATCTTCACGCGATGCGGCGGCGTCTCGGACTCCGCCGGCCCTTTCCCGAGGACTTTCGATGCGCTGCACTCTGTCGCATGCGGGCCGAACCGGCCTCATCCTCTGCCTGATGACGGGCGCCGCCGCGGCCGCCGGCCAGCCCGAGCCCCTGCCGGTCGTGACCATCCTGGTGGACAATGCCAAGGTCATCCGCCTGCCCGAGAAGACGTCGACGGTCATCGTCGGCAACCCGATCATCGCGGAAGTCACGCCCCAGAAGAACGGCGTCCTCGTGCTGACCGGCAAGAGCTTCGGATCGACAAACCTCATCGCCCTCGACAATGCGGGGTCGATGATCGCCGAGACCACGATCCGGGTCGAAGCGTCGCGGGATTCGACGATCACGGTCCAGCGCGGGCTCGAGCGGGAATCCCTGTCCTGCACGCCGAATTGCCAGCCCTCGGTCCAGCTCGGCGATTCCGCCAACTTCTTCGGGGCGACCAGCGGCCAGGCCGATGCCCGCCGCAAGCTTGCGACGAGCGGAGGCGGGGCGGTGCCGGCCGCCGATCACTGACGAGCCCGGATTTCGCGCGCGACACCTTGCCCGTCCTGAGGCAGGATCGCCGGGTCCTCTTATGACCCGTCCTGGTCCCAACGGCCGCGGCGGCAGGAATCTGTCCGGGCCGATGATGACCGTCATCTCACGCAATCCGCCACCGCCCTCCGTCGATCCCGCGCTGCTCGCGGCCTTCGACGACGTTCCGACCGCGACCATCAGCGACTGCCTCGACCGGATGCCGGTCCTTGCGGGCCTGCGCGCCTTCCACGGACGCGCGCGGCTGGCCGGCACGGCCTTCACGGTGCGCGTCCGGGCGGGCGACAACCTCGCCATCCATCAGGCGCTGGAGGAGGTCCGGCCCGGCGACGTGATCGTGGTCGACGGCGGTGGCGACACAAGCCGGGCGCTCGTGGGCGACATCATGAAGGCGATCGCCGAGAGCCGCGGCGTGGCGGGGTTCGTGGTCGACGGCGCGGTGCGCGACACCGAATCCTTCGCCGACGGCGCTTTCCCCTGCTACGCCCGCGCCGCGACCCCGCGCGGCCCGTTCAAGACCGGACCCGGCGCGCTCAATGGGCCCGTCTGCGTCGGCGGCTGGACCGTGAATCCGGGCGACGTGGTGATCGGCGATGCGGACGGCGTCGTGACCTTCCCGCCCGCTGTTGCGCCGACGCTGCTTGAAGACGTGCGCGCCCAGGCGGCCCGCGAGGCAGAGGTTCTCGCGCTGATCCGGGCCGGTCAGTACGACGGCCGCTACGCCCGGGTTGCGAAGGGCTGAGTTCGGTCGGTCCCGCCACCGGTGAGCCGCTGCCACAGCGCGTCGGCGGCGACGCTCCGGCTCTCGGGCGAGCGGAACAGTCGGATCTCGACCGGCACGTCCAGGCTATCGGGCCCGGCTCTGACGAGCTGGCCTTGCTTTAGGGCGCCCTCGGCGAGCGTCAGCGGCAGCCACGCGACGCCGTAGCCCTCGCGGGCCATGGTCATCAGCGTCGCCGCGAGGTGCGAGGTGAAGACCGCCTCGCGGTCGCCCGCGATGCCGGTCGCCGCCAGGATGCGGCCGAGGCCCGAGGCGCTTCCATAGGCGAGATGGCGTGCCGGACGGCCCGGCACCGCGAGCGGCCAGAGCGGGGCGCCGCCGTCGCTCGGCGCGCAGAGCGGGACGAGGCTATCCGCACCGACGCGCACGGATTCGAACCGACCGTCGTCGAGGCGGGTCTGGGCATCGGCGCGGTGGTGGCAGAGAAGGAACTGCACCTCGCCGGCCAGCATGATCGCCTCGCAGGCCTCCATGCTGTCCGAGATCAGGTTCAGCGCGCCGAGCGCCTCGAACTGCACGCAGCCCCGGATCCAGGCGGGGAAGAAGGTGAAGGACAGGGCGTGAGTGGCGGCAATGGCGAGGCTTGCCCCCGCGCGTTCGCCGGCCGCCCGGGTCTCCCGGCGGGCCCGCTCCAGCCCGCGGACCAGATCCTCCGCCTCCGGCCGGAACCGGTCACCGGCGCGCGTCAGAATCGCGCCCTGTGCGCCCCGCAGGAAAAGGGGCGTCCCGATCCAGACCTCCAGGGCGCGGATCCGCCGGCTGAAGGCCGGCTGCGTCACGTGCCGGGCCTCCGCGGCGCGCGAGAAGGTCCTGTGCTCAGCCAGCGCCAGAAAATCCCTCAGCCAGTCCAGGTCCATGCGGGACTCCCTGGTGGTGGCGCACGGCCGATGCCGCCCGCGCATCGCGCGACCCGAAATCGGCATTGGCCTGCCGGCCATGACCGGGGCTAAGGCGCCGATCGCCGCCCTGCGAGGAGAAAGCCATGCGCATCATCGACGTCCGCGAGGTCACCAAGCCGATCGCCTCGCCGATCCGCAACGCCTACATCGACTTCTCGAAGATGACCACGAGCCTCGTGGCGGTGGTGACCGACGTGGTCCGAGACGGGCGCCGAGTCGTCGGCTACGGCTTCAACTCCAACGGCCGCTACGGCCAGGGCGGCCTGATCCGCGAACGCTTTCGCGATCGGATCCTGGAGGCCGGTCCGGAAAGCCTCCTGACGGAGGCGGGCGACAACCTCGATCCGCACCGGATCTGGGCCGCGATGATGCGCAACGAGAAGCCCGGCGGCCATGGCGAGCGCTCGGTGGCGGTGGGCACCCTCGACATGGCGATCTGGGACGCGGCGGCCAAGATCGCCGGCAAGCCGCTGTTCCGGATGCTTGCGGAGCGGAATGGCGTCACGGCCAACCCGCGCGTCTTCGTCTACGCGGCGGGCGGCTACTACTATCCCGGCAAGGACGATTCCGCCCTGCGCGCCGAGATGCGCGGCTACCTCGACCGCGGCTACAATGTCGTGAAGATGAAGATCGGAGGCGCGCCGATCGACGAGGATCGGCGCCGGATCGAGGCCGTGCTCGCCGAGATCGAGAACCGGGGCCGCCTCGCGGTGGACGCCAACGGCCGGTTCGATCTCGAGACTGCCATCGCGTATGCCCGGATGCTCCGGGACTATCCGCTGTTCTGGTACGAGGAGGCGGGCGACCCCCTCGACTACGCGCTCCAGGCGGCGCTCGCGCCCTTCTATCCCGGGCCGATGGCCACCGGCGAGAACCTGTTCTCGCATCAGGATGCACGCAATCTCCTGCGCTACGGCAACATGCGCCCCGACCGCGACTGGCTGCAATTCGACTGCGCCCTGGCGTACGGGCTGGTGGAGTACCTGCGCACCCTCGACGTGCTGGCCGAGTTCGGCTGGTCACCGTCCCGCTGCATCCCGCATGGCGGGCACCAGATGTCGCTCAACATCGCGGCCGGCCTCGGGCTCGGCGGCAACGAGAGCTATCCGGACCTGTTCCAGCCCTATGGCGGCTTCCCGGACGGCGTCCGGGTCGAGGACGGCCACATCACCATGCCGGAATTGCCGGGCATCGGATTCGAGGGCAAGGCGGACCTGATCGCGGTGATGCGCGCTTTGGCTGTGTAGCCCGCCGGCACAGGGCGATCTTGCGAAGCGCGGCGCCCCGGTGGACGATGATGCCATGGATTCCGGCTCCCTTACCTACGCGATCGGCGACGTCCACGGCTGCGCCGCCCTCCTCGACGCCTTGCTGGAGCGGATCACCGACCATGCCGGCGACCGCCCTCATCGCTTGGTTTTCCTCGGGGACTATATCGACCGTGGCCCGGACAGCGCCGCAGTTCTCCGCACCGTCAGCCGGTTGAACTGGGCCGAGCCCGACCGGGTCGTCTGCCTGATGGGCAATCATGAGCGGATGCTGCTCGACGCCCTGCAGACGCCCCTGGCGGCGGAACACTGGCTCTACAACGGCGGCGAGGCGACGCTCGCCTCGTTCGGCGCACGGGAGGCGGGCGATCTGCCGCGCGACACCCTCGACTGGCTGGAGACGCTGCCGACCTTCCACGGGGATGACGCCCGGTGGTACGTCCATGCCGGCTTCCGGCCCGGCGCCGAGATCCCGGACCCGGACGATCACAACCGCCTCTGGATCCGCGAGCCGTTTCTGGAGGAGGACCACGATTTCGGACGCCACGTGGTCCATGGCCACACGCCCCAGCGGAACGGGCGTCCCGAAGTCCGCCGGTTCCGCACCAACCTCGACACTGCCGCGGTCTATGGCGGGGCGCTCACCGCGGGGGTCTTCTCCGACGCGCAGGGGCCCGCGCTGAGATTCCTGCAGGTTCGGGCAGGCTGAGGCGCAACGTCCGCGCGAGCGCAGCGAAGCACCCCAGGGCAGCGGGAACCGATCAGAGCGGAGCCGGCTGGATGGCTTCGCTGCGCTCGCAAGAACGGAGGCGCTCAAGCCGCCAGCCAGAATGTCAGGCTCCGGGTCGGGCCGGCACCAGGGCGCCCAGGATCCCGACGAGCCAGCCGCCCATCAGGGCGAAGCCGCCGGTGGGCGCGGCCATCGGGAAGAGCGGGTGCTGGAGCCACGTGCGCACCGCGAGGTCGCCGCAGAACAGGACCAGCCCGAGGACCAGAAGCCCCGCCGCGGCGCGCGCGAGGCCGGCCCGGGCGAGACCTGCGGCCCCGAAGCCGACGAGCGCCAGAATGGCGGGGGCGTGGAACAGCAGGAACTGCGCCGCCGTCTTCAGCGAATCCGCCCCGGGGATATGCGCGGCGGCGGCGCTCAGCGCCACGCCGACGAGACCCGCGAGGCAGGCGAGCGCCGCCAGCGTGCGGTCGAGGCCCGAAAGCCTCACGCGCCGCGCTCCACCAGAAGCTTGGCGATGGCCGCCCGCAGCTCCGGCACGCCGGAATCGTCCCGGCTCGAGGTGAGGATCACCTGCGGGTAGGCAGCCGGACGCTTGGCGAGCCCCGCCTCGATCCCGGCGATGCGGCTGGCAACCTCGTCCTTCTTGAGGGAATCGCCCTTGGTCAGCACGACCTGATAGCTCACCGCGGCCTTGTCGAGCCCGTCGAGCACGTCGGTATCGATCGACTTGAACCCGTGCCGGGCGTCGATCAGCATGAACACCCGGGCGAGGCTGGCGCGGCCCTTGAGGTAGGCATGGATCAGTCGTGTCCAGGCTTCGACCTTGGCCTTCTCGACGGCCGCGTAGCCGTAGCCGGGCATGTCGACCAGCGACAGGCGCTCGCCGATCCGGAAGAAGTTGAGCTGCTGGGTCCGCCCCGGCGTGTGCGACGTGCGCGCCAGGGTATTCCGTCCGGTCAGCGCGTTGATCAGGCTCGACTTGCCGACGTTCGAGCGGCCAGCGAAGGCGATCTCGACGCCCTCCATGGGCGGCAGGCGGTCGAGGGTCTGGGTGGCCGCGTAGAAGTCGGCCGCCCCTGCGAACAGGAGGCGGCCGGCCTCGAGGAGGTCGGCCGCATCGTCGTTGGTCTCGGTCACGGTGTCTTGCCCGTCAGCTCTTGGTGGCGGCCGCCTTCGTGCCGCTGCCGCGCCGGAACGTGGTCCGCAGGTTGTCCCACAGCTCCACCTTCACGCCGTTGCGACGCATGATGACGTATTGCTGGATCACCGACAGGGTGTTGTTCCAGGCCCAGTAGATCACGAGGCCGGCCGGGAACGAGCCGAGCATGAAGGTGAACACGATCGGCATGAAGGTGAAGATCTGCGCCTGGACCGGGTCCGGCGGCGCGGGGTTCATCTTCATCTGCACGAACATGGTCACGCCCATGATCAGCGGCCAGACGCCCAGGTGGACGAAGTCGGGCGCCGGGAAGGGCAGCAGGCCGAACAGGTTGACGATGCTCGTCGGATCCGGCGCCGCGAGGTCGTGGATCCAGCCGAAGAACGGCGCGTGGCGCATCTCGATGGTGATGAACAGCACCTTGTAGAGCGCGAAGAAGACCGGGATCTGGATCAGCACCGGCCAGCAGCCGGCGACCGGATTGATCTTCTCCTTCTTGTACAGCTCCATCGTGGCCTGCTGCGCCTTCAGGCGGTCATCCTTGTAGCGCTCGCGGATGGCGGCCATCTCGGGCTGCACGGCCTTCATCTTGGCCATGGACACGTAGGACCGGTTCGCGATCGGCAGGAACAGCAGCTTCAGGCAGAAGGTCACCACCAGGATCGAGACGCCGAAATTGCCGAGCAGATGGTAGAAGAAGTCCAGCGCCCGGAACATCGGCTTGGTGATGAAGAAGAACCAGCCCCAGTCGATCATGAGATCGAAGTGCTTGATGCCGAGGTCCTTCTCGTAGTTGTTGATCAGGTTGACTTCCTTGGCGCCCGCGAACAGCCGCTGCGTCGCGGTCGCCGAGGCGCCCGCCGCCAGGTTCACGGCGTCGCCGCGCACGCTCGCCTGGTAGACGTTGGTGGTGCCGTCGGTCCGGTCCGTGAAGGCGCCGGTATAGGGCGCGTCCTGATCGGGGATCGCGGCCGCCGCCCAGTACTTGTCGGTGATGCCCACGAAGCCGCCGCTCACGCCGGTCCAGGCCCGGCCCTTGGTGTTGGCGCCACCGTAGGCGCCCTCCTTGGCGAGCTTGTCGTAGGTGAATTCCTGAAGGCCGTCGTTGCCGAGGTAGCCGATCATGCCCTCGTGCAGGACGTAGTAGCCCTGGGTGTGCGGCTTACCCCAGCGGGAGACGAGGCTGTAGGGATAGAGCGTGATCGCCCCCGAACCCTTGTTCTCGACCTCGTCGCGGACCGTGAACATGAACTTGTCGTCGACGGCGAAGACCCGCTTGAAGACGAGACCGGCGCCGTTGTCCCAGGTCAGGGTCACGGGCATGCCGGGCGCGAGCGTCTTGCCGTCGCTGGTCCAGACGGTATCGTTGTTGGGCAGGGGGCCCGCATTGGCGCCGACCCAGCCGAACTCGGCGTAGTAGGGCGTCTCGCTCCCGGCCGGCGAGAACAGCACGATCTCGGGGCTCTTGGGATCGACGGTCTCGTGGTAGTTCCTGAGCGACACGTCGTCGACGCGGCCGCCCTTCAGGGCGATCGAGCCGGAGAGCGCCGGGGTCTCGATCCGGATGCGCGGCGAGCGGGCGAGCGCCGCCTCGCGGGAGACCGGGCCTCCCTGCGCGGTCGGCAGGGTGCCGGGCGCGGGCGCGGCCGGGCCGCCCTCCTTCGGCGCCGGCGAGGGCACGCCGTCCGGGGTCACGCCCGGGGGCTGCTGCTGTTGCTGCGCGGCCTTGTTCTGCGCCTCGATCAGCCGCTGCTGCTCCATGCGCGGGCCGGCCACGAAGTACTGCCACCCGAGCAGCACCAGCAGCGACAGGCCGATGGCCACGAACATGTTCGTCTTGTCATTGCCCATCAGGGACACCGCCGCACGCGTTCGGAGTGACTTCAGGACCGGCGCCGGCCCCGGGGGACCTGTGCGCGCCGGTGATTCGGGGATCTCTGTCGCACCCCTGCGACGGGCCGATGTCGGCTTCGCCGGAGGGCGCGGGCTGCGCCGAGGCGCGGTCCGCATCGCGCTGGAGAGACGATGTCTGAGGTGTGGTCTTGGCTCGCCGGCCGCCAGAGCGGTGCGGGGACCGATCGCCGCGGGGTGCCGCCGGGCGGGTCACCGCCGGGATCGCGCGCCGCAGGTCCTCGGTCAGGGCCTCGAAGGAGGCGTCCAGCGCCGGGCGCCGGGCGATCAGCACGATGTCGGCCGGCAGGCCAGCGAGCTCGCCCGGCAGATCGGCCGCGACCAGCCCGACGGCCGCGCGCAGGCGGCGCCGGATGCGGTTGCGCTCCGTCGCGTGACCGACACGCTTGGTGATGGTGAAGCCGAGACGGAGGCCGGGGCCGGCATCCGGGTTCCGGAGGCGCCCCTGCGCGGTCATGCGCTCGGTATGAAAGCGACGCCCCTCGGCCGCAGCCAGGAAGTCGGGTCGTTTCCTGAGCCGCTCGATCGTCGCCATCGATGGTTCGATCCCGGCCGATACCACGTGCCTCGCGGGGCAGATGCGCGAAGGCGTCCGCGCCCGCGAGGATCAGACCTCAGGCCGACAGCTTCTTGCGGCCGTGGGCGCGGCGACGCGCGATCACCTTGCGGCCGCCGGCGGTGGCCATGCGCGCACGGAAGCCGTGACGGCGCTTACGGACGAGCTTGCTCGGCTGGTAGGTTCTCTTCATGGCTAAGAGCCTTCAAAGGTCGAGGCGCGCTCGCGGGCGGCTGACGCCGCACCCGACCTTCACGCGTCCTTGGTTGTCTGCAAACACGAAGGGCGCCCATGCGGGGCGCCACGTCGCGAGTGGCGGGCTTATGGCGGATGGACCCTGCGAAGTCAACGTTTCGCGGGGTTCAATCAGGGCCTCGAACTCAGCTCAACGAAACCGCACGGAGCCCCGGACTGCCAACCCCGTCATTCCGGGACTGCGCAGCAGGGCCCGGAATCCAGAGCCTCGCCGCGTCCCCAGCACGGCTTCAACGTCGGATCGGGTTTCCGCGCTCGCCTGCGGCGCGCCGGAATGACGGCGTTCTTGTATCCTCTCAGCCCAGACTCGGAGATGATACAAGGCATCGCTCCCGGTTCGGAGCTCGGGGTCTCAATGACCCTCGAACTGCATCAGGGCCCGCACCTCGACGCCCATGTCGCGCAGGCGCTGCGCACCGCCGATCTCGGGCAGGTCTATGACAAAGCAGGCGGCCACGATCTCGGCGCCGATCTTCTGCAGCAGGTTCACGGCCGCGGTCGCGGTCCCGCCGGTGGCGATCAGGTCGTCGACCAGCAGCACCTTGTCGCCGGGCCTGACCGCATCGACGTGGATCTCGATCTCGTCGGTGCCGTATTCGAGGGCGTAGGCCATCGACACGGTCGTGTGGGGCAGCTTGCCCTTCTTGCGGATCGGCACGAAGCCGCAGGAGAGCTGGTGGGCGATGGCCCCGCCCAGGATGAAACCCCGCGCCTCGATGCCGGCCACCTGATGGATCTGGCCGCCGGCATAGGGATGCACCAGCGCGTCCACCGCCCGCCGAAAGGCGCGCGGGTCGCTGAGCAGCGTGGTGATGTCGCGGAAGATGATCCCGGGCTTCGGGTAGTCGGGAATCGAGCGGACCGATTCCTTCAGCGCGACGTGGCGGCGGGCTTCCATGCGTTCGGCCTTCCGTGGAGAATCGCGGGCTTAAAGCAGAAGGTGGCGGTGCTGACCAGCTTCCGGCAGCTCAGGCCAGACCGGCGACGTCGGGTCTACGAGACTTGGCTGCACCTCGGATCGACAACGCAATCATTCCGGGACTGCGCAGCAGGACCCGGAATCCAGATCCAGACCGTGTGCCCGGCATAGCTCTGTCGGTGGCTCCGGATTCCGGGCACGCCTGCGGCGCCCCGGCATGACGGTGGGTTGTTGGACACCAGTCAGCACGCCGAAGCGGTGCAATCCGTTGACCCGCGTTCGTGGCCCAAGGCTCAGGCCGCCTGGACTTTCTTAAGGATGGCGACGAGTTCCCGGTGCAGCCCCTCGTTGCCGCAAGCCACCGACCGTGGCGCCAGCGGCTCGGCCGCGCCGTCCGCCGAGCTCACGAAGCCGCCCGCCTCGCGCACCAGGATCACGCCGGCGGCGAAATCGTAGGTCTGGAGGTCGCGCTCCCAGTAGGCGTCGAGGCGCCCGCAGGCGACATAGGCCAGGTCGAGGGCCGCCGAACCCATCCGGCGGGTGCCGCCGGCCACCGCCATCACGGCGCCGAGTTCGCGCAAGAGGCGCGGATGGCTGCCGCGGCCGAGATAGGGCGTGCCGTAGCCGACCAGCGCATCGGCCATGTCCTGGCGGCCGGAGACGCGCAGGCGCCGGTTGTTGAGGTAGGCGCCCTTGCCGCGCTCGGCGACGAACAGCTCATCCTTGATCGGGTCGAAGATCACCCCGGCCACGATCTGGCCCTCGCGCTCGAGACCGACCGAGACCGCGAAATGCGGCACGCCGTGCAGGAAGTTCGATGTTCCGTCGAGGGGATCGACGTGCCAGGTGTGACTCTTGTCGGTCCCCTCGATGATCCCGTTCTCCTCGAGCACGAGGCTGTAGCCCGGACGCGCCTTCATCAGAGCGTCGCGCAGCACTTCCTCGGCCTTGCGGTCGGCAGCCGAGACGAAGTCGCCCGGTCCTTTGCGCGAGACCTGCAGGTTCTCGACCTCGCCGTAGTCGCGGCGCAGGCCGCGCGCGGCCTTGCGAACGGCATCGACCATGACGGTCATGAGGGGTGAGGAGATCATGGTGGGACTTTTCGCAGGGGAGGATTGGCGTCGTCGTTACAGGCCGGCGCCGGAAAAGACGAGATAGGGGCGGGAGATGGCGGGGCCGGCGCCGAGGGTGCCGCAGTTCCCCTTCCCCCCTCTGCGGTGAGGGTGGCTCCTGCGTCAGCAGGGGTCGGGAGAAAGGAATCCAGGTTCAGGAAACGTCGCAGCTTTCATGGAGGGCGCAGCGCGATCCTGCGCCGTCGCTCTCCTCTCCCGCCCCCCTTTGCGGGGGCCACCCACCATCGCGAAGGGGGAGGGAGAAGCGCGCAGAGGCGCCGTAAATCCTACTCCGCTGCTTCGACGAACACCGTACCGGCCCGCGGCAGGTCCAGAGCCTGCCAGGTTTCCGTCAACGCCGCAGCCAGGCGCTCGATGTGCCCCGCATCGTGGTACGGCGACGGCGTGATCCGCAGGCGCTCGGTGCCGCGCGGCACGGTCGGGTAGTTGATCGGCTGGATGTAGATCGCGTGTCGCTCCAGCAGGTGATCGGCCGCCGCCTTGCACAGCTCGGCGTCGCCGACCATCACCGGTACGATGTGGGTCTCGGTCTCCAGGACCGGCAGGCCCGCCGCGCTCAGCGCCACCTTGGTGGCCGCCGCCTGGCGCTGATGCGCTTCCCGCTCGACGTTCGAGCGCTTGAGGTAGCGCACCGACGCTCGGGCCGCCGCCGCCACGGCAGGTGGGAGGGCCGTCGTGAAGATGAAGCCGGGCGCGAAGCTGCGCACCGCGTCGCAGATCGCCGCCGAGGCCGTGATATAGCCGCCGACGCAGCCGAAACCCTTGGCCAGCGTCCCCTCGATCACGTCGACCCGGTGCATCACGCCGTCGCGCTCGGCGATGCCGCCACCGCGCGGGCCGTAGAGGCCGACGGCGTGGACCTCGTCGAGGTAGGTCATCGCGCCGTAGCGGTCGGCGAGGTCGCAGATCTTGCCGATCGGCGCGACGTCGCCGTCCATCGAGTAGACCGACTCGAACACGATCAGCTTCGGCCGGTCGCCGGCCGCTTGAAGCAGCTCCTCCAAATGCTGGAGGTCGTTGTGGCGGAAGATCTTCTTCGCGCAGCCGGAATGGCGCACGCCCTCGATCATCGAATTGTGGTTGAAGGCGTCGGAGAGGATCAGGCAATCCGGGATCAGCTTGGCGATCGTCGAGATGCCGGCCTGGTTCGACACGTAGCCCGAGGTGAAGACGAGGCCCGCCTCCTTGCCGTGCAGGTCGGCGAGCTCACGCTCCAGATCGACCAGGGGCGAGTTGTTGCCGGCGATGTTGCGGGTGCCGCCGGCCCCGACGCCGCAGCGGGCTGCGGTGTCGGTCATGGCCGCCACCACGTCCTTATGCTGGCCCATGCCGAGATAGTCGTTGGAGCACCACACGGTGATCTCGGTGGTCTTGCCCTCGGGCTGGCGCCACTTGGCGGTCGGAAACCGCCCGGAGATCCGCTCGATGTCGGCGAAGACGCGGTAACGGCGCTCGCCGTGCAGCTGATCCAGGGCGCCGCGGAAATAGCGCTCGTAGCCAGAACCCGCGCGCGTCGATCCCGCTGAGGCGAGCATCGTGCTGGGCATCCGGGTCACGGTCATCGAGCGTCCTTCGCGTGTTCGGCCGCGCGGGTGGCGCCGTCGTGCGCCCGGGTCCCGCGATCGAGGTCCGGCCTCGGTCAGTCCTTCGCGTGAGGGGCGCAAGATACGCGCGGATCTGGAATTGGTTCAAGGTAAGCTTTGGGCATCGCTGCGTTGCATCGGTTGAGAGGCCGGCGCGAACCCGCTAGCGTCCCCAAGGATCTCTCGGCCCAAACCGGGCTCCAGCACCCTGCAGCAATCCATGTTTCCAAGCGCAGATGGCTCCTCCGGCCGGGATGTGCCCACCCAGACCTTTCGGCGACCAAGGGTCGCGCCATGACGGACCCGAAGGCCGAGCGCGGCGAGCGGCTCAAGGCAGCGCTTCGCCAGAACCTGCGCCGCCGCAAAGCTCAGGGCCGCGGCCGGGCGGAAGCGAGTCCGGCTCCGGGGGCGGACCAGTCCTGCGCGCCCGAGCCCGACGGAAGCGGTCCTGATTCCGACAAATCCGGTCTATAGGGCACGGCTAAGCCTGGGCGTTTCGTTGCCCGCGAGCAGTACGGCCGGCCGCGCGCCAGTAAGGGTGCGCCGCCCGAGGACACATGATGGACCGCATCCACATCACCGGCGGCGTGCCGCTCAACGGCATCATCCCGATCTCGGGAGCCAAGAACGCGGCGCTGCCGCTGATGATCGCCAGCCTGCTCACCGGCGAGACGCTTGAGCTGATCAACGTGCCGCGGCTCGCCGATATCGCCGCGCTGACGCGGATCCTCGGCAACCATGGTGTGGACCACATGGTCGTCGGCAAGCGACCCGGCCAGACCACCGAGACCGGCCAGACCATCCGGCTCACCGCCTCCAACGTCATCGACACCACCGCGCCCTACGAGCTGGTCTCGACCATGCGGGCAAGCTTCTGGGTCGTCGCGCCGCTGCTGGCCCGCTTCGGCGAGGCCAAGGTGTCGCTGCCCGGCGGCTGCGCCATCGGCACCCGGCCGGTCGATCTGCTGATCATGGCCCTGGAGAGGCTCGGGGCCGAGATCGAGATCGATGCCGGTTACGTGGTCGCCCGGACCAAGAACGGCTTGCGCGGGGCCGAGATCAACTTCCCGAAGGTTACGGTGGGCGGCACGCACGTGGCGCTCATGGCCGCCGCCCTGGCCTACGGCACGACGGTGGTCGAGAACGCCGCGCGCGAGCCGGAGGTGGTCGACCTCGCGGAGTGCCTGAACAAGATGGGCGCCAAGATCCGCGGCGCCGGTACGCCCCGGATCGAGATCGAGGGCGTGGCCCGCCTGAACGGCGCCCGCCACGCGGTGCTGCCAGACCGGATCGAGACCGGCACCTACGCGATGGCCGTGGCTATGGCCGGCGGCGACGTCGTCCTGAAGGACACGCGGGCCGACCTGCTGCACTCCGCGCTCGACGTCCTGTCGACCACGGGGGCCGAGATCAGTCAGGTCGAGGGCGGGATCCGCGTGCGGCGCAACGGCGCCGGGATCGCGGCGGTCGACATCACCACCGATCCGTTCCCGGGCTTCCCCACCGACCTGCAGGCACAATTCATGGCGCTGATGACGCTGGCCAAGGGCCAGTCGCATATCCGCGAGACGATCTTCGAAAACCGGTTCATGCACGTGCAGGAGCTGGCCCGCCTCGGCGCGAAGATCCGGCTCGAGGGCGACCTCGCCATCGTCGAGGGCGTGGAGCGGCTGAAGGGCGCGCCCGTCATGGCCACCGATCTGCGCGCCTCGGTCTCCCTGGTGATCGCGGGCCTCGCTGCCGAAGGCGAGACCCAGATCAATCGGGTCTACCATCTCGACCGCGGCTTCGAAGCCCTGGAGGCCAAGCTCGGTCGCTGCGGCGCGCAGATCGAGCGCGTTCGGGCCTGAGCCCACGCACGTGGCCCACCGGTCGTCTCTGCGATAAGGGCTGCGCTACGCGTTTCGACGTCGCGCGGCCCTGGGCGCCACGGCACTGCACGCGTGATGACCAAGCGAAGCCTGTCCTCCGCAGGCGTCTTTCGGCCATCGCCGCCCGGTCAGTCGCCGATCTGCCCGCGCTTGTAGCCGAAGCCCGGAATCTCGCAGCCGCACGGCGCATTGGGCGGCGCCGGCGCCGTCACGCAGGTTCCGCGGGCGGTCACACAGACGCTGTCGCGCCACAGCGGCCGCTCGTCGCGATAACGCCCGCGATAGCGCGGCCCGTCGTCATCCGGCGGAGGCGGAGGCGGGCGCCGCGGCCAGTCATACGCGTCGTCCGGAAGCGGCGGCCGGCGGCCCCATCGCGGCGGAGGCTCGTCGAACCGGTCCGGGTCGGGGCGGCCGAACCCGTAGGGCCTCGCATCCGGGCCGACCTGCGCCGCGACGGGGGTGCCGGCCGTCATCCCCAGCGTCAGCACGACCAGCCCCACCTGCGTGATGCTTTTGCCCATCCCCGATCCTGCCTCGGCGCGTTGGAGAGGCAATGTTACGCGGCCGCGCTGGGCCGAACCTGGGCTGGATCCGGATCGCGGATCGGCTCAGGCCGTTGCCCGAACGGGAGCGTGCCGCTACCTACGCCCTGCCGCGGGCCGGTCCCGTCTGATCCGATCCGCGCTGACGTTTCCCGAGGACACCTTCATGGAGCTGCTCAGGCTCGCCGCCCTCGACGCCGAGGATCTGACCGTGATCTCCGCGCACCTCCAGGACGCGATCCTCCGCCCGGAGGATCTGACCTACCTGGCCGGCGAGCACCGGTTCCTGATGGTCGCGCGGCGCTTCGACTGGACGCCGGACGCACCGCCGCGCCGGCGTCTCGCCGGTGTCCATTTCGAGCGCGTCCTCACCGTGAAGACGCGTGGCCTCAAGCCCGGCGACGCGACGCCGGTGAGCCTGCTGGCCCTGACCTTCACGCCCACGGACGCGCCCTCCGGACACGTCGATCTCGTCTTCTCCGGCGGGGCGGCGGTGCGGCTCGAGGTCGAATGCATCGAGGTCCGGATGAAGGATCTGGGGCCGGTCTGGGAGGCGGCGACCCGCCCCGGGCACGACATTGAGACGCGCGATACGGCCTCCGGCACGGCGGCCTGACGAGAGACAGAAGGCTTCCGATGGTCCGGCTCGACAGCACCGACCCGCATTTCGCCGCCGATTTCGCGCGCCTGCTCACGGTCAAGCGCGAGATCGCCGAGGACGTGGATGAGGCCGTGCGCGGCATCATCGGGGATGTCGTCGCCCGCGGCGACGCGGCCCTGGTCGAATTCACGCGGCGGTTCGACCGGCTCGGCGCGGCGTTCTCTGCGGAGAACCTCCGGGTGACCGACGCGGAGATCACCGCGGCCGTCGCGGCCTGTCCGGTCGAGTCCCTGGACGCCCTGCGTCTCGCCGCTGAGCGGATCGAGAGCTTCCACCGAGGTCAGCGTCCAACGGACCACCGGGCTACGGACGCCCTCGGGGTCACCGCCGGCTGGCGCTGGACGGCGCTGGAATCGGTCGGCCTCTATGTGCCGGGGGGAACGGCGAGCTACCCGTCCTCCGTGCTGATGAACGCGCTCCCGGCCCGCGTCGCCGGGGTGCCGCGCCTCGTCATGGTGGTGCCGACGCCCGACGGCCAGATGAACCCGCTGGTTCTGGCGGCCGCGCAACTCGCGGGCGTCCACGAGGTCTACCGGGTCGGCGGCGCGCAGGCGGTGGCGGCGCTGGCCTACGGCACCGCGACCATCGCGCCGGTGGCCAAAGTCGTCGGGCCCGGCAACGCCTGGGTGGCGGCGGCCAAGCGACGTGTCTTCGGCCAAGTCGGCATCGACATGATCGCCGGTCCGTCCGAGGTGCTGATCCTGGCCGACGGCCATGCCAATCCGGACTGGATCGCCGCCGACCTGCTGGCCCAGGCCGAGCACGACGTGGCCGCGCAGGCAATCCTGATCACCGACAGCGCCGAACTCGCCGAGGCCGTCGAGACCGCCGTCGAGCGGGCGCTGATTACCCTGCCCCGCCAGGAGATCGCCCGGGCGAGCTGGCGCGATTACGGCGCGATCATCCGGGTCCGGACCTTCGACGAGGCCGTGCCGCTGGTCGACCGCCTCGCCCCGGAGCACCTGGAGATCGAGACGCAGGATGCCGAGGCGCTCGCCGCCAAGGTGCGCAATGCCGGGGCGATCTTCCTCGGCTCGCACACGCCGGAGGCGATCGGCGACTATGTCGGCGGCCCCAACCACGTCCTGCCGACGGCCCGCTCGGCCCGGTTCTCCTCCGGGCTCGGGGTCCTCGATTTCATGAAGCGGACCACGATCCTCGCCTGCACGCCGGAGAGCTTGCGGGCGCTCGGCCCGGCAGCGATAAACCTCGGCCGGTCGGAGGGCCTTGAGGGGCATGCCCGCTCGGTCGCGATCCGGCTGAACCTGTGAGGTTTTGGGGATGGCGGAGAAGCAGCGCGGGCCAAACCGCCTCGCGAAGGTGAGCCTGGACGAGGCGTCGATCGCCCGCGGCAACCCGGATCAGGAGCACGAGCGGGCGATCGCGCTGTTCGACATCCTGGAGGACAATGCCTTCACGATCCCCGGCCGGGAGGGCCCTTACGTGCTGACGCTGGGCCTCGTCGAGAACAAGCTGTCCTTCGCGATCAGCACGGTCGATGGCGAGCCGGTGATGACGCACCTCCTGTCGCTGACGCCGTTCCGGCGGGTGATCCGCGACTACGAGATGGTCTGCGAGAGCTACTACAACGCGATCCGCACCGCCTCACCGTCGCAGATCGAGGCGATCGACATGGGTCGGCGGGGCCTGCACAACGAGGCGTCCGAGACGCTCAAGCAGCGGCTCGACGGCAAGGTCGACCTCGACCACGATACGGCACGCCGCCTGTTCACCCTGATCTTCGCCCTGCACTGGAAGGGCTAGGGTGCCGTTCGGCCCTGCGCGCGATGGCTGAGCCCCTGCCCGAGACCACACCGAAGAAGCAGCGGGTCCAGTCCGTCCTGTTCATGTGCAACTACAACGCCGTGCGCTCGGTGGCGGCGGAGGCGATCGCACGCGCCTATTTCGGCAAATCGACCTACGTGCAATCGGCGGGCGTGCGCTCCGGCGAGCCCACGGACCCGTTCATGATCGCGGCCCTCGACGAGATCGGGATCGACGCGAGCCGGCACCGCCCGCGCACCATCGAGGAACTGGAGGATTGGGAGGGTCTGAACTTCGACCTGATCATCACCCTCGCTCCGGAGGCGCATCACCGGGCTCTCGCCTTGACGCACACGCTCGCCGCCGATGTCGAATACTGGCCGACCCCGGACCCGACCCTGGTGCAGGACGCCTCCCGCGAGCAGCGCCTCGACGCCTATCGCGATGTCCGCGACGGGCTCACCCGGCGGATCAAGGCCCGGTTGAAGACGTAGCGGGGCCGAATACCGGCGCGTCGGCCTCATCCCGGCAGACGGGCACGCGGCCGTGACGCGGCCCGTCTCGCCACCCCAGCAACGCCCCGCACGCCAAGACAGGTCGAGAGCACGGCCTCTTAAAGCTCGGCCCTCCTTGTCACAGATTCAGGTTTCGATCGCTCTCGTGAAATGATCGGCGCGGGCGATCCCGCTGTAAAGTCTTCCCGCGACCCAGTCTGGGGGACAAATCATGAGAAAAACGATCCTGTTCGTTGCGATTGTCACAAACTACGCAGGAGTGACCCTTCCAAGTTTAGCGCAATGGCGTCCCACCGGCGGATTACTTAACGTCGCGCGGACGAATCAATGCTCGATGACGGGCGGAGAAGTCGCGTCCGCGAGGCCGGACGGCATCTTCTTCTGTCCGTCCCGGGCCGCCGCCGTCGATGCCCAGGTCGCCGATGCCAGTCATTTCTACTTCGTCCAGGCTTACGGATCGCTCGCCATCCATACCACGTCCAAGAAGCTGGCCGATTGCTGGGCCGCCCACGCGCTCGCGACGACGCCGCACGGCCCGCATTACGTCAAGCAGTGGATCAAGCACTGGCGGATCTACGGGAACCCGGACCTGATCCACGGCGAACGCGAAGAGCGGATCTCGAACGTTCGCCGCTGTTGTGCTTGCGGGGCGTAGGCCGGAACGCCGCCGTCCGCCCCGGCGCGGCCCGGATCGCCAAGGGGGGCGATGCACGCGGAACCGCTCAAGCCGCCCGGACGGTGACGAGAACCGCATCCGTCGCGGTCTTGAGTGCGTCGGCGTGATGCGACAGGTCCGAGGCGGCCGCGAGCACGTGCGCCGCCGCAGCGCCGGTCTGTGCGGCAGCCTGCGCCACGGTGGTGATCGTGACGGTGACCGCCCGGGTACCTGCCGTCGCGTCTGCAACATGGCAGACGATGTCCTGCGTTGCGGCCCCCTGCCCCTCCACCGAGGCGGCGACCGAACCCGCCAAACCGGCGATCTCGCGGATCAGGCTCAGAACCCGGGCGTCGCCGATGATCAGCAGCCGCGCGGCCGCCCGGATCTGCGGGTCACCCGCGGCCCGGGCCGCGAGTTCCGGCCCGACGCCGGCGGGATCGCCGATGGCGAGCGCGAGAACAGGCAGAGTCCGGTCTTGCAACACAGCCGTCATGGGGGCTCGTCGTCTGGTGGTGTGGGGCGCCGGATCATCGAGCCGGAGCAGCCAGTTCGGTCACGGCCGCGTCAGCCTGCCCGGGCTCGGGAAGACCGCATGACGGCACGCGGTCGCCGGACCTCCCCGCTCCGGCATCCGGAACCGCCGGCGGCGCCGTGGATCCACGCCCCGCCGGTCCGTCACGGCGCCGTCGCGATTGTCACAGCCTGTGGGCGGCCCGTCCGCCAGACCTCGGCAATCCGGGCGGTGTTCGCGATGTTGTCCGCCGGATCGGCTGCGAGGATCAGCAGATCGGCGCGCCGGCCGGCTTCGAGGCGACCGCGATCGGTGAGGCCGAGAAGCTCCGCGGCCTGGGCCGTCGCGATGGTGAGCGCCCGAACCGGCGTGAGCCCGGCCTGAACCATCAGGGCGAGTTCCCGATGCTCGGCGACGCCCGGAACGCGCTCGGGCGTCGCGCCGCTGTCGGCCCCGAAGCCGATCCGCACGCCCGCATCGGAGAGGATCTTCAGGTTCGCGAGGTTCATCGCCAGCGAGTCGCGCCGCCTGCGCTTTGGCGCTCGCGCGCGTCTCACGCTGCCAGGCCGGATCGTCGAACCGGGCCTTGAGCTCGGGCGACAGCGCCGCGCGGACGAACGGTGTCTGGGTCCAGGGTTCCCTCTCGGCATACGCGACGGTCGCCTCGTCGAGAACCAGGGTCGGCACGTACCAAGTGTCGCGCGCCTTCAGCAGCGCGATGAAATCCGGATCGACCGGCTTGTCGCGCACGCCGTGCGCCAGCACGGCGATGCGGCCGCCTGTCAGCGCCGCGAGATAAGGCAGGGTTTGGCTCGTCCAGCCGGCGGTCATCGCGCGATGATCACGGTCTCGGCCATATCTCCAAGCCAGCGGCCTACCCGCGGCTGCCGATCAGCCAAGCGCGAAAGCGGCCGGCCAGCAGCGGCCGGGCGCGAACCACGTCGTCGTCGGCGAGAAGCGGCGAGCCCGCCAGGGCCGACAGATACGCGTCCTCGGTGTCCCGGCAGGCCTGAAAGGCAGCGTCGGCGGCCAGTTCCCGCTGAGTGAGCACGGCCTGGATCTGGAAGTTCCGGTTGAGGCAGTCGCGCCAGAGGTCGTACCCCCTGGCGGCCTCGCCGCTCGCCCGCGCCGAGAAACAGCCGATGACCAGCAGAGCCGCGAGTGACAGGACCGGCAACATGTGGCGGGCTGGCGGCATCGATCAGGCACTCCGTGCCGGGACAGGATGATCCCAACACGGTTAGCAGCTGGTTAAGACATCGGTTCGGCGCCGGGCGGGTACCGCCCGACGCTGGAGCCTCAGCGATTGGCGGTCGTGACGGGCGAGGTGACGCCGCCGAGCGACACCCAGGCGACGGCATCCTGGCTCTCGCGCTTGATGAACACGTAGCCGGTCCGGTGCCAGGGCAGGATCGCGTTGGTCTTGTTGTCGAGCACGAGGTCGCCCCGGTCGGTGACCAGCGTCAGCACCGCGTGGCCCTCGCCCTTCTCGTCGATCACCACGGTCATGCGCATCGCCCGACGCGGCAGACCCGCCTCGGCCAGCAGGTGGCGCTTCAGCAGCTGGAAGTCCTCGCAATCGCCGATGCCGTCCTCGGCCAGGTCCCAGCGGTCGGCCACGTGCAGGTGGTCCTGGTCGGTCATCGGCTCGACCGCCTTGTTCACCCGACGGTTCACCGACACGATCGTCGCCCAGGTCGCTGGCGTCAGGCCGATCCGGGCCGGCTCGGTCCGGTCCACCGCGCATTCGGCCGCGTAAGACTGGCAGAACGTCACCCACGCGGCGATCGGACGGGCATCGCCCTGCACACGGGCACCCGCCTCCGCCGGAAGGCTCGCCAGCGTCTGCGCCGACGCTGGGAGCGCCAGGCCGGTGAGACCCAGCACCGCCAGTGCGAAGCCGATCGCCGCGCGGCGAGGGCCGGAGAGCCGACGCGATGCGGAGCCGGAGACCAGTCCCTGCACCTTGGAAACCGCGAACCGCATCGCCGTGACCCAACCGTTAAGCTCTCGTTAACGAAAGCTCTCACGCCGGGGGGCCGGCGGCAATCCGCCGATTAACAAAAGGTTAATGCTGTGCGCAACGCGGATAATGCAGGACGGCCACATCGTTGTGATCGCGGGTTCGTCCGTTGCGCGAAAACGTGAATGAACACCGAGACCTTCCTGATCGGCGAAGGTCGTTATCCCCGCGCCGCACCCCCGAGAAACAGCCTGTGGGCGGCAGGAGGAAATCTCATGCGGTGCGCAGCAAGCAGGGTTACCGGGATCGTCTTGGCCGGACTCGCAGCCGGTGCTCTCGGTCCGGTCGCGGCCTTCGCAGCCCCGACCACGCCGTCCGCAGCGTCCGGCGGGACGAGCGCCGCGGACCTGAAGAGCGACGGTCCGACACAGCCGGCCAAGGTCCAGGACGGCCAGTACACCGACACGAACGGCGATCCGACCTACCACGTCACCGACAGCGGCAAGAAAGTCGACTGGTACACGATGTCCGGCTACCTCCGGTACAACGCCAATTGCATCGTCTGCCACGGGCCGGACGGGATGGGCTCGACCTACGCGCCGTCGCTGGTCGATGCCCTCAAGGGCATGGACTACGCGCACTTCGCCGGGATCATCGTCGGCGGCAAGAAGGACGTGAACGCCTCGCAGGAGCTGGTCATGCCGGCCTTCGGGGATAACCGGAACGTCATGTGCTACATGCCCGACATCTACACGTATCTGCGTGCCCGCTCCGACGGCGCGCTGGGCCGCAACCGTCCCCCCGAGCACGAGCCCAAACCCGCGGCCTTCGCGAAAGCCGAGGATGCCTGCATGAAGTGAGCCTCCGGGCGGACCGGAGCGCGTAGCGGGCAGCAAAGTTGCGCCCCTCGGTTGCGCACGACATACTCCGCGCGAGACACTGAAGAGCGGGCTCCAAGCTCGCCGAGGGGGTCGCGAGGGGGAGAAACGTGGCGCAGGGATCGGGGGTTCGCCGCCATCTATGCGGCATCCGGACGGCCTGGACCGAGGCGGTCTCGGCCGCTGACGCGGTCGGGGACGTGGCCCGGGCCGTCGGCGATTCCGCCCTGTCGCAGATCGTCGTCTTCTTCTCCGCCGATTACGACGCCGAGATCCTGGCCCGCGAGTTGGAGACCCGGTTCCCCGGAATCCCGGTGGCAGGCTGCTCGATGTCGGGCGGCATCGCGCCGGCCGGCGGTCTCGATCGCGGCCTCGTCGCTATCGCGTTCCCGGCCGAACGCTTCCGCATCGTCTCGACGGTGCTGGATGCCATCGACCATCTCGACGTCGAGCGGACCGCCTCCGCGGTCCGTGCGCTGCGCCGGACGCTCGACCCGTCGGAGCGCTGCCGCGAGGCCGACCCCGCCGCGGCCGGTCGACGCTTCGCGCTGTCGCTGATCGACGGCCTCGCCAACGCCGAGGAGACCGTGGTCTCGGCCATCGCCTGGGCGCTCGACGGGATCCCGATCGTCGGCGGCTCGGCCGGCGACGACCTGCGCTTCCGGGACGCGGTCCTGCTCCATGGCGGCCGGATCCACCGCAAGGCGGCGGTCCTGGTGCTGGTGGAAACCGAATTCGCGGTGGAGATCTTCAAGAGCGACAATTTCGAGCCGACCGCGACCAAATTCGTGGTCACCGCGTCGGACGGCGAGCGCCGCACCGTGCACGAGCTGAACGCCGAGCCGGCGGCGCGGGAATACGCAATGGCGATCGGGCTCGATCCCGAGGGCCTGTCGCCGATGAGCTTCGCCGCCTACCCGCTCGCCGTGAAGGTCGGGGGCGAATATTTCTGTCGCTCGATCCGCCGGATGAACGAGGACGGCTCGCTGAGCTTCTTCTGCGCGGTCGACGAGGGTGTCGTGCTGACGCTGGCCGAGCCGCGCGACATCGTCGCCTCGACCCGAACGGAACTGTCCCGCCTCGACGCGGCGCTCGGCGGCGTCGACCTGATCATCGGCTTCGAATGCGTGCTGCGCCGCCTCGACGCCGAGAGCCGGCAGGTGCGCCAGGGGGTCATCGACCTCTACCGCCGCTACAACGTCGTCGGCTTCGAGACCTTCGGCGAGCAATACCGGGCGATGCACCTGAACCAGACCTTCACGGGCATCGCCATCGGCAAGAGCCTGGCCGTGGCGGATCCCGGCGACGCCCTGCCCCCGGCAGCTCCGTGACCGTCCATGCCGGCGGGCTCCAGACCGACGCGTCCCTGCACCGGCGGATCGAGAAGCTCGAGCGCATCAACGCCGCGCTGATGTCCCATGTCGAGCGGACCATGGACCAGCGGGGCAGCGCCTACTCGCTGTTCCAGACCGCCATCATGCTGGAGGGCCGGGTCCGGACCCGGACCGAGGAGCTCACCGGGCTGATGCACCGGCTCGAGCGCTCCAACGCGGCGCTGGGGGCCGCCAAAGAGGAGGCCGAGACCGCGAACCGGTCCAAGACCCGATTCCTGGCGGCGGCGAGCCACGACCTGCTGCAGCCCGTGAACGCCGCCCGCCTGTCGATCTCGGCCTTGGCCGACCTCGACGTGCCGCCGGAGGCGCGCGCCATTGCCGGCCAGGTGGAGCGCGGGCTCCAGACGATCGAGGACCTGATCAAGACGCTCCTGGACATCTCCAAGCTCGATGCCGGCATCGTCCGGCCGCAGCTGCGGCCGGTGTTCCTCCCCGACCTGCTGGCGGAGCTGGCGGAGAGCTTCAAGCCCTTCGCCGAGCGCAAGGGCCTGCGGCTCTCGGTGCGCTGTCCGGACCTGACCGTCACCAGCGACGGGCTCCTGCTGCAGCGCATCCTCCAGAATCTCGTCTCGAACGCGGTCCGGTACACGAGCGCGGGGGGGATCGTCTTGGCCGCCCGGCGGCGCGCCGGCGGCGTCCGGGTGGAGGTGACCGATACCGGCTGCGGGATCAGCGCCGAGGAACGCGATCTCGTCTTCGAGGAGTTCTTCCGCGGCGGCGCGCGCACCGCGACCGGGGACGAACCGGGGCTGGGCCTCGGCCTGTCGATCGTCCGGCGCATGGCCCAGGCGCTGGACCATCCTCTCAGCCTCGCCTCCCGGCCGGGCCACGGCACCCGCGTCGCGCTGTCCCTGCTCCTGAGCACCGTCCCGGCCGCCGCCACGCCGCCCGCCCCGGTGGCGACGCGGCTCTCGGGGGCGCATGTCCTGGTTGTCGAGAACGACGCCTCCACGGCCGACGCGCTGGCGCGCCTGCTCCAGAACTGGGACGCGCGGGTCTCGACCTTCCGCGATCTCGCCGGGGTACGCGCGGCCGTCGCGGCGGGGGCAGCACCACCGGACATCCTCGTGCTCGATTACCACCTCGACGACGGCGCCTGCGGGCTCGACGTGGCCGCCTATCTCCAGGACGGGCGCGCCGATCCGCTCCCGGTCATCGTGACCACCGCGGATCATACCGAGGACGTCGAGGCGCGGGTCGCGGCGACGGGGGCCGAGCTCGTGCGCAAGCCGATCAAGCCGGCGCAGCTCCGCGCGCTGCTCACCTACATGCTGGCCTGAGCGGCAGCCCGCGGCCGCCGCCTGCGCGCCAATCGTGCCGGAGGGGAACAAACCCGGCCGCGCCGTGACATACAACACACCGCGCCCCTCGACGGGCTGCCGGACTTGCGCGACAGGGAACCGGCATCCGCGGCGCGTCCGCGCCCGGATTTCCCCAGCGATCGACGTCACGGCCGTCCGGGACGCCGCAGGAGCGCGCGCGATCATGGCGCAGGTCCCGCCCGGTTCAGGCGCCGCCGCGCAGGGCAGCAGCACCGACGGCCTGCCGCCGCGGGAGCGCCTCCTCGCCATGGCGGCGGTCGGGCTCGCCATGACCATGGCGGTGCTCGACGGCGCCATCGTCAATGTCGCCCTGCCGGTCATGGCCAAGGACCTCGCGGTCAAGCCGGCCGACGCGATCTTCGTCGTCAACGCCTACCAGATCGCCGTCACCGCGAGCCTGCTGCCGCTGGCCGCACTCGGCGACATCTTCGGCTTCCGGAAGGTCTACCTGCCGGGCCTCGCGATCTTCGTCGCCGCCTCCCTCGCCTGCGCGGTCGCGCCGAGCCTGCCGCTGCTGATCGCGGCCCGGATCGTCCAGGGTCTCGGCGCCGCGGCGATCATGAGCGTCAATATCGGCTTCGTGCGCTTCATCTACCCGCACCGGATGATCGGCCAGGGGGTCGCCAACGTCGCGCTGGTGGTGGCCGTGGCCTCGGCCGCCGGCCCGACCGTGGCGGCCGCGATCCTGTCGGTGGCGACCTGGCCCTGGCTGTTCCTAGTCAACATCCCGGTCGGCCTGCTGGCGCTGGCGGTGGCCTCGCGCACCCTGCCGGTGACGCCGGCGAGCGGCCGGCCCTTCGATCTCGTGAGCGCGATTCTCAACGCGCTGACCTTCGGCCTGCTGATCATCGGCATCGATGGCCTGGGCGATCCAGAGGGCCAGCGGATCGCCGTCGCGGAGCTGGCGGGCGCCCTCGTGATCGGCGCGGTGTTCGTGCGGCGCCAGATCCAGCTGCCCGCACCGCTCCTGCCGGTCGACCTCCTGCGGATCCCCGCCTTTGCCCTGTCGATGGCGACCTCGGTGGCTTCGTTCTGCGCCCAGATGGTGTCCTACGTGGCGCTGCCCTTCTACTTCCAGGACGTGCTGCACCTCTCCAGCACCCAGACCGGCTTCCTGCTGACCCCCTGGCCGATCGCGGTCGCCGCGATGGCGCCGGTCTCCGGGCGGCTCGCCGACCGTTACCCGCCCGGGATCCTCGGCGGGATCGGGCTGGCGATGCTGGCCGCCGGCCTCGTCTGCATGACGCTCCTGCCCGCCGCGCCCGCCACCCTCGACATCGTTTGGCGCCTCACCCTGTGCGGCCTCGGCTTCGGCCTGTTCCAGTCGCCGAACAACAAGGTGATCGTAACCTCGGCCCCCCGCGAGCGGGCGGGCGGGGCGAGCGGGATGCAATCGACCGCGCGCCTCACCGGCCAGTCGCTCGGCGCCGCCCTTGTGGCGGTGATCTTCGGCCTGACCCACGGGCTCGGGCCGGAGCGGGCCGTGACCCTGTCCCTGTCCTGCGCGGTGGCGCTCTCGGTGGTCGGCGGCTGCGCCAGCGTTCTGCGGCGGAGCCGGAGCGGTTAGACCGCTCCGGCATGCCACCGACCAAGCGGGCATGCGTTGACCCCCGAATTCACGCGCGCAAACCTCACGTGTCGGAGAGCTCCATGGATCTCGATCTTACTGGCCGGAAGGCCCTGATCACCGGCTCGACCGCCGGCATCGGGTACGCCATCGCCAAGGAATTGTGCGACCTCGGCGCCGAGGTCGGCATCAACGGCCGCACGTCCGAGCGGGTCGAGGCGGCGCTCGCCAAGCTGCGCGACGAGGCGAAATCCGGCCGCGCCTTCGCGGCGGTGGGCGACGTGTCGACCGAGGCGGGTGTGTCGAAGCTGGTGCAGGATCTGCCCGCCGTCGACATTCTCGTCAACAATACCGGGATCTTCGAGCCGAAGCCGTTTTTCGAGATACCCGACGCGGACTGGCAGCGCTTCTTCGACGTCAACGTGATGAGCGGCGTGCGCCTGTCACGGGCGTACACGCCGGGCATGGCGGAGCGCGGCTGGGGCCGGGTGATCTTCATCTCCAGCGAATCCGGCATCAACACGCCGACCGAGATGGTCCATTACGGGATGACCAAGACGGCGCAGCTGGCGATCTCGCGCGGTCTCGCCCAGACGGTCGCGGGCCGCGGTGTCACCGTGAACAGCGTCCTGCCCGGTCCGACGCTCTCGGAGGGTGTGGCGGAATTCATGACACAGATGGCCGGCGGCCAAGCCGATGCCGACCTTGAGGCCATGGGCCGCAAGTTCGTCGCCGAGCATCGCCCCTCCTCGCTGATCCGGCGCCTCGCGCGGGTGGAGGAGGTGGCCAACCTCGTCGCCTATCTCTGCAGCCCGGCGGCGAGCGCCACGACCGGCGCCGCCCTGCGGGTGGATGGCGGTGTCCTCCAGGGCCTCGCCTAGAGCTGTTTCCGATCACGCCGCGCCGGATCGCCGGACAGGCGTGTCGGGCCGCCGCTCCCGTGCGGGCGAAGAGTCACGCACCGGGCGACCGTCATCGGCCAGTCTTGCGATCCGCTCCTCCGCATGGATGCGTCACAGCCGTTCCAACCCGTCCGTCCGGGGCGCGGCGGGCGAGCCCGGAGTCGAGAGCCGCTGACGCGCCAGGATCTTGCAGCGGCCGCGGTTCTGGACTCCGGGCTCCGCTGCGCGGCCCCGGAATGCTGGCGGCTCGCCATTCACAGGACATTGCGTGCCAATGGCGAGGGCACCCGTGCTGGTCCCGGCACGCCGTCACAGTCGCGTTCCGGAACGGTCCCCGGTCTCGCACCGGGGACGGCGTTCAGGATGGCGCGGCAAGGCCGGGCGCTCGCCCTCACGGGCAAACGAAGCGTCGAGACTCCTAGAGCCGTCGGCCCGGTGAAGGGCCGGACTTGGCTCTAGGGTGAGATCAGGCCTTCAGGTGCGCCGCGAGATGCTTGTTCATCTCGAACATCGAGCACTTGTCCTTGCCGAAGACCTTCTTGAGCTTGTCGTCGGCGACGATCTCGCGCTTGTTCTCGGGGTTCTGAAGGTTGTGCTTCTTGATGTATTCCCAAACCTTGCTGACCACCTCGCCGCGAGGCAGCGGGCTGGTGCCGACGATGGCGCCGAGCTCGGCCGAGGGCTTCAGCGGCTGCTGCAGGGCGTTCGGCTTCGTGCCGGCGGACTTGGTCGCAGCGGGCTTCGCAGCCTTGGCCGGAGCGGCCTTCTCTGCAGTCTTGGCGGGCTTGGCTGCCTTCGGCGCAGCCTTCTCAGTCTTTGTGGCCATTAACTTCCTCCGGTTCTCGGGCCGCAGGCCGGGGCAAGATCACCCCACGGCCGAGCCAGCATAGCAGCAACTAAGCGGTGCCGCTGCCGTTCCAAGGGGAAATCGCCTTCGCGGCCGCCTCATCCACAAGGCAGGCGCACGAATCCACGCCGGAGCAGCCGGATCGGCACGATCGTGAAGATTATTCATCGGATTCACGCCGACGAAACCTGCTCTTAATGATCTTGCCCCTGAAGTACAGCCATGTTCGCCCCCGCCCTCACACTCGCGCTGCTGCTCGCCACCGGGCTGATCACTGGTCTCGGGCTCAGCATCCGCGCCGAACTGGCCGCACCCGGCATGGAGCCAGGCCGCGGCCTCATCTGACCCGATCGCGGCGCATCGATATTGCGGCCCGGGCCGGCCCGGTGCATCTGCCGGCCGGCATGAACGATCCGATCACACTCACGGCCCTCGAAAGCACGGCCCATGTCGTTCAGGTGGCGCTGAGCCCTGTCTTCCTCCTGTCCGGCATCGCGACCCTGCTGAACGTCTTCGGTGCCCGGCTCGCCCGGGTTGCGGATCAGGCCGACCGCGTCTCGGGCCTGCTCGCCGGGGCGGGCAATGCGGAGCGCATCCTCCTGGACCGGCGCCTCGACCGCCTGCACCGACGCTCGCTGGCGCTCGATGCGGCGGTGTTCCTGGCCGCCCTCGGCGGCGTGGCGACCTGCGGCTCGGTGCTGACGCTGTTCGTCGGTGCGCTGCGCGACAATACGGTGGCGACCCTGCTGTTCGGCCTGTTCGGCGCGGCGATCCTGTGCACGCTGTGCGCCCTCGTCGCCTTCGGCTTTGAGATGCTTCTGGCGAGCCGCTCGGTGCGCGACCGGATCAGCCAGCGGCGGGCGAGCGCAGGCCTACCGCCCGATCCCTGAGATCGCCTCGGGCCGAGCCGGGACGCACGCTCGACCGCGACGCAACCGTCCACTGAGCGGAGCGCACGGAACCCCTCCTTCTCGATCCGCTTGATCCGCAGGAATAATCGAACGCGGCCCCTGCCCAATCCACCAACCGGGAGTGACCATGCCGACGGACCTGCCCAAAGAACGCGCCGTACGGAAGCCGGGCACCCTGGAACTCGATCCCGCCGGCGAGGGCATTGCCATCGACGAGACCAGCCGGCTGATCGCGTCCAACAAGGTCGAGGGCACGGCCGTCTATGACCGCACCGGCCGCCATCTCGGCGCCGTCCACAACTTCATGGTGGATAAGATCACCGGGCAGGTCGCCTACGCGGTCCTGGCCTTCGGCGGCTTCCTGGGGCTGGGGGAGGATCATCATCCCCTCCCCTGGAAGGCGCTGACCTACAGCACCGAACTCGGCGGCTATGTGGTCGATATCGATCCGGGCGTCCTCGCCGGGTCGCCGAGCCACGGGCCCGGTGAAGACGGCTTCGCGGATCCCGCCTATGGCGGCCGGATCGAGGATTATTACGGACAGCGCGCGTCGACGGCCTGAGGGCTCGGGCAGCCCGCGCCGCCGCAAAGCGGGCTCAGAACTTCCCGCCGAGGCCGACGCTGCCGCCGGGCGAGAGCATTGGACCCATCGAGCCGCTGCCGCCGCTGCCGCCGACCGCGGCGTTGCCGCCGTCGAGATCCTCGCGCCGGATCCGGCGCTCGCCGCTATCGGCGGTGCGGGTCGAGGCTCCGGCAGTCTTCGGGATCGCGAGCTGCTTGGTCGGCGCGGTCTGCAACGGCTGGCCGTCGCCATCGACGGCGGCGTTCCGAGGCTCGCGGTTGGGAAGCGAGCCCCGCAGGGACGGCGGAAGCCCGACCTCCGTGGCCGGCATCACGCCGCCGCCACCACCGAGCGCCTGGCAGCCTGCCATGAGGCCGGCCAGGGCGGCGCCGAGCGCGAGGCCGCGCGCAGCGGCGCGTCGCGACGAGGGGAGGGTCGACATCGTGTGGTCCTCGCGGGGGGCCGCGGTGCTGTCCGCGGCTCGCATGAGCTTATTCGCGGGTTTCTACGCTGGGGATGCGGCGAAAACCAGACAGTCACGCCTCCGACCCAAATCCGAGCGCCGCACCGGTCCAATCCTTGCGGCTGGTTCGGCGTGATCCATAACTTCGCCCAGGTCCTGCCGCACGGGAGCCCATCGCGGGCGGCGTTCGGCCGGCGGCGGACCTCGAACCGGCCGTTATGGTCGCGGTTGCGCCGGTGTGCCGGCTGGACCCGGCCCTTCCTCAGAGGACGAAGCGTGTTCAGAACCAACCGGATGATCGCGGTCGTGACGCTGGCCCTCTGGGCATCGGGGGCCGCGGCGCAGGTCCAGCCCGGCGGCAGCGAAGGCGCATCCGGCCAAGCCCCGCCCTCGTCCCCCGCGACGATTCCGGCTCCGAGCCCGCCCCCCGCGGCACCGGCCATCCCGACCCCGCCGGGGCCGCCGCCTCCGCCGCCGCCTGCGCCGCAGGCCCAGCAGCAGGGCACGCCGGCCACGGTCCTCGACACCCAGGATTACGAGAGCCTGCTCGGCCGCAGCGTGCGCAGCGCCGGCGGCGACGAGCTGGGCCGGGTCATCGACGTCATCATCGACAAGGACGGGCATCCGCGCGCCGCGATCATCGATTTTGGCGGCTTCCTCGGCGTCGGCACCCGCAAGATCGCGGTGGACTGGCGCGCCCTGCGCTTTGCCCCGGACGGCGCCAAGGAGCGCAAGCTGTCCGTCGCGCTGACCCGCAACCAGGTCCGCGTGTCGCCGGAATACAAGGCCGGCGAGCCGATCGTGGTGCTCGGCCCCGCCAGCCCGGCGGCACCCGCGAGCGAGGGCGAGCAGGCGGCCACCGCAACCGCGGCTGCGCCCGCCGCGCAGCCGGCACCGGCCGCCGTCGCACCGGGGACATCGGCCGTTCCGGCGGCCGCGCCTCCGTCCGCACCCTCGGGCGCCACCACGGCCGCCAGCCCGACGGAGAAAGCGCCGGATAAGTGACGGTGGCCCGATTGAAGGTTCGAACCGCCGCTTCCCCCCGCGAGCGCGAGGTGTCCCGGCAAGATATCCGCTCCCGTCCCGTTCGCCTGAAGGATCAGGCGGCCGACCTCGCGCGCGAGCCGATGCCGATGACCGAGGTGCATCCTGCCGGGCGCGCGATCGCGCCCGCGAGCCGATACGGTCTCGACGGCTTCGCCTTCTTCGTCGCCAATCTGCAGACCGGCTTCGGGCCGTTCCTGGCGGTCTACTTCTCGCAGGCCAAGTGGACGCAGTCCGACATCGGCTTCGCGCTGACCGTCGGCAGCCTCGTCGCCCTGCTCGGGCAGGTGCCGGGTGGCGCCTTCGTCGACGTGGTGCGGTCGAAGCGCTTCGCCGCCGCCGTCGCGGTGATCGGCATCGCGGGCAGCGCCTTCGCGCTCGCGGTCTGGCCGAGCTTCCTGGTGGTGCTGCTGGCGATGGCGGTTCATTCGGGGGCGAGTTGCGTCCTCACGCCGGCCATCGCGGCGATCAGCATCGGCCTGGTCGGGCGTGCGCATGCGGGTGAGCGCCTCGGCCGGAACGCGAGCTTCGCGGCTTTGGGTAACGCCCTCGGCGCGGCCGGCATGGGCGCGATCGGCTATTACCTGTCGAACGGCGCCGTGTTTTACCTGACGGCCGTCCTCGGACTCCCGGCGATCATCGCCCTGTCGCGCATACGCGCCCAGGATATCGATCCCGGCGTATTCAAGGAGCCGGCCGCACCGCAGCAGGCGCCGCGCCCGTCCGGGCAGGACGGCATCCGGTCCCTGCTGACCAACCGCGGGCTCCTGTGCTTCTCGGCCTGCATGGTGCTGTTCTTCCTCGCCAACGCCGCGATGCTGCCGCTCGTGGGCAGCGTCCTGACCCTGCGGGCGAGCGAGACCGCGACCGCGCTGATCGCCGCCTGCATCATGATCCCGCAGGCGGTCCTGGCGGTCAGCGCCCCCGCGGTCGGCCGGGCGGCCGAGCGATTCGGCCGCTACCCGGTCCTGCTCCTCGGCTTCGGCGCGCTGCCCGTCCGCGGCCTGCTGCTCGCCTACACGACCAATCCGTACGGCCTCGTCGCCATCCAGGTGCTGGACGGCGTCTCGGCCTCGGTCCTCGGCGTGATGGTGCCGCTCATCGTGTCGGATCTCACCCGCGGCACCGGGCGTTTCAACCTCGCCCTTGGCGCTGTCGGAACCGCCATGGGCATCGGTGCCGCCCTCTCGACCTCGCTCGCCGGGATCATGGCCGACCATCTCGGCAGCCACAGCGCCTTCCTGGGGCTGGCCTGCATGGGATTTGCGGCCTTCATGCTGGTGGCGCTGATCATGCCCGAGACGCGCCAGACGGATTCCGCCGCCTGAGCGGCCGCGGCATCGGTTTCGCTTGTGTATGTCTGAACTGCTCAAGCGGCGTTCAGGTTGGAGCGATAAAAGCGCGCGTTACGATACGGGACGGTGCAACAATGGCAACGCTCTCGCGTTGCCGCTGCGGGTCAGTTTGCGCCCGCGCTGCACTCCGCCTTAACCCGCAAGCCCACGCCGCGCGAATACGGAATGGTCACCGCGATGGAAGAGCTGCACCGATACGCCGACAGGCCCTTCGCCTTCGTCGGGCGGTATCTCCGGCGCCGCTGGCTGCCGCACCTGGTCATCCTGATCTCGGTGCTCGGCGCCGTCGGCTTCTCAGTCTCGACCGACTATGCCCTGAAGGGTGTCGTCGACGCGCTGACGAAGGGGCCCGGCCCAGGCAACACCGTGATCTGGGGGGCGCTCGCGGTTCTGATCGCCTTCATCGCCGCCGACAACATGCTCTGGCGCGTGGCGGCGCTGACCGGCGCCTTCACCTTCGTGGGCATCACCGGCGACATCCGGCGCGACCTGTTCCGGCACCTGACCGGCCATTCGCCTACCTTCTTCTCCGACCGCCAGCCGGGAACCCTGGCGTCGCGGATCACGGCGACCTCGAACGCGATCTTCACGGTCGAGAACATGTTCGTGTTCAACGTGATGCCGCCGACGGTCGCGGCCTTCGGGTCGATCGCCTACATCGCCACGGTCAACCTCACCATGGCGGGCATCCTGGCGGGCGTTTTCGCCGCCGTCGTTGTGCTGATGTTCAAGATGGCCGCGGCCGGCAAGCCGCTGCACCACGACTTCGCCGCCAAGGCGGCCTCCGTCGATGGCGAGATGGTCGACCTCGTCGGCAACATGTCGCTGGTGCGCGCCTTCTCGGCGTTCAAGCGCGAGGGCCAGCGCTTCGAGGGCACGATCGCGACCGAGATGCGCGCACGCCGCTCGTCGCTGCTCTATCTCGAGAAGCTGCGCATCGTGCACGCGGTGCTCACCGTGCTCGCCGTGTTCGGCCTGCTCTACTGGGCGATCCAGATGTGGGAGGCCGGCCAGGCGACCAACGGTCAGGTCGTGCTGGTCTGCACCCTCGGCATCCGCATTCTCGCCGCCACCCGGGACCTCGCGGTCGCGCTGGTCGACGCGACGCAGCACACCGCCCGCCTGTCCGAGGCGCTGCACACCCTGCTCCAGCCCCACGACCTCGTGGACCATCCGGAGGCGAAGCCCCTGACCGGCCAGGGCGCGCAGATCGCCTTCGAGCACGTCGCCTTCAGCTACCCGGACGGGCGCCCGGTCTTCACGGATTTCGATCTCGTGATCGAGCCAGGCCAGCGCGTCGGCCTCGTCGGCAAGTCGGGCGGGGGCAAGTCGACCCTGTTCTCGTTGATCCAGCGCTTCTACGACGTGCAGAGCGGGTCGATCCGCATCAACGGCCAGGACATCGACCGGGTGACGCAGGAATCGCTGCGCGAGGCGATCACGGTTGTCCCGCAGGACGTGTCGATGTTCCACCGCTCCCTCCGCGAGAACATCCGCTACGGCCGGCCCGATGCCACCGACGAGGAGGTCTGGCAGGCGGCCGAGGCCGCCCATTGCACCGACTTCATCCAGGCCCTGCCGGAAGGGTTCGACACGATGGTCGGCGACCGCGGCGTCAAGCTTTCGGGCGGCCAGCGGCAGCGCATCGCCATCGCCCGAGCCATCCTCAAGAATTCGCCGATCCTGCTCCTGGACGAGGCGACCTCGGCGCTGGACGCAGAGTCGGAACAGGCGATCCGGCACGCTTTGGCCAATCTCATGAAGGGCCGGACCGTCATCGCCATCGCCCACCGGCTGTCGACGCTGCAGGATTTCGACCGGATCGTCGTGCTGGAGGGCGGCCGCATCGCCCAGGATGGTTCGCCCGACAAGCTGACCCATCTCGACGGGTTCTTCCGGGAGCTGATGAAGAAGGAATCCATGGGCACGGCCCTCGCCGCCGCCTGACGCGGTTGCCCTCGAGATCTCTCCCGTCATCGCGCGCGCAGCGGAGCGACCCAGCGCGGCGCGCCCCTGCCAAGGGTTGCGCCATTGGTTTGCTTCGCTCCGCTCGCACGGACAGAGACCCGAAGCCGGCCGCCTTCGAGACCGCCAGCTCCGGTTCTCCTGATCCGTCCATGCTGCTAGATCACGCGGCGGCCGGACCGGACCTTGCATCGCCCGAGACGTCGCCAACCGGCCCGGTTCCGACGCATCGCGACGCGTGAGCTTGACCGTGCCCGACCTTGACCTCGTCATCCGGGACATCTCCGAGGAGATGGCTCTGCGCCCTGACCGGGGCGCCGTCGCCGACTACATCCCCGAACTCGCCGGCATCGACCCGAACCAGTTCGGCATGGCGGTGATCGACGCCGAGGGTCGCGTCTTCGCGGGCGGCGACAGCGAGACACCGTTCTCGATCCAGAGCGTCTCGAAGGTCTTCACCCTCACACTGGCGCTCGGCATGGTCGGCGACCGGCTGTGGAAGCGCGTCGGCCGCGAACCCTCGGGCAACCCGTTCAACTCCATCGTCCAGCTGGAGCGCGAGCGCGGGGTGCCGCGCAACCCGTTCATCAACGCGGGCGCGATCGCGGTCACCGACGTGATCCTGTCCGGTCACGCACCGCGCGAGGCGCTCGGTGAGATCCTGCGTTTCCTGCAGTTCCTCGCCCAGGATTCGAGCATCGCCATCGACGAGACCGTGGCGGCCTCGGAGAAGCGCACCGGCTTCCGCAACACCGCGCTCGCCAACTACATGAAGTCCTTCGGCGTCATCGACAATCCGGTGGACTTCACGCTCGGCGTCTACTTCCATCACTGCGCCATCGCGATGAACTGTCGCCAGCTCGCCATGGCCGGCCGCTTCCTGGCGCATAACGGCGTCAACCCGTCGACCGGCCACTCGGTGGTCTCGGCGGAGCGGGCGCGCCGCATCAACGCGATCATGCTGACCTGCGGCCATTACGACGGGTCGGGCGAGTTCGCTTATCGCGTGGGCCTGCCGGGCAAGAGCGGCGTCGGCGGCAGCATCCTGGCGATCGCGCCCGGCCGGGCCTCCATCGCGGTCTGGTCGCCCGGCCTCGACGCCGCCGGCAATTCCCATCTCGGCCGCATCGCGCTGGAGCGGCTGACGCAGCGGATGGGCTGGTCGGTCTTCGGGGCATGAACGGATGCCTTGCGCGGCGGCCGCTTCCGGCGCACTGCGCCGCCCGGGCGCCGCAGCGCCGGAACAGGATTCAGAATCATGGCCACGCGTATGGCGGTCCGGGCTGCCGCTGAGGTTCCGGATGCCAGCGCCATCCTGGCGCGTCTCGACCGCCTGCCGGCGACCCGCACGATCTGGCGGCTCGTGGCCCTGCTCGGCCTCGGCTTCTTCTTCGAGCTCTACGACCTGCTGTTCACCGGCTACGTCGCCCCCGGTCTCGTCAAGGCCGGGATCCTGACCCCGACGACCCCCGGCCTGTTCGGCGCCAGCGGCATCGCGAGCTTCGTGGCCGCCCTGTTCACCGGCCTGTTCATCGGCACCCTCCTGTGCGGCTGGCTTGCCGACCGCTTCGGACGCCGGGCGATCTTCACGTGGTCGCTCCTCGCCTACACGGCGGCCAACGGGGTGATGGCCTGCCAGACCGACGCCTTCGGCCTCAACCTCTGGCGGCTCATCGCGGGGATCGGGCTCGGGCTGGAGATGGTGACGATCGGCAGCTACCTCTCGGAACTGGTGCCGAAGGCGATCCGCGGCCGCGCCTTCGCCCTGTGCCAGGGCATCGGCTTCACCGCCGTTCCGGTGGTGGCGTTCCTGTCCTACCTGCTGATCCCCTTGGCGCCGCTGGGGATCGACGGCTGGCGCTGGGTCGTGCTGATCGGCGCGTCGGCCGCCATCGTGGTCTGGTGGATGCGCGCGGGCCTGCCGGAGAGCCCGCGCTGGCTGGTCGAGCACGGGCGGCTCGCGGAGGCCGACGCGGTCCTGCGGCAGCTGGAGGCGCGCATCGCGGCCGAATACGGTCGACCGCTGCCGGCCCCCGCCGTGCCGGAGCCGGTGCGGCCGCACGGCGCGTTCCGCGACCTGTGGGTCCAGCCCTATCGGCGCCGGGCGCTGATGATGGCCGGGTTCAACGTGTTCCAGACGGTGGGCTTCTACGGCTTCGCCAACTGGGTGCCGACCCTGCTGGTGGCGCAGGGCATCACGGTGACGTCAAGCCTCGCCTATACGGCGCTGATCGCGGTCGCCGCCCCGATCGGGCCGCTGATCGGCCTCGCCATCGCCGACCGGTTCGAGCGCAAGCACGTTATCGTGGCCGCCGCCTTCGTCTACATCGCCTGCGGGCTGACCTTCGCGCAGACGCGCGACGTCACCGCCATCGTCGTGCTGGGGATCGGGCTCACGCTCGCCTCGAATGTGATGTCCTACAGCTTCCACGCCTATCAGGCCGAGCTGTTCCCGACCGGCATCCGCGCGCGGGCGGTCGGCTTCGTCTATTCCTGGAGCCGCTTCTCGGCGATCTTCACCGGCTTCGTCGTCGCATTCGTGCTGCGCGAGACCGGCACGCCGGGGGTGTTCCTGTTCATCTCGGCGGCGATGCTGGCCGCAGGCCTGCTCGTCGGTCTGCTCGGGCCGCGCACGCGGGATGTGGCCTTGGAGAAGATTGCCGGCTGAGGCACTTCCTGGGCTCAGCGGCGAACCGGCTCTCGGCATCCGGGAGCTGTGCTACGCGCAGGGCGATGGTCGCACAGTCGAAGCCGCGGATGAACGTCGACGAGTTCCTGGCCTGGGCCGAGGGCCTGCCGGGACGCTTCGGACTGGTCGACGGCGAAGTGTTCGCGATGTCTCCGGAACGGGCCGGGCACGCGCTGGTGAAGTAGGCGGCACAGACGACTCTGAACATGGCGATCGCGTGCGCCGGGCTCGGCTGTCATATGATGCCTCACGGCATGACAATCCGCGTCGACGCCGCGACGGCGTTCGATCCGGACGCATGCGTCTGTTGCGGGCCGCTGATGGATCTCGACGCCATCGAACCACCCGACCCAGTCATCATCATCGAAGTACAGTCGCCGAGCACGCGCTCGGTGGATTCGGGCCTCAAGCTGGCCCGGTATTTCGGTCTCAAGAGTCTAAAGCATTACCTGATCGTCGATTCGGTCAGGCGCGTCGTCATCCATCACCGGGGTGCCGAGGGTGGCCTGATCGTGACCCGCATCGCGACCCAGGCCACGCTTGACCTCACCCCGCCCGGACTGAGCCTGCCCGTGTTGGAACTACTCGCCGATTTCTCCCCGGCATCCGACGACGCTTGATCCGAAACGACGCGGATGCGACAGCCGCGCGAACGCGAATCAGGACGCCCGTATGACCGCATCCCTTGATCTCCTCGTGCTCGGCAACGCCATCGTCGACGTGATCGCCCGCACGGACGACGCCTTCCTATCCACGCAGGGCGTCACCAAGGGCGCCATGCAGCTCATCGACGAGGAGCGGGCCGAGGCGCTGTTCCAGGCGATGGGGCCGGCCACGATCGTCTCGGGCGGCTCAGGTGCGAACACCGCGGTCGGCGCAGCACTTCTGGGGGCCAAGACCGGCTTCGTCGGCAAGGTCCGGGACGACGAGCTCGGCGGTCTCTTCAGCCACGACCTCAAGGCGACTGGCGTCGGCTTCACCGTCCCGGCGGCAAACGAGGGGCCGGCAACCGCCCGCTGTTTCGTCCTGGTCACGCCGGACGGCGAGCGCACGATGAACACCTACCTGGGCGCCTGCCAGGGTCTGACGCCCGACGATGTCGACAAGGCGCTCGTGAGCTCCGCCCGCGTCGTCTACCTCGAGGGCTATCTCTGGGATCCGCCGGCCGCCAAGGACGCGTTCCGCAAGGCCGCTCAGATAGCCCACCAATCCGGCAATGCCGTCGCGCTGACCCTGTCGGACGCGTTCTGCGTCGGCCGCTACCGTGACGAGTTCCTGGAGCTCGTGCGGGATGGCAGCGTCGACATCCTGTTCGCCAATATCGGAGAGCTGCAGAGCCTTTATCAGACCGACGATCCCGAGGCCGCCGTGGCGGCGCTTCGGGACGAGCGCAACGCCCGCGGCCGCCACCTCCTCGGCCTCGTCACGCGCTCCTCGGACGGTGCGCTGGTCGTGCAGGGCGGCGAGGTCCGTTCGGTCGAGGCGAGCGCGGTGCACGAGGTCGTCGACACGACCGGCGCGGGCGATCTGTTCGCGGCCGGCTTCCTGGCCGGCCACGCCCGCGGCCTCGACAACGTCACCAGCGCCCGGCTCGGCACGCTCGCGGCCGCCGAGGTGATCCAGCATATCGGCGCCCGTCCGCAGGCGGATCTGATCGGCTTGGCGAAGGCGCGCGGGCTGCTCTGACGCGCTCGGCACCGCCCCGATCCCGGATCGGGCGGCGTTCCCGCCGCCCGACCGGTCTCAGGCGGCCCGGACCGTCGCGAGGAACCGGGTCACCTCGCCGCCGAGATGCTCGGCATGGAGCGACAGCTCGGCGACCGAGGCGTGAACCTGCCGGGCTGCGGCCCCGGTCTCGGTCGCTGCCCCCGCCACTTCGGTGATCGTGGTGGTCACCTCGCCGGCCCCCAAAGCGGCCTGCGAGACGTTGCGGACGATCTCCTGGGTCGCGGCGCCCTGCTCCTCGACCGCGGTGGCGATCCGCGTGGCGACCGCGCTGATCTCCCGGATCCGCGTGCCGATCCGGCCGATCGCCGAGACCGCGTCGCCGGTGGAAGCCTGGATCCGGCCGATCTGGCCGGCGATCTCCTCGGTCGCCCGGGCGGTCTGGCCGGCCAGCTCCTTCACCTCGGCGGCGACGACCGCGAAGCCGCGACCGGCCTCTCCCGCCCGAGCCGCCTCGATCGTGGCGTTCAACGCCAGAAGGTTGGTTTGCTCGGCGATGGTGGTGATCATCGTCACGACGTCGCCGATCCGCGCCGCCGCGCCGCTCAGATCCTGCACGAGCTGGGCAGTCGACTCAGCCTTCTCGACGGCGGCCTGAGTCAGCTCCGCAGACCCTGACACCTGCCGGCCGATTTCCTGGACGGAGCTGCCAAGCTCCTCCGCGGCGGAGGCCGCCGTGTTGACGTTGACGGCAGCCAGTTCGGCCGCGCGCGCCACATCGGAGGAGCGGCCGGCGGTGCCCGATGCCGCCTCGGTCATGCGGGCGGCCGCTTCCTGCAGCGCCGCGACGGCGGTCGCGACGGTGCCGATGATGCCGCCCACCGCACCTTCGAAGTTGTCGGACATCTGGCGCAGGCCGGATTTGCGCTGCGCCTCGGCCTCGGCGCGGGCGCGGGTCGCCTCGTCCTCCAACGCCCGGGCCCGGATCAAACCCTCCCTGAACACCTGGACCGAGGCTGCCATGGCGCCGATCTCGTCGCGCCGCTCGGCGCCGGGGATCACGACGGTGAGATCCTGCGCGGCCAGCCGGCTCATGGCGGCGGTCATGCTCCGGATCGGCCGCGCGAGGTGGCGCAGGACATCCCAGAGCGTCGCGCCCGTCACGGCTAGTCCGGCGAGGAGCAGGCCGAACGTCACCATCCAGGCCGTGCGGTAGGCGTCCTCGGCACGGATCGTCGAGGCTTCGGTGCCCTCGGTATTGAACTTGGCGAGGTCCGACAGTGCGCCGAACAGATCGACCAGCGGCTGGCGCGCCGGCGCGATGGCGTCGCGCGCGCCGGACCGATCGCCGCGCTTGAGGGCCGCGATGATCGGCTCCCGCGCCGCCAGGTAGGCCTGCCACCGCGTCTCGCACGCCTCCCATAACGTCCGCTCACGCGAAGACCCGACGAGTGCCCGATACCGCCCGAATGCCTCCGGGATCGACGCGTTCATTTCCGTGAATTCGGCATCGAGATCGCGATTCTCGGTCTCGTCGACCGCGACGACCTTGCGGATCGTCGTGGTGTGATACCGGAGCGCCAGGAACTGCAACTCGGCGCGCTGGTCGTCCTTGCGCATCCAAAGGTCCCGGATCTCCCGTGCAGAATTATTGACCGAATTAATCTCATTTATGTTCGTCAAAGAATTGATGATGAGAATTATTAGGCCGACGATCAGAATAAAAATCAGCCGAAATGTGATGCTTATACCCCAGATCTTCATAACGTCACCTCAGACATAGGCCGCGAATCAGAAATCGGCACCATCGCGACTGAGCATGAACGTCGTGTTGCTTTTACCTGATCAAGCCAGAGATCGTAAATGCGGCCGGTCAGGGCCGCAGAAGCACCTTGCCCATGGCGGCCCGGCGAGTCAGCAGGCCAAACGCCTCCGGGAACTCCGTCAGCGGGTAGACGCCGTGCACCTGCGCGGTGAGCTTGCCCTCGGCCACCCAGCCGAGGAGCCGGCGCTGGTCGGCCCGGTGCGCCTCCGGCTCGCGGTCCAGGAAGGCGCCCCAGTGGACGCCCTGCACGTCGAGTTCCTTGAGGAGCATCAGGTTCAGCGGCAGCCGCGGAATGGCGCCGGCAGCGAAGCCGATGACGAGATAGCGCCCGCGCCAGCCGAGCGCCCGCAGAGCCGGCTCCGCGTAGGCGTCGCCGACCGCGTCGTAGATCACGTCGACGCCGCCGCCGCTGATCCGGCGCAGCTCATCCTTGAGGGTCGCGGGATCGTAGACCAGCATCGCCTCGGCTCCGTGGCTGCGGGCAACCGCGAGCTTCTCCTCCGAGGAGGCACAGGCGATCACCCGGGCGCCCATCAGCCGGCCGAGTTCCACCGCCGCCAGACCCACGCCCCCGGACGCGCCGAGCACCGCAAGCCACTCGCCCGGCTGCAGGCGCGCCCGGTTCGCCAGGGCGTGGAGCGACGTGCCGTAGGTGATGGTGAGGCCGGCCGCCTGCTCGTCCGGCACCGCGTCCGGCACCGGCGTGAGCCGGGCGGCATCGACGGCGATCCGCTCGGCGCAGCATCCGTGCCCGGCATGGACGATCACCCGGTCCCCCACCGCGACGCCGGAGGCGCCCGCCCCCAGAGCCTCGACCACCCCGATGCCCTCGCCGCCCGGCGAGAACGGCAGCGGCGGCTTCACCTGGTAGCGCCCGGCCGTGATCAGCGTGTCGAAGAAGTTCAGCGCCGCCAGCCGGATCCGGACCAGGGCCTGCCCGGGACCGGGCACCGGGTCGGGACGCTCGACGATCTCAAGATGCTCCGGCCCGTCGAGCCTCGTGCACAGCAGCGCCCGCATGGCGTGTCCCCTCCCCGGCAGTCCCGCCGATGAGGCCCGATCCGGCGGCGCGGTCAAGCCGTTCCGATCATCTCGCGGATGCGCGCGCCGAGCACCTCCACCACGAACGGCTTGGTGAGCACCTGCATGCCGGGATCGAGCGGGCCTTTGCCGAACACCGCCGCTTCCGCGTAGCCGGTGATGAACAGCACCTTCAGCCCCGGGCGCTTGACCCGGCCGGCCTCCGCCATCTGGCGCCCGTTCATGCCGCCCGGCAGCCCGACATCGGTGACCAGCAGGTCGATGCGCACATCCGAATGCAGGACTCTGAGGCCGCCGCCGCTGTCGGCGGCCTCGATGGCCGTGTAGCCGAGATCCTCCAGCACCTCGGTGACCAGCATCCGCACGGTGGGCTCGTCGTCGACCACCAGCACGGTCTCGCCCGGGGCGGCCCGCGGCGGCGCACCGATCCCGGCCTGCGGCACCTCCTCGGCCACGGCGCCGCGATGGCGAGGCAGGTAAAGGCAGACCGTGGTCCCCTGTCCGACCTGCGAGGTGATCCGCACCTGCCCGCCCGATTGCTGCGCGAAGCCGTAGATCATCGAGAGGCCGAGACCGGTGCCCTCCCCTTGCGGCTTGGTGGTGAAGAACGGTTCGAAGACCCTGTTGACGATCTCCGGCGGCATGCCGGTGCCGGTATCGGTCACGCACAGCGAGAGATACTGGCCGGGCGCCATGTCGTGCCGGCGCGCGGCGCGCTCGTTGAGCCACGCGTTGGTGGTCTCGACGGTGATGCGGCCGCCCTCCGGCATCGCGTCCCGGGCGTTGATGCAGAGGTTGAGCAGCGCGTTTTCGAGCTGCGGCGGGTCGACCAGGGCCGGCCAGAGACCCGCCGCACTCCGAACCTCGACGACGACCGAAGGGCCGACGGTCCGCCGGATCAGGTCCTCCATGCCGGCGACCAGCCGGTTCGCGTCGGTGGGCTTGGGGTCGAGCGTCTGACGGCGCGAGAAGGCCAGGAGACGGTGGGTCAGTGCGGCGGCCCGCCGCGAAGCACCCTGGGCGGCCGTGATGTAGCGGTCGACGTCCATGACGCGGCCCTGGCCCAGCCGAGTCTGGATCAGCTCCAGCGAGCCGGAGATGCCGGCGAGCAGGTTGTTGAAGTCGTGCGCGAGCCCGCCGGTGAGTTGGCCGACCGCCTCCATCTTCTGCGATTGCCGCAGGGCCTCCTCGGCGGCCGCCAGGGCGACGGCCCGCGCGCGCTCCGCGGTGAAGTCGCGGCCGACCGCGGCGATCACACCTTCGCCCGGCTGCGCCGCCCAGCTGATCCAGCGATAGCTGCCGTCCCGGTGGCGGTAACGATTGTCGAAACGCGCGAGGCGTTCGCCCCCGGACAGCCGGCGCGCGCCGTCGATGGTGCGGGGCAGATCGTCGGGATGCACGAGATCCATCAGCGTGGTCCCGACCAGCTCGTCAGGGCGCCAGGCGAGCACCTCGGTCCAGGCCGGGTTCACCGCGGTGATCGTTCCATCGAACCGGCAGCGCAGCATCATGTCGGACGAGAGCGTCCACAGGGCGTTGCGGTCGGCGGTGCGCTCCTCGACCTGCTGGGCCAGGGTGCCGTTGAGATCGCGCAGCTCCCCGAGCGCCGCCTCCAGCGCGGCCTGGCTCTCCTTGAGGGCGGCGTCGGCGAGCACCCGCCCGGTGGTCTCGCTGGTGAGGATGAACAGCCCGGCGACGCGGCCCTCGGCGTCGAGGACCCGCGAGTACGAGAAGGTCCACCACGTCTCCCGGGCGCCCCGGTCGGTATCGAGCTGCCATGGCAGGTCGACGAACCGCTCCGAACGCCCCGCCATGGCGGCATCGATGATCGGTTTCGCCTGCGCCCAGGCATCGGCCCAGACCGCGTCGAACCGCGCCCCCATGGCCCAGGACAGGCGCGGCCCGAGCAGCGGGAAATAGGTGTCGTTGAAGAAGAAATGGAGATCCGGCCCCCAGGCGAGGATCATCGATTCGGGAGAATTGAGCACGAGCGACAGGGCCGCACGGAACTCCGCCGGCCAGGTCTCCGGGGCGCCGAGGGGGTGGCCGGACCAGTCGCGCGCACGGATCATGCCCGCGGCTTCGCCGCCGCCGGCGAGGAAGGCGAGAGGATCGGTCAAGGTCTGCGAGGGGTCCAGGTCATAGGCGCCGCCGCGTATGACCGTCTTTGGCAGCATCTCCAAGCCTGCCGGCCCGATCAGCGGGGTCGGACGTCGGAGTGGGTGATCGTGCAGCGGATGACGGCAGACCCGGCCGCCGATCAGGCTTGGCGCTTGGCCGCGGACAGCGCGGCGGCCGTCATCGCCGCCGGCCTGAGCATCCGTTCGCCAGCCCGCTTGCAGATTCCGCTTCAGGGCCAACGGGGAGACCCGGACGAAGGCGCTGCCGTCATTGCGAGCGGAGCGAAGCAAGCCAGTCAGCGCCGCGATGTCGGACGTCGCGCTGCCCCGGGGTCGCTTCGCTGCGCTTGTGAGGACCGAGAGGGTGGCCCGGCTCCGGTCCGCGCGCCCCTCAGGCCGCCGGCACGACCTGCGCGGCAGCCCGCCTCAATGCGCCTCCTGCCAGTTCCCCGCCGCCTTCGCTTCCACCACCAGGGGCACCCTCAGCGTCAGGGCCGGCGCCGGCGCCTCCTCCATCACCGAGGCGATCACCGGGATCGTCCGATCGACCTCGTCCTCGGCGACCTCGAAGACCAGCTCGTCGTGCACCTGCAGCAGCATGCGGGCGTTCAGCTTCTTCGCCGCGAGCGCCGCCTCCATCCGGATCATCGCCCGGCGGATGATGTCGGCGGCCGAGCCCTGGATCGGAGCGTTGATCGCCTGCCGCTCGACGCTGGCGCGCTCGGACGGGTTGTTGGATCGGATCTGCGGGTAGTGGCAGACCCGGCCGAACAGGGTGGTGACGTATCCCTTGTCCCGGCAGCTCCGCTTGGTGGTGTCGATGTAGTCGCGGATCCCCGGGAACTGCTCGAAATACTGCTTGATGAACGCCGATGCCTCCTCGCGGCCGATGCCGAGCCGGTCGGCCAGGCCGAAGGCCGAGATGCCGTAGATGATGCCGAAGTTGATGGTCTTGGCCCGGCGCCGCAGGTCCGGCGTCATCTCCTTGAGCGGCACGCCGAACATCGCCGAGGCCGTGGCTGCATGGATGTCGATCCCGTCCTCGAACGCCTTCCGGAGCTCCGGGATGTCGGCCATGTGGGCCAGCAGCCGCAGCTCGATCTGCGAATAGTCCGCCGAGATCAGCCGGTTCCCGGGCGCGGCCACGAAGGCGCGGCGGATCCGCCGGCCCTCCTCGGTGCGGATCGGGATGTTCTGCAGGTTCGGCTCGGAGGATGACAACCGCCCTGTCGTGGTGGCCGCCAGGGAGAACGAGGTGTGGATCCGCGCGGTCTCGCGGTCGGCGTGGGTCTGGAGCGAATCCGTGTAGGTGGATTTCAGCTTCGAGAGCTGGCGCCACTCCAGGATCTTTTTCGGGAGTTCGTGCCCGGCCTGGGCCAGCTCCTCCAGCAGCGTGGCGGGCGTGGCCCATTGGCCGGAGGGCGTCTTCTTGGCGCCCGGCAGGCCCATTTTCCCAAAAAGGATGTCGCCGATCTGCTTCGGTGAGCCCACCGAGAACTTCTCGCCGGCATCCTCTTGGATCTCCTCCTCCAAGCGGACGAGGATCTGCGAGAAGTCGCCCGAGAGCCGGCTCAGCATCTCGCGGTCGACTCGGATGCCGCGCTGCTCCATGCGGGCGATCACCGGCAGCAGGGGCCGCTCGAGTGTCTCGTAGACCGCCACCCGGTGCTCGGCCACGAGGCGCGGCTTCATCATCCGCCACAGGCGGAGCGTCACGTCCGCGTCCTCGGCCGCGTAGGCGGTCGCCTTGTCGATGGCGACCCGGTCAAAGCTGACCTTGTTGCGGCCGGTGCCGGCCACATCCGAGAAGGTGATCGGCTGGTGGCCGAGATGGCGGCGGGCCAGCTCGTCCATGCCGTGCCCGCCCTTGCCGGCATCGAGCACGTAGGAGATCAGCATCGTGTCGTCGAAGGGCGCGACCTCGATGCCGTAGCGGGCGAGCACGACCCAATCGTACTTCAGGTTCTGACCGACCTTCAGGACACCCGGATCCTCCAGGAGCGGCTTCAGCCGAGCTATGGCTTCCTTGAGCGGGATCTGGCCGGGCACTGGCTCGGCCACGTCCGAGGCGGCAGCGCCCTCGCCGAACAGGTCGGTGGCGTCGGCCTGGACCTTGGCGGCCTGGACGTGGGCGAGCGGAATGTAGCAGGCCCGGCCGTTGGCCACCGCCAGCGAGACGCCGACGAGGCCAGCCTTGTGGGCGTCCAGAGCGTCGGTCTCGGTATCGACCGCGATGACCCCGGCCTCCTGGCCTTCCGCGATCCAGGCGTCGAGCTGCTCCAACGACGAGACCGTCTCGTAGGCGGCGGTGTCGAACGGCGCCACCGCCTCCGCGGCCCGGGCCGCGACGACGTTGCCGGGCGTCGCCTCGACGGGGGCCCGGGGCTTGGCCGGCGCGTCCGGCAGGTCGAGATCGGCGAACGGGTCGATCTCGCTGCCCTCCGGCGGGGCGGCGCCCGGCGCGCGCTCGGCGCCGGCCGCCGCGGTCTCGGGATCCGGCGGCACGGAATCGCCGAAGAACGGCACCGCGTCGCTGCCGCCGGCCGCATTGCCGTAGCCGTGCGGACGGGCGCCCGGCAGGAGCCGCGGATCGGGCTTCACCGCTTCCGGGTCGACGTGCAGCATCTGGGCGATGCGGCGCGTCAGCGTGTTGAACTCCATCGCCTTGAGGAAGCCGACGAGCTTCTCCGGATCGGGTTTGGGCACGCCGAGCTCGTCGAGGGCGACCGGGAGCGGCACGTCCTCCATCAGCGCGACGAGTTTTCGGGACAGCTTGGCCTGGTCGACGTTGGCCAGCAGGGTCTCGCGACGCTTGGGCTGCTTGATCTCGCCGGCCCGCTCCAGCAGCGCTTCGAGGCTGCCGAACTCCTTGATCAGCGCCGCCGCGGTCTTGAGGCCGATGCCGGGCACGCCCGGCACGTTGTCGGACGTGTCGCCGATCAGCGCCAGGGCATCGCCGATCTGGTTCGGCTGCAGGCCCTCCCACTTGGCGACGATCGCCTCGACATCGAGGTTGCGCTCGGGCCGGTAGCCGGCCTTGCCCTTGGCGCCGGATTCGAAATCGTAGAACCGCACCTGCGGCCCGACGAGCTGCATCAGGTCCTTGTCGGACGAGACGATGATCACGCCAGCCCCCCGCGCCTCGGCCTGCCGGGTGTAGGTGGCGATCAGGTCGTCCGCCTCGTAGCGCTCCAGCTCCACCGCATGCAGGCCGAAGGCGCGGACCGCGTCGCGCATCAGCGGCATCTGGCGCTTGAGATCGTCGGGCGCGTCGGGGCGGTGGCCCTTGTAGTCGCGGAACATCTCCTTGCGGAACGAGCCCTCCGACTTGTCGAAGACGATGCCGAGATGGGTCGGCATCGTGCCGGCCGCGCCCTCCTGCAGGAACTGCGCGATCTTGGTGCAGAACAGCCGCACGGCGCCGGTGGGCAGCCCGTCGGAGGGACGGGAATTGTACTTCTGGTCCTGGTTGATCGACTGGAAATAAGCCCGGAAAATGAACGACGAACCATCGACCAGGATCACCTGATCGCCGGGGCCGACGGGTTTGGTCTCGGGGCTCGCGTCGGGCTTCGCGTCGGTCATGGGCTCAGGCGGCTCGGGGCGATCGGGATTCGGGCGCGCGGTCCAGTTCGGCGCGGAAGGCCGCGACGCGAACGGGCAACTCGTGGTGAACGGTGAGCCAGACGATGTCCAGCGTCACCCGGTGATAGCTGTGGCGATGGACGTTGCCCGCATCCGCGATCTGTCGCCACGGCACGGCAGGATACCGAGCCTTCGTCTCGGCACTTGAAACGACGGCTCGCCTCCGAGACGATCTCCAGGCCGCGCACCACCGCGAAATGGGTGCGCTCGTCTGCCTCGAAGGTCCCGAGCGTGAATCCCGCCACGCAGCAGGCGGCGCGCTCCGCGTGGGCGATCATGTCAGAGCAGGCAGCCCGTTCGCGCTCGGAAGGCGAAAACGGCATCGCGCTCTGCGTGCTTTCGGACCCGATCCTTCAGGCCCGCCCGGTTCGCCACATCGACCCGAATCGGGAACAGGTCATCGATGAAGTGACACAGCCCGACATCGCCGCAGACTCCGCCGACGACGGGCGCGTCGATCTCGATCGTGACGTCGAGATCACTGTCGGCCCGCGCATCGCCCCGGGCGACAGAACCAAACAAAGCCGCGTGAAGCTTCCCGCGGCGGGGCAGCCCCGCCTCGTTGGCGCGCAGGATGTCGAGGGCGGCGAGCTTGTCCATGGCGGTAAGACCAGAGGGAATCGGCGGCCGGCAGCATAGCAGGCACGCGGCGTTGGCGGATCACGCCGCGAGTTCTCGCCCGAGCGCCTCCACCCGGCGGAGATCGTCGACGAAGGCCGCGTAGGCCTCCTCCTTCGCCTCGTCGGGCAGGCGCAGCAGGTAGGACGGGTGAACTGTGATGAAGCCCTGGAAGCGGTTGTCGTGCCGCTCGAACCGGAACGGGCCGCGCGCGCGGGTGATCGGCACGGCCTTGCCGGTCAGCGCCAGCACGGCGGTCGCGCCGAGCGCCACGACGAGCTTCGGGGCCACGAATTCCAGCTCCCGATCGAGCCACCAGCGATAATGGCTGACCTCGCCGGCCGTCGGCTTCTGGTGGATGCGGCGCTTGCCGCGTTCCTCGAACTTGAAGTGCTTGACCGCATTCGTGAGGTAGCTCGCCCCGCGGTCGATCCCGGCCTCCGCCATAGCGCGGGACAGCAACTGCCCCGCCGGACCGACGAACGGGCGGCCCTGGCGATCCTCCTGATCGCCGGGCTGCTCGCCCACGAAGGCGATGGTCGCGCCGACCGCGCCCTCGCCGAGCACGGCCTGGGTCGCGCCAGGGACGAGGGGCTCGGTCCGCCGGATGATGGCGTTCAGCTCTTCCAGGGTCTTGGGATCCTGATCGGCCATCGCGGCGACGGCGCGGGCGGGTTCGCGGCGTGTGGGCACGGTCGGCTCTCTCTCGATCATGGCTTCGGTGCGCCCGGCGGCCGCCCTCACCAGGGCGGGGATCGCGGCGGTCTCCGGCATGTTGTGCCAGTATTTCTTGGGCATCTCGGCCCGCATGGCCTTCAGGTTGGTCCGGGCCGGGTTGAACGTGCTCTCGTAATAGGTCTGCCAGCCGGCCTCGAACCCGTCGCCTTCGGGGAGCTGCGTCCGGTCGCCGGGCGGCCCGAAGGTCAGCGTGTCGGTGTCCCAGCGAGCGGAGCCGTCAGGCGTCAGGATCGACCAGCGCATGCCGCGGAAGCGGCCGACGAAGAACGGCGCGGCGGCCTCGAGAATGTGGTGGTCCGGCTCGAACCACGCGACGTAGTGCTCGCCATCGCTATCCTCGGCCCGGCGGAAGCGCAGGAACGCGTGCATTTTGTGCAGGTCGCGCCCGATCGCCTTCGCCATCCGGTGCAGGCGATGGACCAGCGGATCGCTGCCCACCTCCATTAGATGCCGTTCGCCGTGGCAGACACGCCAGATCAGCGCGTAGAGCAGGCCGTAGCGTTCCGGATCGCGGTGGGGGATCACCTGTGGGATCAGGGCGGCAACGGGTTTAGGCAGGGCGAGCGGCGCGGCGGAAGTATGATCCGCATCGGCGCCGAACAGGCCGGGCGCGTCCATCACCGACCACGTCACGGCCTCGGGCGGGACATCTTGCGCGACGAGGCTGCGGGCAGCTTTGCGGAATCCATCGAGATCGGCGCCGGGATGCAAGGCAATGGCGCGCGGTCGACGCGGATCCCCTCCGCCCTCTGCGGGGGAGCGTGGCCCGCGAAGCGGGTCGGCAGAGGGGAGCACGGCTTCCGAATCGAGCCGAGCAGGTTTGAAGGCCAGAACCTCCTGCTGCACCGTCGCTCCCCTCTCCCGACCCTCGCCGACGCGAGGGCCTCCTCCCCCCGCAGAGGGGGGCGGGCGGGTCGTGGCTCCGAGCTTCATCAAAACAAACTCAGCTGCGTCGCGGGCTCGACCAACCGCGCGCGCAGATCGAGCCGATCCGTCAGGCCTACCGGACGGTGATCCGCGGCGACGAGGAACGGCCGCGCCCGCTTCAAGCCCGATGTCAGCCGGGCGACATCATTCAGCCGCAGGGTCGCGTGGCGGCGGGCCGCGATGATCTTGTCGACCGCCCGCGCGCCGAGCCCCGGCACCCGCAACAGCCATTCCCGGTCGGCCTTGTTCACGTCCACGGGGAATTTCTCGCGGTGCTTCAGCGCCCAGGCGAGCTTCGGGTCGATGTCGAGGGCGAGCATCCCCCCCTCGGAGGCGTCGGCGACCTCGTCGGGGGTGAATTCGTAGTACCGCAGCAGCCAATCCGCTTGGTAAAGCCGGTGCTCGCGCTGGAGCGGCGGCGGCTTCGGCGGAAGGATCGCCGACCCGTCCGGGATCGGGCTGAAGGCGGAATAGTAGACCCGCTTCAGGCCGACGCTGCCGTAGAGCAGCGCGCTCTTGCGGATCAGCGCCTCGTCGGTCGTGGCATCCGCGCCCACGATCACCTGCGTCGAGTGCCCGGCCGGCGAGAAGCGCCGCTTCTCGGCCTTGGCCTGCACGATCCGCTCGCCGATCTGCGCCATGGCGCTCTGGATTGCGGCGCCGTCCTTCTCGGGGGCGAGGCGCTCCAGGCTCGCCTCTGTGGGCAGCTCGACGTTGATCGACAGCCGGTCGGCGTAGAGGCCGGCCTCCTCAATCAGCCAGGGGCTCGCCTCCGGGATCGACTTGAGGTGGATGTAGCCGGCGAATCCGTGATCGCGCCGGAGCGACTTCGCAACCCGGGTCAGCAACTCCATCGTGTGATCCGGCGACTTGATGATGCCGGAGGAGAGGAACAGGCCTTCGATGTAGTTGCGCCGGTAGAAGTTGAGGGTGAGGTTCACGACCTCCTCGACGGTGAACTTCGCCCGCCGGACGTTCGAGGAGCGCCGGTTGACGCAATAGGCGCAGTCGAACAGGCACCAGTTGGTCAGCAGGATCTTGAGCAGCGATACGCAGCGCCCGTCCGGCGTGTAGGCATGGCAGATCCCGGCCCCGGTCGTGGAGCCAAGACCGTCCTTGCCGGCTGCTCGTTTCGGCGCGGCCGACGAGGCGCAGGAGGCGTCATACTTCGCGGCATCGGCCAGGATGCGCAGCTTCTTGGCGAGGGTCTCGTCCATCGAACAGACAATGAACGACGCGGTCGAAGGTGCAAGGCCGCCCGGCGTTTCGCCCCGAGCCGCGATGCCGCACCCGTCACTCCGCCTCCTCGGTCTCCGATTCGAGTTCCATGTCGATCACCCGCCGGGCGAGACCGTAGGCGAACCCGGCCCGCGCCAGCGCGGCAAGGTCCCTGTCGCGGTGCGCGGCCCGCAGGTCCGGCCGGCGATACGGGCCGAGTCGCCGCCGCTTGGCGTAAGCCTGAGCGGCCTGATCTTCGATCGCTTCCGCCGCTCCATCCGGCATCGCCTCGCGCTCCGCCTGCATGGCAGCCTCGACCACGTCCCGCGAGACGCCCTTTGCGGCAAGCTTGGCCGAAACACCCCGACTCGACGTGCCGCGGCGGCGGAGCGTGGCGAGGCGGGTGTCGGTGAAGCGCGCGTCGTCCACGAGACCGGCCGAAACCGCCCGCGCCACGGTCGCGGCGATCATCTCGGCGAAGGCCGCCGGATCTTCCCCACGCAGGCGCGCCCGCTTCTCCACCCGCCGCGCCAGGGTCCGGCGCAGCATCTCGGTGGACGCACTGTAGCGCTCGAGGTAGTGCAGCGCCGCGCGTTCGAGCCAGCTCGGGCTGATCGGCTTCGGGGGCGGGGCATCGGTATCCCGGCGTCCCGGCCCGGATCCTGCAACGATTGTTCGCTTCACCGGTTCTTCACGATCTCGACAGGTTTGCGTTCCATGACTTGGGTATGGAACGCGCGCAACGCGACAGGCTCGGCTATGGCCCGAACCCCCGTCCTTCGCCCGATCACCCGCGCCCCCCGGGGCGGCGGCGCCTTCACGCCTTGGCGGCATCTCTGATGCGCCGCGAGTGGCTCTTGGTCCTGGTGGCTGTGGGGCTGGCCGCTGCTGCGGCCGCGATCGTGTACCTGTCGCGTCCGAACACGCTCACCGTGGCGGTCGGCCCCCAGGACGGGCCGGAAGCCGCGCTGATCGAGGCCTATGCCGGCGCCCTCGACCGGGCTCGCGAGGATGTCCGCCTCAAGGTCGTGCGCTATGGCGACGTCCGCGACAGCGCCATGGCCCTCCAGCGAAACAAGGCCGACCTCGCGGTAGTGCGGCCGGACGTCTTGCTGCCCGAGAACGGCCTGACGCTGGCGATCCTGCATGACGAGGCCCTCGTCATCGCCGCGCCCGAGGCCGCCGATATCGACGACGTCCCCGCTCTGGCGCGCAAGCGCCTCGGCATCGTCGTGCGCCACAGCGCCGACCTGCCCTTTCTCACGAACCTGTTGTCCTTCTACGACCTCGTGCCCGACAACCCCGGCGAGGACGCGCCGGAGGATGGCCACGCCCTCGAGGCGGAAGCCGGCCACGTCGTCGTCGTGCCCCTGAAGGTGGGCGAGGTCACGGCCGCGCTCAACGAGAAGCGTGTCGACGCGGTGGCGGTGATCGCCAGCCCGGCCTCCAAGGTCGCGGGCGCCGTAGTGCGGGCCGTCGAACTCGGCGCGCCGGAGCACAAGGTCGGCTTCGTCTCGATCCCTGACGGCGACGCGATCCTGCAGCGCTTCCCGGAACTGCAATCGGTCACCATCCCGGCCGGGACCTTCGGCGGGCGGCCCAAGCGGCCCGACGAGGAGGTCAAGACCGTCGGGGCCTCGTACCGGCTGATGGCGCGCGGCACGGTGAGCCGGGTCGCGGTCGCCTCGGCGACGCAGCACCTGTTCGAGTGGCGCTCGCGCCTCGCCTCCGCGGCTCCGGTGGCCAAGCTGATGAAGGCGCCGGACTTCGACACGACGGTGGCGGCGACCTCCGCGCGCCTTCCGAACCATCCCGGTGCCGTCGACTATTTCGAGCGCGAGCAGCAGACCTTCCTCGACCGCTACGAGGATTACATCTACCTCTTCGCGTTTTTCGGCGGCACGATCGGCTCGGGCTTCGCCTGGATCGGGCAACGGCTCGCCCGCAAGCGCAGGGAGCGTGTCGATTTCGTCCTCGATCGCCTGCTCGACATCATGCGCGAGGTCCGCGCCGCGACGACCAGCGCCGAGCTCGACGCCATCGCGATCGAGACCGACGGGCTGGTGGCCGACGTGGTCTGTTACGCCCGGGAGCGCAGCATCGATGCCCGGACGGTGAGCGCCCTGATCCTGGCCGTCGACGGGGTCCACGCGGCCATCGCCGACGCGCGGCGGCAGACCGGCGAGGCGGAGCCGCCGGCGGCCACACGCAGGCGGACCGCGCGGTTGCTGGCCCTCGATCTCCCGGCGGCGGAATAGTGGCGGGGGCAGCGCCAACCGTACGGGCTCCGGTACGCGGCTTCGGCGAAGCGGGACTTATCGCCGCATGGCTGGCGGCGTAGGCATATCATGCTAACGGGGGCCATGTTCGATCCCGTCGCCGCCCTCAATACGGTCCTGGAGAACCTCGACCGCGAGGCCCGCGAGCCGACCAAGCTCCGTGCCGCCCTGGTGCCGCAGCTGCGCCGGGTGATCGAGGAGGGCCATCGCGCCGCCGAGGCGCAGCTGCTCGAAGACCGCAACGGCCTGCGTTGCGCCCAGAGCCTCTCGGCGCTCACCGACGCGGTGGTCCGGGCGATCCACGATGCGGTGGTCTGGCGGCTTTATCCGAACGACAACCCCTCCACCGGCGAGCAGCTCGCGGTGGTCGCCACCGGCGGCTACGGCCGGGGCACGATGGCGCCGGGCTCGGACATCGATCTGCTGTTCCTGCTTCCCTACAAGCAGACCGCGTGGTCCGAGAGCGTCGTCGAGGGGATGCTCTATGTCCTGTGGGACTTGAAGCTGAAGGTCGGCCACGCCACGCGCTCGGTCGAGGAGTGCCTGCGCGAGGCGCGGGCCGACATGACGATCCGTACGGCCCTGCTCGAGGCGCGTTACCTGTTCGGCACGCGGGTCCTGTACGAGGAGCTGGTGACGCGCTTCGACGCCGAGCTTGTGGTCGGCTCGGCCGCCGAGTTCGTGGACGCGAAACTGCGCGAGCGCGACCTGCGCGTCTCGAAGGCCGGCTCCTCGCGCTACCTCGTCGAGCCGAACGTCAAGGACGGCAAGGGCGGCCTGCGCGACCTGAACACGCTGTTCTGGATCGCCAAATACACCTACCGGGTGCGCGATCAGATCGAACTCGTCAGTGCCGGACTGTTCACACCGGAGGAATACGCGCTGTTCGAGCGCTGCGACGAATTCCTGTGGCGGGTCCGCTGCCACATGCATTTCGCGACGAAGCGCGCCGAGGAGCGTCTGTCCTTCGGCCTGCAGCCGCGGATCGCCGAGCGTTTCGGCTACGAGGCGCGGGGTGGCCTGTCGGGCGTCGAGCGCTTCATGAAGGCGTATTTCCGCATCGCCAAGGATGTGGGTGATCTCACCGCGATCGTCTGCGCCGAGCTGGAAGCGCGCCACGCCAAGCGAACGCCGGTGCTCGACCGCTGGATCGGCCGGTTCCGCGACCGGTTCCGCGCTACCGCCATCGAGGCCGAGGATTTCTGGATCGACCACGGCCGGGTGAACCTGCGGGCGGAGGATGCCTTCGAGCGCGATCCCGTCAACCTGATCCGCCTGTTCTGGCTCGCCGACCGGCACAACCTCGCGATCCATCCGGACGCTAAGCGGCTGGCCAGCCGCTCCTTGCGCCTCATCAATCCATCGCTGCGCGGGGACACGGAGGCGAACCGCCTGTTCCTCGACATCCTGACCTCCCGGAACGCCCCGGAGGAGGCCCTGCGCGAGATGAACGAGGCGGGCGTGCTCGGCCGGTTCATTCCGGATTTCGGCCGCATCGTCGCGATGATGCAGTTCAACATGTACCACCACTTCACGGTGGACGAGCATCTGCTGCGCACCGTCGGCGTGCTGGCCGACATCGAATCGGGCCGGGTCCAGGAGACCTACCCGCTGGTCTCGCGCCTCGTGCACTCGATCCACAACCGCACGGCGCTCTACGTCGCGATCCTGCTGCACGACATCGCCAAGGGCCGGCCGGAGGACCACTCGATCGCGGGCGCCGCCATCGCGGAAAAACTCTGCCCCCGCTTCGGCCTGAATCAGGCCGAGACCGAGACGGTGTGCTGGCTGGTCGAGCATCACCTGCTGATGTCCATGACCGCGCAGAGCCGCGACCTCTCGGACGCGAAGACGATCGAGCGCTTCGCCGCGAGCGTGCAGAGCCTGGAACGCCTGAAGCTCCTGACGATCCTGACGGTGGCCGACATCACGGCGGTCGGCCCCGGCGTCTGGACGGCCTGGAAGGGCACGCTGCTCCGCACGCTCTACGACGAGACCGAAGTCTACCTGTCGGGCGGCCATTCCGAGATCGCCCGCACAGACCGGGTCCGCCTCGTCCAGATGAGCCTGCGCGAGCAGCTGCCCGGCTGGGCGTCGGAGGAGTTCGACGCCTACGCGGCCCGCCACGGCCAAGCCTACTGGCTCAAGGTCGACAGCACGCGCCAGTTCAAGAATGCCGGGTTCCTGCGCGATGCGCTGGCCGATGGCCGCACCAGCGCGACCGACGTGGCCCTCGACCCCGTGCGGGGGGTGACCGAGATCACCGTCTACTCGCCCGACCACCCGCGGCTTCTGGCGATCGTCACCGGGGCCTGCGCGGCCGCCGGCAGCAACATCGTCGACGCGCAGATCTTCACCACGACGGACGGCTTCGCCCTCGACACGATCTTCATCTCCCGCGCCTTCGAGCGCGACGAGGACGAGCTGCGCCGGACCAAGCGCATCACGGCGGCGATCGAGCGGGCGCTCAAGGGCGAGATCAAGATCGCCGACCTCGTCGCCGACAAACACCCGCCGACCAGCACGCGCGCCAAGACCTTCCCGGTGCCGCCGGACGTGATCATCGACAACGCGCTGTCGAGCCGGGAGACCGTCGTCGAGGTCACGGGCCTCGACCGGCCCGGCCTGCTCTACGAGCTGACCACCGCCTTCGGCCGGCTGTCGCTCAACATCACCTCGGCGCATGTAGCGACCTTCGGCGAACGGGCGGTCGACGTCTTCTACGTCACCGACCTCACCGGCACCCGGGTAACCCAGCCCGATCGGCAGGCCGCGATCCGCGGCGCCGTGATGGATGTGTTCGCCGGCGATGTCGCCGCCCTCAAGGCGGAGGGTCTGGAGGCCCTGGTCGCCGCCCCCCCACCGCGCGAGGCGTGAGCGCCGGGTTGATTTCGCCGCCGCCGGGCCAGATATCAGCGCCGGCTCCGATTGCCGCGAACCACCCTGCCCTGATGACTGAAACACGATGACGAGCAACGACATGCCCCAGGATGACCAGCGCCAGACCACGGTCGAAGCCGGTGCCGGCGCGACCCAGGATACGGCGCCCGCAGGTCAGGGTGCCGAGGCGGCCTCCGTCGATCCTGTCGCGGAGGCCCTGGCCCTGCTCACCGCCGAGCGCGACGAGTTGAAGGACCGGATGCTGCGGACGCTTGCCGAGATGGAGAACCTGCGCCGCCGGACCGAGCGCGAGGTCGCGGATGCGCGCAGCTACGCGGTGACGAACTTCGCCCGCGACGTGCTCAACGTCGCCGACAACATCCGCCGCGCCCTCGACAGCGTCCCGGCTGACGCGAAGGCTACGGCCGACGGCGCGCTGAAAGGCTTGATCGACGGGATCGAGCTCACCGAACGCGACCTCGGCAAGACCCTGGAGCGGCACGGGGTAAAAATCGTCGAGCCCCAGGGCCAGAAGTTCGACCCGAACCGGCATCAGGCCATGTTCGAGGTGCCGAACCCGGAGGTGCCCGCCGGCACCGTCGTTCAGGTCGTGCAGGCCGGCTACGTCATCGGCGAGCGCGTGCTGCGCCCCGCCCTGGTCGGCGTGGCCAAGGGCGGTCCGAAGGCGGCCGCCAACCCGGCCGACGCCGCCTGATCGCGGCCCCCCTGATCGGAACCGCGGCGCTGGCCTACTGGCAGGGCAGCGCCGTGGCGAAGCTCGCGATGAACTGCGCCGTCTGGCGGGTCTGAATCGGCGCCCGTTGATCGCGCGCCACCCGACCCGCCTCCACCTCGAGGCGCCGGTTGCAGGCACAGCTCGTCAGGACGCCCGAATCAGGGTCGGTCGAGCAGGCGTCGTGATGCGCGCAGGCGAGATCCAGCGCGTCGATCGGCCCATAGCCGGGGCCGCGGTTCCCCGGCCCACAATAATTGCCGTAGATCAGGATCGCGCCTCGGCCGGATGCGCTCGGCGGAACGATGTCCTGCGCCCGCGCCCCCGCCGCATAGGCTGCGAGTCCGAGGACGAGAAACGCCAACTTGGTGAAGGTCGGGCTGGCAGCGATCACGGCCGATCCTGTCGGAAATGTCTCCTGACACCGCGCGGCGATACCCGTGCGGCATCCGGCACCGACGACCCGAATCAGCCCGTGGACACGATCGACGGGCTGAAGGATCGCGGTGCCGAACGCCATCCATAGCGCCTCACCACGGCCAAGCCGTCAAGATCTGATGGGGTCAATATTGACTTGGATCGGCAATTTACCTCAGCCCCGACAAGAGCAAACCCCGAATCTTGTTTGCCGGCACCGTAATACGCGGGACGGCTGGCGTTGTAATAGGTCCATCCGGTGCAGTCACGACCAAGATGGATGTACAGTGGTTTCACTTTGGCGGAGGGCCTCTCGCTGACGGCATACTCGATGCTGCCGGCCACCGCGGGGCCGGTGCTGCCTGTGGGCGAAGGCCCAGTCGGCACTCAGACCGGCGTAGAACGCGGTCCAGGTGAATACCGGCAGCAGAGGCCGCGGTACGCTGCGGGGCTGACCCACGGCTTGGCGCTGCGCGAGAAGCAGCCTGCCGCTGCGTCGCGGAGCGCGGCACGGAACGATAGCCTCATGGGGGTCCCATGCGTGGAGCGGCAGAGCCGCGGGCTCACAGGGCCAGCATGAGCAAGCCGACGATGGTCACGGAGAGGATCAGGCAGAGCGCCAGATCGAGGATCGGGCCTCCGCCGCAGCTGGCTACCGGTCGCTCCCGCTCCAGGCCTGTCTCCGACAGAACGATCACGACCGGATCCCCCCTTGGCGAAGAGCGATTGCGGCGGTCCGCATGGCCCGGTGGGCACGTGTAGGCGTAACGGTACCCGAGGATACCGCCGCCCCGCCTGAGGGGGAGACGGGAGCGGCGGCCTGCGGCGCCTTCGATCCGTTGCCGCGGTGGACCGTATCCGCGACAGCGATACCAATGGCGGGCAGCGCGAGGGCGGCGAGGACGCAGGCGATGCGTCCAAGCCGCAGCATGGGGTTTTCCTGCCGGCTTCGGCAGGTGGACGTCGTGGTGAGCGTGAGAGGCGGCAACGCGTCATCGACGAGCCTGCGAGGAACCACCTTCATCTGCGCGCTCCGGCGACCCGTGGGAAAATTGAACACGTCCGAAATTTATGTGTGCAAATTTCCCACGTCAATTGGGAAAACGCGCACCGATGTGCGGCGCCGCACGTTGTGGGATTGTCTCCCACGGCACATGCGCTAACGATGAGGCCATGTCCGAGTCTGTCGATACCCCGCGCGAGGGCGCCAGTCTGCACGCGCCCCTGGCGCGGCTGTTGCGCCCGCTCGTGCGCCTGCTGGTGGCACGGGGCATCACCTTCCCGGCTCTCACGGATCTGCTGCGCGAACTCTACGTGAACGTCGCCGAGTACGATTTTGCCCTCGCCGGCAAGGAACAGACGGACAGCCGCGTCTCGCTTCTCACCGGCATCCATCGCAAGGAGGTGCGGCGGCTGCGCGGTGCCGGCGCACCGGTCAGCGTGGTGCCGGCCGTCGTCTCGCGCACGAGCCGCATCATCGCCCGGTGGATCGCCGACCCGGCCTACACCGATCCGCAGGGGCACCCCCTGCCGCTGCCGCGGACCGCCGAGGGCAGCGCGTCCTCCTTCGAGACCCTGGTCTCGGGCATCACCCGGGACGTGCGGCCGCGCGCCGTCCTCGACGAATGGCTCGACCGCGGCCTCGCCTTCACGGACGCGCAGGACCGGATCGTGCTGGCGGAAGCGGCCTATGTACCGCGGGGCGACGGCGCGGAGGGGCCGCAGCTCTACTATTTCGGCCGCAACCTGCACGACCACATCGCGGCCGCCGTGGCCAACATCGTCGGCGACAGGCCGCGCTTCCTTGAGCGGGCCGTCCACTACGACGGGCTCTCCAGGGAACTCGCGATCAAGCTCGAGGCGCGAGCGCGCGAGATCGCCATGGAGGCTCTGCAGCAGGCCAATCGGGAAGCGCACGCCGCCTGCCAGACCGATCCGGGCGGCGACCACCGCTGGAACTTCGGGCTCTACATCTACACGGAAGCCGCCGCCTCGGCGCCCCCCACGGACGGGCGCTGAGGAGCCGGCCGGTGCGATCCTTGCCGAACCGCCGGTTCGTCCTTCGCCTGCTCGCGGGCGCCGCAGCCCTGAGCCCGGTTGCCGTGCGCCCGCAGGAGGCCCCGCGCGACCAGGGCATCGGCGGCACCGGCATGATGAGGACCGACGAGCCGCGCGACGGCGCGCTGGGGGAAGGCGACCGCGGCATCGGCGGCACCGGCGTGATCGGGACGATCCGCCGCTTCGGCTCGATCATCGTCAACGACCTGCGCATCGCCTACCCCCCAGGGGTCGAGGTCCGGATCGACGGCGAAGCCGGGACGGCGGCCGATCTGAAGATCGGCCAAGTCGTCCATGTGGTCGCGCGGCCCGACGGCGGCGGCCTCGCCACACGCCGGATCGACGTGACGAGCGAGGTGGTCGGACGGGTCGAGTCGGTCGCGCCGGGACGGATGATCGTGCTTGGGCAAAGGGTCTCCACCGCGGGTCTGGCTGGCGCCTGGCAGCCGGGCACCCGGGTCGCTGTGAGCGGCCTGCGCCGGCCTGACGGCGTGATCGTCGCGAGCCTGATCGAGCCGCGCGCGTCCGGGCCGGACCGCGTCGCCGGGCCGGTGCGGCGCGAGTCCGGGGGTGCCCTCACCATCGGGCGCCTGCGCCTGACGGGCGCGGAGGCCCTGCCGCCGGGCCGACGCGCCCTGGTGACCGGCACCGAGGCGGACGGCGCGCTGCGCGTGACGAACGCCGCGCAGGTCGGGCTGCCGTTTCCGCCAGGCCTGAAGCAGGTCTCCATCGAAGCCTATATCGGCCGGACCGGCACCCGCCTGGATGTCGGCTCCGGCTACGCCGTCGCGGGACGTCCGAACGCCCTCGTGCCTCACACGGGAAGTGCGCGGGCCGTGCTGACCGCGACCGTCGCGCGGGACGGCGATCTGACCGTCGAGCGGCTGCGGGTCGAGAACCGCATCGCGCCCGAGCCTCCGCAGCCGGACACGCCCCGGTTCGAGCGGGAACGCGACCGCCTCGACTTGCGCAACCTGCCCGACGAGATTCCCGGCCGCTTCGGCGCCGAGCCCGGCGGTCGGCAGGGCGGTCCGGGCGGCATCGGCGAGCTGCACGGCCCCGCGATCGATACCCGGCCGGGTGCCGCGGTCGTCCCCGGGGCGGACGGTGCTGGCGGATTTAGGGCGCCCCACGGCGGCTTCGGCGGCGCACCGCCGGCAGGTCCCGGAGCGTTCCCGGGCGGCCCGGGCGGATTTGGCGGACCGCCCGGTGGTCCTGGCCCTGGCCCCAGTGGCGGCGGCTTAGGCGGCGGTTTCGGCGGACCGGGGGGCGGTCGGCGCTAGGATGACGGCCGTCAGGCGTCCGTCTCGCGGGCGAGCAGGGCGCGCTTGCGCGCAACGCCCCAGCGATACCCCGACAGGGCACCGTCCGAGCGCACCACCCGGTGGCAGGGGATCGCGATCGCGAGGGGGTTTGCGCCGCAGGCCTGGGCGACCGCCCGCATCGCGGCCGGCGCGCCGATCGCGCGGGCGATCTCGGCATAGCTCGCTGTCGAGCCGACCGGGATCTTCCTCAGCGCCTCCCAGACCCGCTGCTGAAAGGCGGTGCCGCGAATGTCCAGCGGCAGATCGAGGCCGCCGCCCGGCGCCTCGACGAGGCCGATGACCCGCGCCATCCAGGTTTCGAAGGCCGGATCGCCGCCCTCGATCTCCGCCCTCGGGAAGCGATCCTGGAGATCCCGCACTAGGGCATCGGGCTCGTCTCCGAGCAGGATCGCGCAGACGCCTGTGGCGGTGGCGGCGACGAGGATCGCCCCGAGGGAGCAGGCCCCGACGCCGAATCGCATGGGGATGCCGGCGGCCCCCTTCCGGTATTGGTCGGGCGCCATGCCGAGGCGCGGGGCGCCCCCGGCATAGAACCGGCTCGCGGTGCCGTAGCCGGCCTCGTAGAGCGCCTCCGTTACGGTTTCGGCGCCCGGCAACCGGGCCGTAAGCACCGCGGCGCGGCAGGAGGCGGCGTAGGTCTTCGGGGTGACTCCCGTGGCGGCCTTGAAGATCCGGTGGAAGTGGAAGGCGCTCAGGCCGGCGTCACGAGCGAGTTCCGCGAGTGGTGGCATCGTCTCGGCCGCCTCGATGGCCCGGCAGGCCCGGGCCACCGCCTCGGCGCGACGTTCGGCCAAGCCGGCCTCGTTCGGCCAGCAACGCCGGCATGGCCGGAAGCCGGCGGCCTCCGCTTCCGCGCAGGTCGCGTGGAAGCTCACATTCTCGGGCCGGGCCGCGCGGGACGCGCAGCTCGGGCGGCAATACACGCCGGTGGAGCGGACCGCGTACACGAAGGTGCCGTCCGCCCGCACGTCGCGATCGGCCAGGGCAGCCCATCGGGCGGCCTCGGCGGTGTCGATCTTGGGGCGGTTGCTCATGGCGGCAGCACTATGCGTCTTGGCGCAGGCGATGGGGAGGGGCATGACGGAACCTGACGGGCGGGAGCGGACGTTCCCGCCACCCTGCCCGTTCGCCACAATCCCGGCATCCCACTCCTTGCTGCCGAATCCGCACTCCTGGGCGGACGCAACCTGAGCAGCCGATCAGTCTCACGAGTGCGCCATGGCTTCGAGCACGCCCGACCACATCCATGTCGGCAAGGACGGTTGGCTGTTCCTCAAGACCGGGACCAACGACGTCCTCGGCCAGTACGAGCGGCCGGAGGAGACCACCGAGCTTGTCTGGCAATGGCGGAGCCTCTTGGCGACCCGCGAGCGGCGGCTGCGGGCCATGGGCATCCTGTACCGGCATGTGGTAGCGCCGGAGAAACTGATGATCTACGACCACCGGCTCGACGGCATCACGATCCGGCCGACCGCCTCGCCGGCCTACCGGCTGCTCCATAGCGAGCCTCCGCTGGTCGGCCGTCGTGGGCCGCTCGGCCTCTATACCGCGTGGCGTCGGCGGAAACGCTGGCGGGAGACCTGCATCGATCTGGTGACGCCGATGCGCGCCCAGCGCGACAGGTCCGACCTTTACTGCCGGACCGATACCCACTGGTCTCCCGACGGCTGCTATCTCGCCTACGCGGAGATCTGCCGGGCGCTGGGGGCCGAGCCCCGGGCGGATCTCCGGGACCGGCCCTCCTTCGAGACCGATCACGATGGCGATCTGGGGAGCGCGTTCGATCCGCCCCGTCGGGCGCGCTCACGCACCGTCCTGATGCAGCAGGATGCGGTGCGGACCTATGGCAGCCCGATCGTGGAGGCGCGGGAGAAGGCCGGCCTCCTGCACACGCTGCATGTCGGCGCCCATGTCGTCTACGGCAATGCCAAGGCGACCGACCCGCGCCGTCTGGCGCTGTTCGGCGATTCCTTCTCGCACATCATGCCGTACATGCTGACGATCATGCTGGCCGAGACGTTCCGCGAGGTGCACTTCATCTGGAGCACCTCGCTCGACTGGCCGTATATCGAGCGCGTCAGGCCCGACATCGTGCTGACCGAGGTGGCCGAGCGCTTCATGGTTCAGCTGCCCGACGACACCTTCTCGGTGGAGCGCTACGCGCAGGACCGCTTCGGCACAGAACTCGCAGCCGCGGATGCCTGAGCGCCGTCATCCCGGGACTGCGCAGCAAGGCCCGGGAACCAGCCCCTCAACGCGTGCGCGGACCGGCTCTATTGGCGGCCCTGGATTCCGGGTTCGCCTGCAGCGCCCCGGAATAACGGGGTTCGATGTCAGGCGGGCAGCAGACATCGGGCACGTCGCAACGCGGGGCTCCGGTGTCTTGGCCCATGGGGTGAACGCTTACGCCTGCAGCTTCGCCACCAGCGCGTCCGACAAGGCGAAGTTGACGTAGACGTTCTGAACGTCGTCCTGGTCCTCGATCACCTCGACGAGGCGGATCAGCTTTTCGCCGGTCTCATCGTCCACATCGATCGTGTTCTGCGCCTTCCAGATCAGGCCGGTGCGGCTCGGCTCGCCGAAGCGGGCCTCCAGCGCCTTGGCGACTTCGCCGTAGGAATCCTGGGCGCAGATCACCTCGTGCCCGTCCTCACCGGAGCTGACATCGTCGGCGCCGGCCTCGATCGCAGCCTCCAGCATCGTGTCGGCATCGGCCACGGCGGCCGGGTAGGCGATGACGCCGACGCGGTCGAACATGAAGGCGACGGCCCCGGTCTCGGCCAGGCTCCCGCCGGACTTGGTGAAGGCCGAGCGCACATCCGAGGCGGTGCGGTTGCGGTTGTCGGTCTGCGCCTCGACGATCAGCGCGGCCCCGCCCGGCCCGTATCCCTCGTAGCGGATATCCTCGTAATTCTCGCCGTCGGCGCCGGCGGCCTTCTTGATGGCGCGCTCGATGTTGTCCTTGGGCATGTTCTCGGCGCGGGCCGCCAGGATCGCCGCCCGCAGGCGCGGATTCATCGCCGGGTCGGGCGTGCCGAGCTTGGCCGCCACGGTGATCTCGCGGGCGAGCTTGCCGAACACCTTCGAGCGGACCGCGTCCACCCGGCCCTTCCGGTGCATGATGTTCTTGAACTGCGAATGGCCTGCCATGACGGTTCAGACTTTTGTTCGTTGGCGAGGGCGGGCATCCGGGACCCCGCCGTCGCGGCTGTGAGGTCGCCGCGTTATAGGCCGCCGCCTTCCGGCGAAGCAACGCGGCCGGTCACGGTGTCGGTGATCGGCTTGCGGCGGAAAGATCGCCGCGTCCAGGCGTTGCTGCAGGAAACCTCCTAGGCCGGATGTCGGATATCGGGTCGTAACAGGCGCAAGACGGACATGGTAGCTTACGCGAGCGCCGGTGTCGGCCGGGCCGTCGCGCACGACTGTGCCCGGCACGCGATCTATCAGCCCGCTGCAATCGCCCGGCGCATATTCCGGGCGGCCCACGATGCGCCGCGGCAATTGTGGATCGGCGCCTCGGCCGGGAAGGCGATCATCGGAAACATGCTGATCCCGGGCTGGGTCGACGGAAGTCTGGCCCGGCACGGCTATCGCGGGGAGATCACCAGCGTGAAGACCCAGACGAACTGCCCCGACAACCTCTACGACCCGGTCGACACCGATCCCGGGGCACACGGGCGCCTCGACGCCCACGCGACCAGCCCTGTAGCCGCCGCCGATCCGCGCTGGCTCAAGCTCGGGATCGCGGCGGCGCTCGGCGTGGTTGCGGGCACGATGCTGTTCGCCACCGAGGCGCACGGGCGCAGCGAGGGGCGCACGGCGGCGCGCAACCGGCGGCGCACCCCCGTACGGGCCCGGCTCGTGGGGTAAGCGCCTCGACCAGCCCCTTCGCGGGCCTGCCCGCACCGGGATCCGGAAACGCGGCCGGCCCGCTGAAGCGCGGCGGAGCAGCTCGCGTCGATCAGGCTGCCCGCACAGTCGCGAGGAAGCGGTGAACCTCCTCGGTGAGTTCGTCCGATTGGCGCGCAAGCTCGAAGGCGGAGGCCAGCACCCGGTCCGCCGCGGCGCCGGTCTTCTCCGCCGCCCCGGCGACGCCCGTGATGTTGCTGGTCACCTCACCAGTGCCGGCGGCCGCCTGGCCGACGTTCCGCACGATCTCCTGCGTCGCCGCCCCCTGCTCCTCGACCGCGGCCGCGGTCGAGGCCGCAGCACCGTCGATCGCGCGGATGCGGCCGGCGATGCGTTCGATCGCCGATACCGCCTGACCCGTCGCCCCTTGCACCTGCCGGATCTGCCGGCCGATCTCGTCGGTCGCCCTGGCGGTCTGGTCGGCCAGCGCCTTCACTTCGGCGGCCACCACCGCGAAACCCTTGCCGGCCTCGCCGGCGCGGGCCCGCCTCGATCGTGGCGTTGAGCGCCAGCAGGTTGGTCTGCGCGGCGATGCCCGAGATCAATCCCACAACTTCGTCGATCCGGGCGACGCTCGCCGTCAGGGCCTCCACCAGCTCGGCCGCCCGGTCCGCTTCGTCTACCGCGGCCCGGGCTAGATCGGCCGAGCCGGTAACCTGCCGGCCGATCTCCCGCACCAACGTGCCGAGCTCCTCGGAGGTCGCCGCCACCGTGCCGGCGTTGGCCGCGGCCTCATCGGCCGCAGCCGCCACGGTGAAGGACCGCTCCGCCGTCCCGGCGGCGGTGGTCGCCATGGTCTTCGCGGTGGCCTGCAGCGCGTCGGCCGAGGACGCGACCCGGCCGACGATTCCGCCGGCCGTCCGCTCGAACGCGTCGGCGATCTGGTTCATGGCCGCCTGGCGCTGCCCCTCGGCGAGGCGCCGCATCGCATCGACCAGGTCGAGAATCCCCCGCACAACGCGGGCCTGCACGATAATGATCGCCGCAGCCGCAAAGCTGGTCGCGAACATCATCGCGGCGACGGCGATCGCGAGTTCCCGCCGCGCCGCCGCCGCGGAGGCGCCCGCTTTCCCGACCGCGGAGTCGATGGCCGCGATCGCCGCCTCGGAGATCGCATTCAGGCCGATCAGGGCCTTGGCATCCCACTCGGCGGCCGAGGTGGGAATGGGACGCCCCTTCATGAGGGCGTCGAGGGCGGCCTGCCGCATTTCGGCCAGTTGGCCGGTGAAGTAGGCTGCGTCCGCCCGGGCATAGATCGCTCTGACGGATGCCTCAGCCCCCGCGATCTCGATCGATCGCTGCGCCAGCTTCCAGGCCGCGGCCGCCTGTGTCTCCAACGTGTTCAGCCGCAGCCATTCCTCGGGCTTCGCAGCCCGACCGCTCGCAAAGAACTCAATCACCACCACGTTGGCGGTGCCGGCACCGCTGAGATCGATCCAGGACCGGGTTCGCAGCGGCGGCTCTTGCAAGACCCGCCTAGCGACGTCCCGCGTGCCAGTCCTTCAAGTCAGCCAGCGTCACCACGTGGTGCGGCCACTCAAGACCCGCGATGTGTCGGTGCGGGCTCCCGGGCTCTCCAAGATCCGAGACCGCCGAGAAAGCTCCGTCGAGCTTGTGGCTGCCGGTGTAGCGGCTGCGGGTCGCCAGGACCGGGAGGCCGGCGGCGCGCGCCGAGCTGATCCCGGCGGCCGAATCCTCGAATGCGACGGCCTCCCAGGCGGCGACGTCAAGGCCGGCGAGCGCCAGAAGATACACGTCCGGGGCGGGCTTCTTGCGATCCGCCTCGTCGCCCGCCGCGATCACGTCGAAGGGCGCGTCGCCTGGCGGAAAGTTGATGGCCAGCAGTCGGTCGACGTTCGGCCGGCTGGTGGTGGTGGCGACGGCGAGCCGGATGCCAGCCGCCCGGGCCTCGGCGATGAGCCGGGCGATACCGGGCCGCAGAGGCAATCGGCTCTCCACCACGAGCGCGCCGTAGGCCGCCGTCTTGCGGGCGTGAATCTCGGGAGCGAGCGCGTGAAGCGCCTTCGCGTCAGGCGCATGCTGCGTGTCGATGTAGTAGGCGAGCCGCTCCTTGCCGCCCATCACGGTGAGCAGGTCGGCGTAGAGCGCCGCGTCCCAGTGCCAGGGCAGGCCGAGTTCCACGAAGGCGCGGTTGAAGGCCTGCCGATGCAGGTCCTCGGTCTCGGCGAGGGTGCCGTCGACGTCGAAGATCAGCGCCTTCAACACGACAGGTCGCGGCCGGATGCGCCCTCCGCGCCCTCGCGGATCGCCGCGATGCGCTCCGCGTAGGCGGCCGGACCGCCCGAGAAGACGGCGTTGCCGGCCACGAAGGTATCGGCACCCGCGCGGCTCGCCGCTCTCACGGTCTCCGCATCGATGCCGCCGTCGACCTGGATGCGGATATCGCGCCCCGCCACCATGGCCCGCACCCGCGCAACCGATTCCATGCAGCTCTTGAGGAAGCTCTGGCCGCCGAAGCCGGGATTGACGGTCATCACCAGCACGAGGTCGACAAGGTCAAGCACCGGCTCGACCATCGCGGCCGGCGTGCCGGGATTGATCGCAATCCCGGCGCGCTTGCCGAGGTCGCGGATGGTCTGGAGCGAGCGATGGATGTGCGGGCCGGCCTCAGCATGGACCGTGATGCCGTCGGCGCCTGCCTGCGCGAAGGCCGCGAGGTACGGATCCGCCGGGGCGATCATCAGATGCACGTCGAAGTATTTCTGCGTGTGCGGGCGGAGCGCCTTCACGACCGGCGGCCCGAAGGTGATGTTGGGCACGAAATGGCCGTCCATCACGTCGAGGTGGATCCAGTCGGCCCCGGCCGCATCGATGGCGCGGGTTTCTTCCGCGAGCTTCGAGAAGTCGGCGGACAGAATGGAGGGGGCGAGGATGGGAGGAAGCATAGGAGGCTTTCGGGATTGGCTCACGCCAGCCTGCGGCGGCGCTCGACGAGCTGCATGATCATCGGCGTCAGAATCAGCTGCATCGCAAGATCGAGCTTGCCGCCGGGGATCACGATGGAATTCGCCCGGCTCATGAAGCTGTCGTGGATCATCGAGACGAGATACGAGAAGTCGATCCCCTTCGGGTCCTTGAAGCGGATCACCACCATCGACTCGTCGGCCGTGGGGATCCAGCGGGCGATGAACGGGTTCGAGGTGTCGACCGTCGGCACCCGCTGGAAGTTGATGTCGGTGAATGAGAATTGCGGGCAGATGGTCTGCACGTAATCGGGCATGCGCCGCAGGATCACGTCGGTGACCGCCTCGGTGGAATAGCCGCGGAACGAGCGGTCGCGGTGCAGCTTCTGGATCCACTCCAGGTTGATCACCGGCACCACGCCGATCTTCAGGTCGGCATAACGCGCGATGTCGACGTCCTGATCGGCGACGCAGCCGTGCAGCCCCTCGTAGAACAGCAGGTCGGAATCCGGCGGAAACGCCTCCCAGTCCGAGAAGCTGCCCTCCGGGATGCCGTAGGCCAGCGCGTCGTGGGCGTCATGGGCGTAGTGGCGGGTGCGGCCGGTCCCGGATTCCGCGTAGCTGCGGAACACGGCCTCCAGCTCCGGTAGCAGGTTCGCCCGGGGCGCGAAGTGCGACAGCGTCGGCTCCCGCGCCATCATGGCCCGCATCGTGTCCCGGTCGAAGGCGTGGAAGCCGTCGCCCTCGATGAACACCGCCAGCACATCCTCCCGGCGGAAGATCTGCTCGAAGGTGTTGCGCACCGAGGTGGTGCCGGCCCCGGAGGAGCCGGTGACCGAGATGATGGGGTGCCGCGCCGACATTCTGTTCGGCCTTCGTGTTGCGCCTACGACCGCATGAGGCCGCGCTGGCCGAAGAGCGGCGAGCGGCCGGCATCGGGCTTGCCGCCCGCATAGTAGGTCGCGACGCAGTCCACCTCCTCGGTGGAGCCGCAGACCAGCGGCGCCCGCTCGTGGATGCCGGTGGCCACGAGATCGAGGATCCGCGTCTGGCCGTCGGTGGCGGCGCCCCCGGCCTGCTCGACCAGCATCGCCACGGGCGCGACCTCGTAGAGCAGCCGCAGGCGGCCGCGGGCGTAGTTCTTCCGGGCATCCCCCGGATAGAGGAACACGCCGCCACGGGTCAGCACGCGCTGGATGTCGGCCACCAGGGAGGCGAGCCAGCGCATGTTGTAGTCCTTGTCGCGCGGGCCCTCGGTGCCGCGCTGGCAATCCTCGATATAGGCTTTCACCGGAGCGTCCCAATGCCGGGCGTTCGAGGCGTTGATCGCGAATTCCTTGGTCGAGGCCGGCACCGACAGGGCGGGGTTCGTCAGCTTGAACGTCCCCACGGCGCGGTCGAGCACGTAGGATTGGGTGCCCTCGCCAAGCGTCAGGATCAACGCGGTGGCCGGGCCGTAGGTGACGAAGCCGGCGGCGATCTGCGTCGAGCCGGGCGTCGTGAACGAGGTGAGCGGGTTGGCCGGATCCTTGATCGACGGCCGGATGCCGAAGATCATGCCGACGGCCATGTTCACCCCGATGTTGGATGAGCCGTCGAGGGGGTCGATGGCGACCGCCAGCGGCGCGTCCGGATCGAGCCGCATCACCTCTTCGGCTTCCTCGGAGGCGACCTCGGCCACCGGAGCACCGCGCAAAGCTGCCGTCACACTCTCGTGAGCGATGACGTCCAGCGCCTTCTGGACGTCGCCGTCGCTGTTGTGCTCGCCCGCGGCAGCGAGGTCGCCGCCAAGCGCACCGCGCCCGATCCGCTCGCTGATCTCCGCCGCCGAGCGCGCCACGGCCGCGATCACCGCGGCGGCGTCCTTCAGCGCCGGATTGGCGCCCACGGCCTGCGCCAGGCAGGTCTCGAGAGGCGTCCCGATCGCCGCTGAAATTGCCATCGGCCTACTCCTCCTGCTCGGATCCCGTCCGTCGGGATCGCGCGTTCCGCGCCGGCTCTGTAGCGGCCGCTTGGCTGCCAAGATAGCGGTCTCTGTCTCCGGATCGACAGGAACCCGCGGCGCGGCCTTCAAGATTTCTGTGCGATCTTGTGCCATAGGACGAAAAAAACGGGATGTCCGCCGAGAAATCCGCCATGCGCAATCTCTCCCTCAAGCAGCTCCAGGCGGTCGCTGCGGTCGCCCGCCTCGGCACCATGACCCGGGCGGCGCAGGAGCTGAACGTCACCTCGGCCGCGCTCTACGCGCGCATCCGCCAGTTGGAGGAGGAGGCCGGGCTGCTGCTGTTCGACCGGACGCCCGGCGGCCTCAAGCCGACCGATGCGGGCCGCGAGATGCTCTGGGCGATCGACAGCATCAACACCGTGCTGGAGACCTGCACCGACCGGCTGCGCACGCTCCGAGGTGCCGAGGGTGGACGCGTGGCGCTGGGCGTCGTCTCGACCGCCAAGTACTTCGCCCCGCAGGTGATCGCCGGCTTCGTCAAGAAGCATCCCGGCGTGGAGATCAGCCTGTCGGTGCGCAACCGCGGCCAGACCGTGGAGGCGCTGCGCGGTTACGAGATCGACTTCGCCCTGATGGGCCGCCCGCCCCGGGATTTCCCGATCGAGGCCGCCACGTTTGGGCCGCACCCGATCGTGCTCATCGCGCCTCCGGGGCACCCGTTGGCTGGCAAGGCCGGCCTGAACCGCGAGGATCTGGCCGACCAGCCGTTCTTCCTGCGCGAGGAGGGGTCGGGCACCCGCATGGTGTTCGAGGAATTCATGGCCGGCGTGCTGGTGAAGCGGGCGCCGCTGGACATCGACACCGGCTCGAACGAGACGATCAAGCAGGCGGTGATGGCCGGTCTCGGCATCGCGCTGCTCTCGGTGCACTCGGTGGCGGCCGAGCTGGATAGCGGCCGCCTCGTGCTCCTCGACGTGAAAGGCCTGCCGATCCGGCGCGACTGGTACGCGGTCCGCCGCGCCGACAAGGTGCTGGGCCCGGCGGCCTCCGCGGTCTGGTCGTTCCTGATGGCGGAGGGCGCGCGCAGCCTGCCCGGCGTCGCGCAGAGCGGCCTGGCCCAGGCGGGGGCCAAGGCATGAACGCGGGAATCGTCGTCGTGGGCGCGGGCCAGGCCGGCTTCCAGCTGGCCGCCTCCTTGCGCGAGGGCGGGTTCGCGGACCCGATCACCCTGGTGGGCGACGAGGCCGCCCTCCCCTACCAGCGCCCGCCTTTGTCGAAGGCTTATCTCGCCGGCAAGACCGACCAAGAGGGTCTGTTCCTGCGACCGCCGGGCTTCTTCGCCGAGCATGCGATCACACACCGGCCGGGACTCCGCGCCGTCGCGATCGAACGGGCGGACCACCGCCTGCAGCTCTCGGATGGCGGCAGTTTGCCCTACGACCACCTTGTGCTCGCCACCGGCGCCCGCAACCGGCCGTTGCCCGTTCCGGGCGCCGATCTGGAGGGCGTGCGTCAGCTCCGCGGTCTCGTGGATGCCGACGCGCTGAAGGCGGATATTGCCGCGGCCCGCAGCGTCGTGGTGGTGGGCGCCGGCTTCATCGGGCTCGAATTTGCCGCCGTCGCGGCCGCGCGCGGACTCGCGGTGACGGTGATCGAGGCGGCCGAGCGACCGATGGCGCGGGCCGTCTCGGCGGAGATGGGGGACTTCTTCCGGGAGGCTCAGGAGGCCCTGGGCGTCCGCTTCGTGTTCGGGGCGGGCGTGACGGCGATCTCCGGGCGGGACGGCCGCGCTACCGGCGTCGCCCTGGCGGACGGCCGGGAACTGCCCGCCGACCTCGTCCTCGTCGGGATCGGCGTGCTGCCGAACCGGGACCTTGCCGCGGAGGCCGACCTGCCGGCCGCGGACGGTGTCCAGGTCGATGCGTTCCTGGGCACGCCCGATCCCGCGATCTCGGCGATCGGCGACTGCGCCCGGTTCCCGACCCCCTTCGCCCGCGGGCTCAACGCGGACGGCACCGTGCGGATCGAGTCCGTGCAGAATGCCATCGACCAGGGACGTTGCCTCGCGGCCCGGCTCGTCGGCAAGCCCGCGGCCTACGGCGCGCTGCCCTGGTTCTGGAGCGACCAGGGTCCGCACAAGCTGCAGATCGCCGGGCTGTCGGGCCCTGGAGACGACAGCGTGGTCCGCGGCTCCGGCGACGCCTTCTCGGTCTTCCGCTTCCGGGAGGGGCGCTTGAGCGCGGTGGAATCCGTCGACCGGGCGGGCGACCACATGATCGCCCGGCGCCTGCTCGCCGCCGGGACGCCGCTCGCCCCCGATCAGGCGGCCGATCTGGGCTTCGACCTCAAGGCCCTGGCTCTGCGGCGGCCCTGACCTCAGCCCGGGAACGCGACCGGCGCCGGCTTCTGCCGCAGGGCGATGGCGGTGCCGATCCCGAGCGCCAGGATGGTGACGGCGCAGCCGGCGAGCGCCCCGAACTGGCCGAACCGGATCAGCGCCTGCCCGATCACCGCAACGCCGAGCGCCTGCCCGCAGAAGAACGAGAATGCGTGGAGCGCCACCGCGGAGGCGCGGGCCGTCGGCGCGACCTCGGTGACCTGGGTCTGATAGGTGTTGTGCAGCATGTAGAAGCCGAGGCCCATGGCGGTGAGCGCGGCGCAGTCGACCTGCCACGTTCCGGCGAGCCCGACCACCGTGAGCGACGCGCCGCAGATCAGGCCGCCGCCGATGAGCATGCGCGGCAGGCCGAGCAGCCGTACCAGCAGCCCGACGAGCGCCGAGTAGGCCAGGCCGCCGACCGCGAACCCCGCCAGCACGAGCCCGGCCTCGCGCGGTCCCCCCTCCCCGCGGGCCTCGATCAGGGGGGCGAGGTGCGGGAACACGCCGAAGATCGCGATGGCCTCGATGAACACCGCCGAGAACAGCACCCGTGCCCGGGGATTGCGCAGGATCGTCCGGTAGCGCGTCACCGCCTCGCCGAAGGCCGGGCGGCGCGCGGCGGCCCGGCCGGACCGGTCGAACCCGAACACGGTCGCCGCGCAGGCAAACGCCGCCACCGCCGCCGTGACCGCGAAGACGCCGCGCCAGCCGATCGCCGCCTCGATCAGGCCCGCGAAGGTCGAGCCCGAGAGCTGGCCGAGGATCACCGCCACCAGGAAGCGCCCGATCGCCACCTGCCGGCTCTCCATCGGCACGCGGTCGCCGAGCAGCGCCAGCGAGAGCGGAATGCAGCCGCCGGCCGCCGCGCCGGCCAGCATGCGCAGGCCGAACAGGCTGCCGATGTCGGGGGCGACGCAGCACAGGGTGAGCGCGACCGCGAGCACCGCCAGGCAGGTGCTCATCACCCGCTCCTTGCCGAGCGCGTCGCCGATCGGGCCGAGCACGGGCTGGATGAACGCGTAGGGCAGCGCGAAGGCGGTGGAGAGCAGCGCCACCGTGTGAGCGTCGCTCGCGAGGTCCCGGGCGAGCACGCCGACCAGGGGCTCGACCGAGCGGAGCGCGAAGGTGCTCCCGAACCCCGCGCAGGCCAGCACCACGATCAGGCGCGGGATCGACGTGGCCGGCGGCGCGGGACGCGTCGCAGCGGGTGTGAGAGCCGGCTCTGTGCTGTCGGTCATGGTGACGCTTCGCGACGCGGGCTGATCCAGACCCGCGCCATCGCATCTCCCTCGCCCGAGCGGAACCCCGCCGGGCGACAGATCAGTGCGCGTAGAATGCCGGATCGGAATCGTCGGTCGGATGCGCGAAGGCCCAGCGCAGGGCCGAGGAGAGCGGCACGTTGTAGTTGAGGCCGCGCGGCGGGACCGGCTTCAGGAACCAGCGATCGTAGATCGTCATGATCTCGGGGCTCCGGTAGAGCTCGGCGGTCGCGCGGTCGACCACCGCCTTGAAGGCCGGATCGTCCCGGCGCAGCATGATCCCGTAGGGCTCCGGGTTCGACAGGGTTTCCTGGCTGACCACGTAGGCCGACGGATCCTTGGACTGAGCCGCGACCACGCTGAGCTGCACGTCATCCATCACGAAAGCCGCCGCCCGTCCGGTCTCGACCAGGAGGAAGGCCTCAGGCACGTCCTTGGCGGCGATGACCGTGATACCGAGCTTGCGGTCATTGTTGGCCTTGATCAGCATCAGGATGTTGGTCGAGCCGGCCACCGACGAGACCGTCTTGCCGCGCAGGTCGTCGAGGCTGGCGATATTCTGATCCTTCTTCGAAACGAAGCGGGTCGCCGTCAGGAAGTGGGTGTTGGTGAAGCCGACCTGCTTCTTGCGGTCGGCGTTGTTGGTGGTCGTCCCGCATTCGAGGTCGACGGTTCCGTTGGTGACCAGCGGGATCCGTGATGAGGAATTGACGAACTCCATCCCGACTTCGAGACCTGGCATCTTCAGCTCGCGCTTCACAGCGTCGGCGACCTTCAGGCAGATGTCGACGGCGAAGCCGACCACCTTCTGGTTCTGGTCGATGTAGCTGAACGGAGGCGCGGTATCGCGGACGCCGAGCACCAGCCGGTTGCTGTCCTGAATCTTCTTCAGGGTGCCAGTCAGCTTTTCGGCCTGTGCCGCAGCCGGCTGGGGCAGCGTGAAGACGAGCGCGGCGAGGAGCGGAATGAGGAGACGCATGGGCTGGCTTGATCCGATCATCGCGCGTCGGTCGCGCGGCCCGTCGGAGCCGGCGGGGGGCCGACCGCGCGCCGAATCGGTGCCCCGGCAACCGTCTCAGCAAGAGTCCGGCCGCGGGGACGCGCTCAGCGGACCGGAGATCGCGTCGGATGCCGATATGGCCGGTCAGACGGGTCCCCATTGCGTGCTTCAGTCTCGCCGTCTTTGCGAGTGGAGCGCAGCAATTCCGTCGGCCCCACGATTTCAGACGTCCCGCTGCTCTGGGTCACTTCGCTCCGCTCGTGATGACGGAGCGGGTGAGGCCCGCGGCAGGAGTAGGCCGGATCCGCTATGAAACCGGCTTGTCCTCGGCCGCGGCGGGGCGCAGGACGGCCAGCGCCCGCAGGGCCTCGGCGGCGAAGTCGAGGAAGGCATTGACGCGCGCGGCCCGGAAATCCTGGCTCGGCGTCACCAGCTGGACCGGGACCGGCGGCGGCTCGTGGGCGGCGAGCAGGCGGACGAGGCGGCCAGCCGCCAGATCGTCCGCCGCCTGATAGGACAGGATCCGCGCGATGCCGCGCCCGCTGCGGGCGGCGATCAGCGCAGCCTCAACCTCGTTGACGATGAGCCGCGGCGCGAGGCGCACGCGATTCACCCCGAAGCGCCATTCCCGAACGCCCGAGCGCACAACGCCCAGGATGGTGTCGTGGTCGCTCAGGTCGGCCGGCTGGTGCGGCGTGCCGCGCGCGGCGAGGTAATCCGGGCTGGCCACTACGATCTGGCGCACCTGCCCGACCCGGCGCGCGACGAGCCGCGACTCCGCGAGTTGCCCGATCCGCAGGGCAACGTCGATGCCCTCCTCCACCAGATCGAGGTTGCGGTCGGCGAGCACCAGCTCGACCTGCGTCTCCGCATAGGCGTCGAGGAAGCCCGACACGATTGGCGCCACGTGCTTGCGCCCGAACAGGACCGGGGCCGTGACCCGCACGAGGCCGCGGACGGCGTCACGCGCTGCGCCCGAGACAGCCGTCTCGTAGCCCGCCAGCAGGCCGCGGGCGCGCTCGGCGAGTTCCAGCCCGGCGGGGGTCGGCGCCAGGCGCCGGGTCGTGCGCTCGACGAGCCGGCTTCCGGCGCGGGACTCGAGGCTGGCGAGCGCCCGGGTCACGGCGGCGGCCGAGCGGCGCAGCCTCCGTGCCGCGCCCGCGAGGCTGCCGGCCTCGATGATTGCGACGAAGATAGCGAGCTCGTCCAGACGATCCATCGATTGTTGCAACCGCTGAAATTCTGACTGTCAATCTCTCCGGATTTTCACCGAGCCGCGCAAGGGCGATATCGGACCCATCGCAGGAGACACGCACGATGACCGATGCCGACCTGACCCTCTACGGCCTGCGCCTCTCGGGCCATTCGCACCGGGCGGAGCTGTTCCTGTCCCTGCTGGGACTGCCGTACCGTTTCGTCGAGGTGGGGAGCGCCGCCCAACGGGGCGCGGACGCCTTCCGGCGGCTCAACCCGCTCGGCCAGATCCCGGTGCTGACCGACGGCGAGGCGGTGGTGCCCGACAGCAACGCCATCCTCGTCTATCTGGCGGCGCGCTACGCTCCCGACGGAGGCTGGATGCCGACGGATCCGCTCGGGGCCGCGCAGGTGCAGCGCTGGCTGTCGATCGCGGCCGGCGAGGTGCGGCACGGGCCGGGCCAAGCCCGGCTGATGGTCGTGTTCGGGGCGCCGGGCGATCGGACGACAGTTCATGCCGCGGCGGCCCGGATTCTGACTTTCATGAACACGCATCTGGCCGATCAGACCTATCTCGCGGCGAACCGGCCGACGCTCGCCGACATCGCCTGCTATTCCTACGTGGCGCACGCGCCCGAGGGCGGCGTGTCGCTGGCACCCTACGCAGCTGTCCGGGCCTGGATCGCGCGAGTCGAGGCGCTGCCGGACTTCATCCCGATGCCGGCTTCTCCCATCCCCGAAACGGTGTGAGGTGCATCATGGCCAGCTTCCATGCCGACGAGCTCGTGGCCCAGGCGCGGGCCGGCCACGTCCTCGGTGAGACCCCGGCGATCCGTCCGTTCATGCCCGAGCAGCACCGGACCTTCTTCGCGGGCCTGCCCTACCTGTTCGTCGGCACCGTCGACCCGGCCGGCGCGCCCGTCGCCACCCTGCTGACCGGACAGCCCGGCTTCGTGCAGGCCCCCGATGCGATCCATCTCGACATCGCGGCGGCCCTCGATCCCGCCGATCCGGCGGCTCAAGCCCTGGTTCCCGGTGCCGAGGTGGGGATCCTGGGCCTCGATCTCGCGACGCGGCGGCGCAACAGGGCCAATGGCCGCGTCGTCCGCCGGGTCCGGAACGGCCTGACGATCGCCGTCGCTCAGAGCTTCGGCAACTGCCCACAATATATCCAGCGCCGCACCGCCGAGCCATTCCGGCGCTCGGTCGGTCCGATCGAACACCTCGCGGCTCTGGATCCGGAGGCCGCGGCGCTGATCCGAGGCGCGGACACGCTGTTCGTGGCGAGCCGCGCCCGGGATGGGCTGGCCGACGGCGGCGCCGACATCTCGCACCGGGGCGGCCGGCCGGGCTTCGTCCGGCTCGAAGGTGACGTGCTGACGGTACCGGACTTCTCCGGCAACCGGTACTTCAACACCCTGGGCAACCTGATCGGCGAAAGGCGGGCAGCGCTGCTGTTTCTCGACTTCGAACGCGGTGATCTCCTGGTTCTGCAGGGCCGCACCGCGATCGACTGGGCCGGCACGGCCGCGGCCGGCCTTTCGGGGGCGCAGCGCACCTGGACCTTCACGGTGGAGGGCGGTTGGCGCCGCCGGGGCGCGATCCCCCTGCGCTGGAGCGCTCCGGAGCCGGCGCCGCAGCTCGCGCGCACCGACACCTGGGAGCCGACGGCCTGAGGCGCGCTCAGGCCGCTCCGGTTGCGGCCGCGGCCTGGCGCGCGGCGGCCGCCTCATGCTCCGCGGCGAGCTGCGCGTCCGCGGCTGCGACTTTCCGGGAGGCCGGCCGCGCCCGGATCCGCTCGACATAGGCGGTCAGCACTGGGTCCGGTGCGACGAGACCGAAGCCTGTCGTCCATCCGAGCGCGCCGCCCCACAGGACATCGGCCGCGCTGAAGCGATCACCGAGCAGATACGGGCCGGGGGTCAGCGCCTCGACGACCCGCGCGATCACGCTGTCATAATCGGCATAGGCCGACATGGCGCGCGGTCCCGGCTCCCGCTTCAGGTGGCGGTCGATGACCGCAGGCTCGAAGCAGGATCCGTAGAACACCATCCAGCGCAGATAGGCGGCCCGGTCCGGGTCGGTTACCGCCGGAGCGAGGCCGGCCTCCGGGAAGAGATCGGCGAGGTAGAGGTAGACGGCCGCCTGCTCGGTCACCAGAGCCTCGCCGTGGCGGATCGCCGGCACCTTCGCCATCGGGTTGATGGCACGGTAGGCCTCTTGGAGATGTTCGCCGGCGCGCATGTTGAGCGCGTGGAGCCGGTAGGGAACGCCCAGCTCTTCGAGGAGCACGCGCACCCCGGACGAGCGGGTATTCGGCGCATGATAGAACTCGATGTCAGCGTTTTCCGTCACGGCATTCCTCCCCGGGATTGTTGATTCGCGCGGCGCACGCTCATACCGCGCGCAGGCCGGGTCAACAGCGCGCCGGGCGGCCACTTCTCCACGGACCGGAATCGCGGCAGGTGCGTTGGGCGATTGTGCGTTGCCGCGCGTTGGGATGCCGGCCGGCACGACGCGAGCCGGGGGTGCGAGTTCTGATGGCGAAGATATTGCTGGTCGAGGACCACGAAGAGATCTGGGACTTCCTGTCCCGGCGCCTCAAGCGTCGCGGCTACGAAGTCGTCCTGGCCCATGACGGCGAGGCCGGCGTCCGCCAGGCCCGTTCGGCACAGCCCGACGTCATCCTCCTCGACATGAACCTCCCCATCCTCGACGGCTGGTCGGTCGCCCGCACCCTGAAGTCCGGAACCGACACCCGGGCGATCCCGATCATCGCGCTCACCGCCCACGCGATGTCGGGGGACCGGGACAAGGCGATTCAAGCCGGCTGCGACGACTACCACCCGAAGCCGGTCGATTTCTCGAAGCTGCTCAGCCAGATCAGCGCCGCCCTGGGCGAGACCGCACCGGCGGGCTGACGTGGCTCCGGACGCGCGAGCCGCCCCTTCCGACGCCGCGGCCGCGGTTGTCTCCTGACTTGAGTAGAGTGGAGCCTGTCCGTGATCGAGGATCCCGTCACCGCCCAGCGCCTGCGTCAGGGGCTGCCGGTCTTCGTGGCACTGGCCTCGATCCTCCTCGTCGTGGCGACGATGGCGGCGCTGTCTCTCGGGCGCGAGATCCTCGTGCCGGTGACGCTGGCGATCCTCCTGAGCTTCGTCCTAGTGCCGGCGGTCCGGATGCTGAGGCGGCTCCACGTCCCTCGGGCCGCCGCAGTGCTTCTCGTGGTGGTGATCGTGTTCGGGGGCCTGTTCGGGATCGGCAGCCTCATCGCCAGCGAGGCGTCCCAGCTCGCCTCCGACCTGCCGCGCTACACGCAGGTGATGCGCACCAAGATCAAGGATCTGCGCGGGGCGACTGCCGGAACCGGGACCCTGTCGCGAATCGTCGACATGGTCCAGGATCTGAGCGCGACCCTGCAGCCGCCGCCGGCCGCCGAACTCCGCGGCGAGCCCGGCACGCGCACGCATCCCCTCGCGGTGGAGATCACGCCCGCCCGCGCCAGCGTCGTTGAAACCCTCCAGACCTTCGCGGGACCCCTCGTCCATCCGCTGGCCACGACCGGCCTGATCCTGATCTTCACGATCTTCATCTTGCTCCAGCGCGAGGATCTGCGGAACCGCGCGATCAAGCTCGCCGGCGGCTCGGGCGACCTGCGCCGCACGACGGCCGCGATCGACGATGCCACGAGCCGGCTCAGCCGGTTCTTCCTGGCCCAGCTCGCGCTCAACATCGCCTTCGGCGTGGTGATCGGCTTCGGCCTCTGGATCATCGGCGTGCCGAGTCCGACGCTGTTCGGCGTGCTGGCGGCGATCCTGCGCTTCGTGCCCTATATCGGCGCCGCGATCAGCGCGCTGCTGCCGCTGATCCTGGCCGCCGCGGTCGATCCCGGCTGGACCATGGTGATCGCCACGGCCGCCCTGTTCCTCGTGGTCGAACCCATCTGCGGCCACGTGATCGAACCGCTGCTGTACGGCCATTCGACGGGCCTATCGCCGGTCGCCGTCATCCTGGCGGCGACGATCTGGACGTTCCTGTGGGGTCCGATCGGCCTCGTGCTCGCCACGCCGCTGACGGTCTGCCTCGTGGTGCTCGGGCGGCACGTGGAGCGGCTCTGGTATCTCGACGTGTTGCTGGGCGACCAGCCGGCCCTGTCGCCACCCGAGATCTTCTACCAGCGCATGCTGGCAGGCGATCCGATCGAGGCGATCGACCAGGGCTGGCAGTTCCTCAAGGAACGCGCCCTCGTCACCTATTACGACGAGGTCGCCTTCGCGGGTCTGCTGCTCGCCCAGGAGGATCTCTCGCGCGGAACGCTCGATCGCGAACGGCAGGAGGAGGTCGGCGCGGCGATCCGCACGGTGGTCGACCGCCTCGGGACGGCCCCGGTCGCGCGGCGGAGCCGGCGGGGCTCCGCGCGGGGACCGGACATCGAGACCGCGGCTGCGCTGGCCGCCGTCGGGCCCGACCGACAGGTGGCGGGCATCGTCCTTGCCCGGGAGGATCTTGCACCGAACTGGCGGAGCGAGACGCCGGTCCTGTGCGTGTCGAGCCGCGGCCCGTTCGATGAGGCGGCGACGCTGATGCTGAGCCAGATCCTCGCCCGGCACGGCTTGGCCTCGCAGATCCTGTCGATGGCCGCCATCCGCGCCGGCGAGCGGCCCGAGAACCCGGAGAGCTTGGCGCTGATCTGCTTCTCGTACCTGGAGCCGGTGAGCCTGTCGCAGATCCGCTTCACGGTCCGGCAGGCCCGTGCCGCGGTGCCGGGGGTCAAAATCCTCGTGGGCTTCTGGCGCGAGCGCGATCCGGCGACCCTGGATCGGCTGCGCCGCGCGACCTCCGCGGACCTCTTGGTGACGTCGCTCAACGAGGCGCTCTCGGCGGTCCTGGATGCCTGCCACGAGCCAGTTCCCGCGCAGGTCGCCCCGGCGCCGGCTCCACCCCTGCCCGCGCCTTCCCGGACGGCAGCGGCATGAGAGGCCGGACCTCTTCCGCCTCGACAGTCGCGATGCGGCCGACGAGGCCGTGCGGTCGACATCGCGTTCGAGACCACTACAGTCGCGCGCGCCAAGCGGCAGCGGCCCGACGCGGCCCGCTTCTAAGGCCCGGGGAATGAAGACCGCCTTACATGTCTGAGACTCCAGAGACCCCGCCGGTCGGGCCAAGTCCGCCGGTCAGGGACGGCGCGCCGAGCGACATCACCGACCGCAAGAGCGACATCTTCTTCGCCGCGGTCGAGACAACGCGGATGCCGATGATCGTCACCGATCCGCGCCAGCCGGACAACCCGATCATCTTCGCCAATCGCGCCTTCCTGGCGATGACGGGCTACACGCCCGAGGAGCTGATCGGGCGCAATTGCCGGTTCCTGCAGGGGCCTGAGACCGACCGTGAGAGCATCGCGCAGGTCCGCGCGGCGATCGCCGACAAGCGTGAGTTCGCCACCGAGATCCTGAACTACTGCAAGAACGGCTCGACGTTCTGGAACGCCTTGTTCGTCTCCCCTGTCTACAATGCCGACGGCGAGCTGGTTTACTATTTCGGCTCGCAGCTCGACGTCTCGCGCCGGCGGGATGCCGAGGATGCGCTGGGTCAAGCCCAGAAGATGGAGGCGCTCGGCCAGCTGACCGGCGGAATCGCGCACGATTTCAACAACCTGCTGCAGGTGATCGTCGGCTACGTCGACATCCTGGCAGCCGGCCTGGAAAAGCCGGACGCCGACCGCGCCCGCCTGGGACGCGCCACCGAAAATATCCGGCAAGCCGCCGATCGCGCGACGACGCTGACGCAGCAATTGCTGGCCTTCGCCCGCAAGCAGCGGCTGGATGGACGTGCGGTCAATCTCAACACGCTGGTCGAGGGCATGGGCGAGATGGTCACCCGCTCGGTCGGCGAGGCGGTGAAGATCGAGCTCGATCTCGCGAAGGACCTCTGGAACTGCCGCGTCGACCCGACCCAGGCCGAGGTCGCGATCCTCAATGTGCTGATCAACGCCCGCGACGCGATGCCGGACGGCGGCACCGTGCGGATCACCACCGAGAACAGCGAGGTTGCCTCGGGCGGCGAGATCGGCCCGCTGCGCGACGGCCGCTACGTCAGCATCGCGATCCGGGATTCCGGCACCGGCATCCCGCCCGCCGTGCTCGCGCGGGTGATGGACCCGTTCTTCACCACGAAGGAAGAGGGCAAGGGGACCGGCCTCGGGCTGTCGATGGTCTATGGCTTCGCCAAGCAGTCGGGCGGAGCCGCGCAGATCGAGTCGACTCCCGGCGAAGGCACGACCGTGCGGCTGTCGTTCCCGGCGACGGACGGCGACGTGAATGCGCCCGCCAAGGTCTCGCTCCGGGCCGTGGACCGGCAAGGCACCGAGACGATCCTGATCGTCGACGACCGCGAGGACGTGGCCGAACTCGCCCGGACTATCCTGCGGGATTTCGGCTACACGACCCTGACGGCCAGCAATGCCCGCGAGGCGCTGGAGATCCTGGATTCCAGCGGGCGGGTCGACCTCCTGTTCACCGACCTGATCATGCCGGGGGGAATGAACGGGGTGCTCCTCGCCCGGGAAGCCCGCCGCCGCCAGCCGCGGCTCAAGGTCCTGCTCGCCACCGGCTACGCCGAGGCGAGCCTGGAGCGAACCGATATTGGCGGCTCGGAGTTTGATCTCCTCAACAAGCCGTATCGGCGCACAGAGCTGGTTCGCCGGGTGCGAGCCATTCTCGACGGTCCGACCGGGGTGGGCTGATCGCACAGGAGACGGGTGATGTCTCAGGGTGACAAGTCGAAATACACCGACAAGCAGAAGCGCAAGGCCGAGCACATCGCGGATTCCTACGAGGCCCGCGGCGTTCCGGAAAAGGAAGCCGAAGCCCGCGCCTGGGCCACCGTCAACAAGGATGACGGCGGAGGCAAGATGCCCGGCGGCTCGGGCCGGGGAAAGTCCACCGGCCATGCGGCCGCCCACAAGGGTGGCACAACCGGCGGCAAGGCCTCTGCCGGACGGACAGCCGCCGAGCGCTCCGCCTCCGCCAGGAAGGGCGCGGCGACCCGGAAGGCCAACGCTGCGGCGCGGGGCTGACCGATCAAGTCCGCGCCGGACGGATTTCGGTCGCTCTTGGTGTCGGGGCGGGTGAATGCGAGACGGCCTGCTCGCGAACGCGGTACGGCGCCCGTGAGCGGGCCTCGAAGGAGGGGTGCAGGGACCCCGGAGCCATCTGGAAGGCATCTCCGAGGCCCGCGCTGCGCTCCGGCATCCCAGGATGAGGGAATGGGTGGGAAAGCCCACCTCCGGGCCCCCTGACGCGTGCCGTGTCCTGCGATCCGCGGCCGCAGACTTGGCTCTGAGGGCTTGTCGTCACGTGCTCTCTTGCGCGGAGCCGGCATACCCATCGGCGGAGAGCGCTCTAACGCTGGGCCGTGTCGCCTTCCGGTAGGCCGGCCCGGCGCAGCCCCTGGACGAGGTAGGCATACTCCTCAAGGAATCGGGGGTTCTCGGACCATCCCGCGGTGGCCCACTTTTGCACCGTATAGCCAGGCATGAGTTTCAAGAGTTTCTCAACCGCATCATGGGCTTCGGCGTCCTTGCCGGTCCAAGCATAAGCGGCGGCGATATCAACGTAAGCGATCCAATATGGGCCCCGGGCAAGGGATTTCGAACACCACGATATTGCTTCGCTCCAGTGCTGCAAATGAGAATGGGCGTGACATATATTATAATACCAAACATTCAATAAACCGTCCCGTGGACTGATCCGAATCGCTTTATCGATGTAATCGAATGCGCGCGCGGCGTGACCCATCAAGATCTGAGTGTTCCCGGACTTCGTGTAAGATTCCGGGAAATTTGGATCATTCTTGATGGCTTCGCCATACATCGCCATGGCTAAGTTGAAATCGCGGTTGGAGGCGTAGACATCGCCCTTGACGAAATAAGCGATCGACGAGTTGGGTGAAATCGCGATGACCCGATCTGCCAGATCCTCTGCTCGCTTGATGTCGGCTGGGCGATCGGTGCTCCAGCGATTTGTAACAAGCTGAATTGTCCCGCGCGCAAGACCCTGTAGAGCTCGCAGGTTATCCGGTTCCAGAGCCAAAGATTTCTTGAAGAACTCGATCGCGGAACGCGTGCTCTCGGCGTTCCTCGGCTTGTTGAGATGAGCCCAACCGAGCATCGCCAGATCGGCCGCACCAGGGTTGTCGGGATGTTCCAGCCGAATGCGCGCGGTTTCAGCTTCGGTCAGTTGCACATCGAGCGAGCGGGCAAGGCGTGCGACGAACTGGGCTTGCAACTCGCCGAGCTGGCTGCGTTCGCCCTCAAATCGGTCTGCCCAGAGATGGGCGCCTGTCTCCGTCGAGATCAGCTGTGCATTGAGAACGATCTGCTCGCCGGTGCGGCGGACGCTTCCTTCCAGGGCATAGCGCACCCCCAGGTCGCGCCCCAGTTGTTTCACGTCGATAGCCTTACCCTTGTAAGTGAAGGCGGTGTTTCGGGCGATCACAAAGCTGCCCGCGAGGCGTGAAACGTCGGTTGTCAGGTCTTCGGTCATGCCATCAGCGAAGAATTCCTGCTCAGGATCAGGGCTTAAATTTGCGAATGGCAGGACGACGAGCGAGAGCGGCGGCAGCGGCTTCGCGGGCAATCCGGCTTGAACCGCCAAGGTGCGATCAGCCGTGGGGGCACGCGAAGTTGCGAGCCACCATCCGAGACCAGTCCCGGCCATACCGAGCGCCAGCAGGCCGGCGGTGACCGCGCGCCAAGGCCGCTGCCGGCCTGCCGCTGCAACGACGGGCTCATCCGCGTGAGCTGCGCTGACCTCTTCGGGCAATCCGGGGCTGCCCGCTATGGCGGCGGACGAGAGAGCAAAGACACCGATCGGCCGCGCGATGTTCTTCAGCTCCAGCTTGCCACGGTCCTCGAAGACATAAGGAAGCCTGTCGCGCACCTGATCATAGACGGAGCGCGAAACGCACAGCCCGCCCGGTTCGGCCAAGGGCTCAAGGCGTGCCGCCACGTTGACGCCGTCGCCGTAGAGGTCACCGTCCGGATCGGCCATCACATCCCCGACGTTGATGCCGAAGCGCAGGCGGAATTGGTTTTCGGGCGGCACGTTCGGCTCACGGCCAGGCATCGCCTGCTGGATCCGGACGGCACAGGCAACGGCCCGCACGGGGCTGGGGAACTCGACGAGCAGGCCATCGCCCATTGTCTTGACGATCCGGCCCCGGGCGACGGCAATCTGAGGATTGATCAGCTCCCGGCGGAGCGCTTTCAGACGGCGCAGCGTGCCGGCTTCGTCCGCACCCATCATGCGGCTGTAACCGACGATGTCGGCGACCAGGATGGCAGCGAGGCGGCGCTCGGCCTGCGGATGATCCGTGACCGCCCTCGGCGCGTCCGCTGACACTGCGCTCCTCCTGGTATTGTTTTCCTTCGTACCATACGGCGGTCTCGCCGCCGAGATGCCTCGCGAAATCAGGTTTTCAGAAAACCTCTTCCTGTCGAAAGGCGGCCCCGCGCGACGCCGGGGCAGGATCCGCCGCTTTTATCCCTGGCGGGATGTTCCGCCACTCACTGATGGCCGCTTCTCGGAGACTCCGATGGTCTTCCTTGCGGCCGACCTGCATCGAAACACCAAGTGACCCAGTCCCCACCCCGCGGCTCAGACTCCGCCCCGCTGTTCGACCAGCTTGACCAGCGTGTGCAGCATCCGGTTGGCCGGCGTCGGGACGCCGAGCGCCGCACCTTTGCGCACCACGTAGCCGTTGAGGTGGTCGATCTCGCTGGGGCGGCCCCGGGCGAGATCCTGGGCGGTGGACGAGCGCTGGTCGGCCATCGTCCTGCTCAGCGCCATGACGCTGTCGAAGATGTCGGGCGGCACCGATACGCCTGCCGCCTCGGCAACGGCCACGCATTCCCGCACCACGTCGGTCATCGAGTCCACGACGCCTTCGCCCTGGACCAGCCGGCCATAGGGCAGCTGCGTCAGGGCCGAGAGGGCATTGTAGGCGCAGTTCATGATGAGCTTGCCCCAGAGCGCGTCGAGAGCGCGCGCCGAGACGGTTGTGGGGGCGCCGGCCGCCGTGAGGGCGGCGGCGATCCGCTCGCTCGTCTCGGATGCGCCCAGGATCAGATCGCCCCGGCCGTTGTGCCGCACACGACCGGGCCCGGCCATCGCGGTGGCGACGTAGACCGCCACCGGCACGACCGGCCGTCCGAGAACCGCGGCGAGCCGCTCGGCGTTGTCGACACCGTTCTGGAGGCTGAGGATCGTGGCGGACCGGCCGAGATGCGGCGCGATCAGCGCGCCGGCTGCTTCGGTGTCGCCGGACTTGACGCAGACCAGCACGAGGTCGGCTCCCGCGACGCCGTTGCCGTCGGTCGTCGCCTGCACGGGCGCGAAGCCGGCTCCCGCCGCGCTCTCCAGAACCAGGCCGTCCGACCGCACCGCCGCGACCAGCGCGGGACGGCCGATCAACGTGACCGCGTGTCCGGCCCTCGCCAGAAGGAACCCGTAATAGCACCCGACCGCGCCGGCTCCCACGACGGCGACGTTCAGGACGGCATCGCTCATGGTGCGGCCGCTGCCGCTTGCTCCGGATGAAACGGCGCGGTTCCCACGGCGCTCCTGCGGACATGGTCGAGCAGCGCCTGGGCCGGGTGGCGCAGGCGCACGCCGTCGACGAGCTTGGCCTGCGACCGGCAGGAATAGCCGTCGGCCAAGAGGGTGCAGCCGGGGGCCTCGGACACGTGGCGGGCCCAGCTCGCGTGGTAGATCGTCTCCGAGGTGACGCGGTGACGGGCCTCGTGACCGTAGGTCCCGGCCATGCCGCAGCAGCCGGAGGCCGGCACGTCGAGACGCAGCCCGAGATGCGCGAACAGGGCCTGCCAGTCGCGGACCGCGCCAGGCGCGTTGGTGCGCTCGGTGCAATGGGGCAGCAGGCGCATCGTCCCGCCGCCCTGGCGCGGCGCGATCCGGTCGAGCTGGGTCGCCAGCCATTCCTGCAGAAGGTGGACCTTCGGCAGGTCGCCGGCGCCGAGCGCCTGCGCGTATTCGGAGCGGTAGGTCAGCGTCATCGACGGGTCGATCCCGACGAGGGGCACGCCCTGCCGCGCGAAGTCCCGGAGCATTGCGGCGTTCTGCCCGGCGACGGCCGCGAACCGGGCCAGGAAGCCGTGCACGTGCAGCGGCTTGCCGTTCGGTCGGTACGGCACGAGCCAGGGCTTGAAGCCGAGGGCGACGAGCAGCGCGCAGGCATCGGCGACGACCTCCGCGTCGAAGTGGCTGGTGAAGGCGTCCTGCACGATGAGCACCGCCGACGCACGATCCTGAGGATCCAGCCGGGTCAGAGCCGCCGGAGTGGCCACGGGCACGCCGAGACGTGCCAACCGCGCCTTGAGATGGATGGGCGACAGGCCCGGGATCTCCACCAATCCGGCCCTGGCCAGGAGACGGCGGACGACCGGATTGGCTAGGAGCGCGTTGCTCAAGCGCGGCGCCCGGGCCGCCAGCGGCAGCAGCGGCTCGAGGGCCGCCACGAGGTGGTCCTTCAGGGGCCGGGCGTAGCGCGTGTGGTAGAGTGCCAGGAACTTGGCCCGGAAGGTCGGCACGTCGACCTTGATGGGGCAGGAGCCCGTGCAGGACTTGCAGGCGAGGCAACCGTCCATCGCCTCCTTCACGGCATGCGAGAAGTCTTCCGCTTCGTCTCGCGGCTGGACGGCGCTCCGAAGGGTGGCGGCCACGTCGCGCAGCCAGCCGCTGCGCTGACGCGCCAGCACGGCGGCCGGATCGACGCCCTCCGCCGCCGCGCGCCGTAGCCACTCGCGCATCAGCGAGGCGCGGCCCTTGGGCGAGTGGCGCCGCTCCCGGGTCGCCTTCCAGGACGGGCACATGGCCTCGTCCGCATCGAAGCTGAAACAGGCGCCGTTGCCGTTGCAATGAAGCGCCTCGTCGAAATCCCGGCGGACCTGCGCCGGGATGGTACGGTCCTGCTCGCCCCGGCGCGGCACGCCGTCGATCCGGGTCAGTCCCTGGCCTTTCGCCGAGGCGATCTTGCCCGGGTTCATCCGGTCGCCCGGGTCGAAGGCGCGCTTGACCGCTTCCAGCGCCGGCATCAGCGGCCCGAAGGTCGCGGGCACGAACTCGGAGCGGAAGCCCTTGCCGTGCTCGCCCCAGAGCAGTCCGCCATATTTGGCGGTCAGCGCGACCACACCTTCCGTCACCTCGCGGATCAGGCGGTTCTGGTCCGGGTCCTTCAGGTCGATGGCCGGCCGGACGTGCAGCACGCCGGCATCGACGTGGCCGAACATGCCGTAGCGCAGGCCCTTGGCGTCGAGGAGCGCCCGGAACTCCGTGATGAAGTCGGCGAGCCGCTCCGGCGGCACCGCGGTATCCTCCACGAAGGGGATCGGGCGGGCATCGCCCTTGGCGGCGCCGAGGAGGCCCACCGCCTTCTTCCGCATGGTCCAAAGCCGCTCGATCGCGTCGCCGCGGGCGATGGTGAAGCCGAGGCGCTTCGTGTCGGTGCCGCGCGCGGCCTCCAGCATCCCGGTGAGCCGATCGAGGGCCGCCTCGACGACGGCTTCGTCGTCGCCGACGAACTCCACGAGGTTGATCCCGTCCACCGGGCGCCCGGCCGGATCGTCGGGGAAGAAGGCCCGCACCTCGGCCCAGATCGGGTCCTTGCGGGCCAGCGCCAGGACCGTGGAGTCGATGGTCTCCACCGAGGCGGCGCCGAACGGCAGCAGCGCCTGCGCGTCGCGGAGCGCCGCGTCGAAATCGACGTAGGACAGCGCCACCAGGACAGAGGCCTTCGGGATCGGGAGCACGTTGAGCCGCGCCTCGGCGATCAGCGCCAGCGTCCCCTCGGATCCGCAGATCACGCTTTTCAGGTCGAAGCGGCCCTCCGGATCGCGCAGATGCGCGAGATCGTAGCCGGTGAGGCAGCGGTTGAGCTTGGGGAAGCGCTCGGCGATGAGCGCGGCGTTCTCGGCGACGACGGCATCGACAATCCGGTGGATCTCGCCGATCCGGTCGTTGCGGCCCTTGGCGGCTTCGAGGCCTTCCGCATCCAGGGGCTCGGCGGTCCAGATCGTGCCGTCGGTGAGCACGCAGGTCAGCGCCAGGACATGGTCCCGGGTCTTGCCATAGAGGCAGGAACCCTGCCCGCAGGCATCGGTGGAGATCATGCCGCCGAGGGTCGCGCGGTTCGAGGTCGAGAGCTCGGGCGCGAAGAACAGGCCGTGCCTGGCGAGTTCCCGATTGAGCTGATCCTTCACCACCCCCGGCTCGACCCGGACCGTGCGGTTGGCGACATCGATCTCCAGGATGCGGGTCATGTGCCGCGAGGTGTCGACCACGAGGCCGTGGCCTAGCGACTGGCCGTTGGTGCCCGTTGCCCCGCCGCGGGGGCGGATCACGATCTCGGCGAAGCGCGGGTCATCCAGGAGCTTGGCGATGCGCACCAGATCGTCGCGCGTGCGCGGAAAGGCCACGGCCCCCGGCTCCACCTGGTAGATCGAGTTGTCGGTGGCGAAGACCGTGCGGTCGGCATCCGAGAGCGTCAGGTCGCCTTCGAAGCCGCGCAGGTGCAGCTCCGCGCAGGCCGCCTCGTAGAGCGGCACGGCCTCGGTATGGCGGGTCAGGACCGGGATCATGCGCGCCTTCTACACCCGGCGGATCGCCGGAGGCCATCGGTGGACCTGCGGCAGACGGTGCGGGCACGGTATTGTCGATGCCTCGCCCCGTTCCGGGCTCACGCAGTCCAGCAAAACCTGCTCCGGCGGAGCGGCCCCGCTCCGTTCGCCGGCACGCCCGAGGCGCGCTGGCATCGCGCTTGCCACGCGATCGCGGAGATCGGAACGGATGCCCATGAACGCGAGCGTCGAACGGGTCAGGGAAGCCCTGACCGAACTGATCAAGGCTGCCCTCATCTCCGACGACAGCCTGAGCCTCACCTGCCGCGAGGCGGGCCGGACGAAGCTCGCGGCGCTCGCCGCCGACCCGCCCGATCCGGCGACCCTGCGCATGGACGGCGCCTGGACGCTGGCAATCCACGATGCCGAGGCTCCGGATCTGGCACCGCTGGAGGGGCAGGTAAACCTGACGCTGCCGCGGGCCTGCCCCTTCACCCTGGAGGAGATCGTCGCACCCGGCTTCGACGTCGATCGAGCGGTCGATCACATCCGGAAGATCGCCTCAACCGGCTGATTGCAGCTGTTGAGGACGGTTGCCGCGGCGTTGCCGCGGGCGGCCCCGGCACCCATCTTACGATCACAGGACCGAAGCCTCGGTCCGAGGCCCGCGCGCGGGCTCCGTCTTCCGAGAACTGTCCGGCACCCTCGTTTGGCACGACGCACCACCGCCCCGGCGGCCGAGCCCGCCGCTCCGCCGCCCTTCCCCACTCGTGAGCAGATCCTCGCCTTCGTCGCCGAGTCTAAGGAGCGCGTCGGCAAGCGCGAGATCGCCCAGGCCTTCGGCATCAAGGGCGCCGCCAAGATCGAGTTGAAGCGCATCCTGAAGGAGATCGAGGAGGACGGCGCCCTCGATCGCGGGCGCGGCGGACTCGCTCCAGCCGGGCATCTACCGCCGGTGGTGCTGGCCGATATCCGCTCGCGGGATCGACACGGCGACTTCCTGGCCTTTCCGGTGGAGTGGACCGGCGCGGGCAAGCCGCCGTCCATCGTGCTCACGCAGCCGCGCGGTCCCCGCAAGGGCAATCGTCCGGCGGCGGGCATCGGCGACCGCGCCCTGGTGCGCGTCGAGCGTGACGCCGAGGGCGGCTATGCCGGCCGGGTCATCAAGGTCATCGGAAAGAACCGCGCCGAGATCATCGGCGTCTACCGCGTCGGCGCACAGGGCGGCCGGATCGTGCCCGTCGAGAAGCGCTCGCAGGGCCGCGAGATCCTGATCCCGCCCGGCGAGGAGGGTCAGGCCCGTGACGGTGATCTCGTCAGCGTCTCCCTGGAGCGCGAGACCCGATTCGGCCTGCCCCGGGGCCGGGTCCGGGAGCGGCTCGGCTCGCTGGGCTCCGAGAAGGCGGTGAGCCTGATCGCGCTGCACCTGCACAACATCCCGCACGTCTTCGCGGATGCGACCCTGGCCGAGGCCGATTCCGCCGAGCCCGCCAGCCTGGAAGGCCGAGAGGATTGGCGCGACCGTCCGCTCCTGACCATCGACCCGCCCGATGCCAAGGACCACGACGACGCCGTCATGGCCGAGGCCGATCCCGACCCGGCCAATCCCGGCGGCTTCATTCTCACCGTCGCGATCGCCGACGTTGCGGCCTATGTCCGGACAGGATCGAGCCTCGACCGGGAGGCGCTGGAGCGAGGTAACTCGGTCTACTTCCCGGACCGCGTCGTGCCGATGCTGCCGGAGCGGATCTCCAACGATCTGTGCTCCCTCCGCGAGGGCGAGGATCGGCCGGCACTCGCCGTGCGGATGGTCATCGCCGCCGATGGCGAGAAGCGCCGTCACAGCTTCCACCGGGTGATGATGCGGTCCCGCGCCAAGCTCGCTTACGCGCAGGCGCAAGCTGCCATCGACGGGCAGCCGGACGATACGACCGGACCGCTGCTGGATACGGCGCTCCGCCCGCTCTGGACGGCCTACGCGGCCCTGCGCGCGGCGCGAGACCGGCGCGGGCCGCTCGCCCTGGACCTGCCCGAACGGAAGGTTCTGCTCAGCCCCGAAGGCGCAGTCGACCGGGTGATCGTGCCGCAACGCCTCGACGCGCACCGGCTGATCGAGGAGTTCATGATCCAGGCGAACGTCGCCGCCGCCGAGACCCTGGAGCAGGCGCGCCAGCCGCTGATCTACCGCGTCCATGACGAGCCCGCCCTGGAGAAGATGCGAGCGCTTGGCGAGGTTCTGGCCTCGGTCGGCATCAAGCTGCCGAAGGAAGGGGCGCTGCGGCCCGCCCTGTTCAACCGGATCCTCGCCATGGCGGCCGAGACCGAGCACGGGGTCTTCCTCAACGAGGTGATCCTGCGCAGCCAGGCCCAGGCCGTCTATGCCGCCGAGAATCTCGGGCATTTCGGCTTGAACCTGCGCCGCTACGCGCATTTCACCTCGCCGATCCGGCGCTACGCCGATCTGATCGTCCATCGGGCCCTGATCACCGCGTGCAAACTGGGCGCCGACGGGCTCGCGCCCGAGATCTCGATGGGCGAGCTGGCACAGATCGGCGAGCAGATCTCGGCGGCCGAGCGCCGCGCCATGGCGGCCGAGCGCGAGACCATCGACCGGCTGATCGCTCACCACCTCGCCGATCAGGTCGGAGCCACCTTCGAGGGCCAGATCGCGGGCGTCACCCGGGCCGGCCTGTTCATCAAGCTCGATGAGACCGGTGCGGACGGCTTCGTGCCGGTCTCGCAGCTCGGCGCCGACTATTTCCGCCACGAGGAGGGCCGCCACGCCCTGGTCGGCGAGCGGACCGGCGAGACGTTCCGGCTGGGCGACCGGGTCGAGGTGCGGCTCGTGGAGGCCGCGCCAGTGGCCGGGGCGCTGCGCTTCGAATTGCTCAGCGAGGGCCGGACCCGATCCGGCGCCCGCACGGCGGGCGCAGGCAAATCGCCCGGCGGACGACCCTTCAAGGCCGCGCCGCCCGGCCGCCCCGCCGGCATCCGCAACACCGGGTCGCGCCACCGCGGCTCGCGCCGCTGACCGGGCCGATGTACACCCCTGCCATGACCGTCGACGCGATCCCGGCCCGCACCCGCCTGATCCCCGCGATGGCAAGGGGCTTCATCGGCCGCTGCCCGCATTGCGGCCAGGGCCGGATCTTCGGCCGCTTCCTCAAGGTCCGGCCGGAATGCGACGCGTGCGGCCTCGAACTGCACCACCACCGGGCCGACGACCTGCCCCCCTACGTGGTGATCTTCATCGTCGCCCACATCGTGGGCTACCTGATCCTGGAGACCGAGAGCGCCTACGAGGTGCCTCTCTGGGTCGAGATGGGGGTCTGGCCGGTCTTCACGCTCCTGTTCGCGCTGGTCCTGCTCCAACCCGTCAAGGGGGCCGTCGTCGGGCTGCAATACGCCCTTGGCATGCACGGCTTCGCCACGCTACCGCGGAGCCGCCCCGCCCCGGGGCCGGAGGAGACGCGCCTTGCCGCAGCCGCTGCAGGAGCCCCAGATCACCACAGCTCCTGAGCGGAAGCCCGCAGCGGCGCGGCTGCGCCCACGGGACGCGGCGACCCTGATCGTGATCGACCGGCGCGGCAAAGGCGGCCCGAAGGTCCTGATGGGGCGGCGGAACCCGAACCTCGCCTTCATGCCGGGCAAGTTCGTCTTCCCGGGCGGCCGGATCGAGCTCGGCGACCGCCACATGCCAGTGGCCGGGGCGCTCCCCGATTATGCCGAGGCGGCGCTGACCCGGCAGGTCTCCCGGCCGCCGCACCATCTCGGCCGCGCCCTGGCGCTGGCGGCCATCCGCGAGACCTACGAGGAGACCGGCCTGCTCCTCGGCACGACCGAGCACGGCGCGCCCGAGGATGTCCCCGCGGGCTGGGAAGGCTTCGCCCGGCACGGCGTGCTGCCGGATCTCGAGGCGCTCCACCTCGTGGCCCGCGCGATCACGCCGCCCAAGCGCGTGCGCCGCTTCGATACGCGCTTCTTCGCGATCGACCGCCGAATGGTGGCGGCCGAGGAGCCGGGGCGGATCACCGCCGACGCCGAGTTCACGGAACTGGCCTGGGTCCGGCTCGACGCCGCGCGCAAGCTCGACCTCCCGTACATAACCCGCGCCATCCTGGACGACCTGGAAGCCCAGATCGCCGCCGATTTCGCCCCGTACCGGATGATCCCCTACCACTACGAACGCTACGGGCGCCGCGAGCGGGTGGCCTTGTGAGCCGGCCGGAGGAACGGGCACGGGACGCGCGGCGGGGGATCAGCTCGGAGGATGTGGCGGCGATCTCGGCGGCCGTGACCTGCGTCACCGTCGTCGGCATCGGCCTGAGCCTGTCGATCCCGCTCCTGTCGATCGAGCTTGAGCGGCGCGGCGCGTCGAGCACGCTGATCGGGCTCAACACCGCGGTGGCGGGCATGGCCAGCATCTGCACCGTGCCGTTCGTGCCGCGGCTCGCGGCGCGGATCGGTGTCGCACCGCTGCTCGGCCTGGCGCTCGTCGTCGGGGCGATCAGCCTCGCGCTGTTTCCGATCCTGCCGGGCATCGCCCTATGGTTCCCCCTGCGCTTCGTCTTCTCGATGACGCTCGGCGCCCTGTTCGTCCTCTCGGAGTACTGGATCAACGCCGCCGCCCCGCCGGAGCGCCGCGGCCTCGTGATGGGCATCTACGCCACCGTCCTGGCGGCGGGCTTCGCGGTCGGACCGCTCCTGCTGGCGCTGGTCGGCACGACGGGGCTGGCGCCCTACGCGACCGGGGCCGCCCTGATGCTGGCCGGCGGCCTGCCGATCGTGCTGGCGCGCGGGCTGTCGCCGACGATCGAGCCGGGCTCCGGCCGCGGCATCCTCGGCTATGTCCGGCTCGCCCCCGGCGCGCTGGCGGCAGCCCTCGCCTACGGGGCGGTGGAGACCGGGATCTTCGCGATCCTGCCCCTCTATGGCCTGCGGCTGGGCTACGATGCGCAGGGCGCGGCGGGACTCGTCAGCCTGATCGCGCTGGGCAACGTGCTGTTCCAGATCCCGTTCGGCTGGCTCGCCGACCGCCTCGATCGCGGCGCGGTTCTGCTCGGCGCGAGCCTCGCGGGCGCCGCGGGCTCGGCCCTGATCCCGTTCGCGGCCGGCAGCCCGATGGCGTTCGGCCTGCTGCTTCTGGTCTGGGGCGGCATCGCCGGTACCCTCTACACGGTCGGCCTCGCGATGCTCGGCGACCGCACGCCGGCGAATGACCTCGCGGGCGCCAACGCGGCCTTCGTGGTGCTCTACAATGTCGGGCTGATGCTGGGGCCCCCGGTGATCGGCGGGGGCCTCGACCTCGTGCCCCCGCACGGCTTCGCGTGGGCGCTGCTCGCCCTGTTCCTGGCTTTCGCCGGATGGCTCGCCGTGGCCGAGAGGCCGCGCCGGACTTCGGGCGCGGGGTGAAAAGGTAGCCGCGTGCCACGATCTGCCAGTCCCGTCGTTCCGGGACTGCGGCGCAGGGCCCGGAATCCAGATCCACGCCGCGTGTCCAGCCCAGCTCCGTCGGCGGCTCCGGATTCCGGGCTCGCCTGCGGCGCCCCGGAATGACGGAGGGATGCCCGAAACCGCGCCGAAGCTGCCACGACACGCTCCAGGCCTGACCTGCCGGTGGAGCGCTCACTCTTGACCTGTCGGGCCCGATCGGGCATTCACCCGCCCGTATTCGGCCGGGTCCTCCCGGCCATTTGCGTTTCGCTCACGCGGAATGCCGCACCCTGCAGGAGCGCCGCGCCATGGCCAAGGCCGTCACCGTCAAGATCAAGCTCGTCTCCACCGCCGACACGGGCTATTTCTACGTCACCAAGAAGAACTCTCGCACGCAGACTGAGAAGCTGACGATGCGCAAGTACGACCCGGTCGCGCGCAAGCACGTCGAGTTCAAGGAATCCAAGATCAAGTAAGAGCCGCCGGCCGCGTCCCGGCCGCGCCCTTGCGAAGCCGCTCCGGAGACGGGGCGGCTTTTTTGTTGGGCTCCCGTCTTCGGAGCGCAGCGAGGCAATCCCGTCGGCTCGACGACCTCCGATCTCGCGCGGCCCCGGGTCGCTTCGCTGGGCACGCGAAGATGGGCGCTTCGAACGGGACTCCCGGGTCCCACCCTGTCAGGCGGGTGTCGACCCCGCCAGGTCCGGATCGAGCGTGCGCGCCAGCGACCGCGCGACGGCGACCAGAGCCGTCACCATCGGCGTCGAGGGCTCGCGCCGCGGGGCGACGAGGCCGATCGTGTGCTCAAGGTCCGGGGCGGTGATCGGGATGGTGCGCACGCCCGCCATCGGTCCCAGCGCATCGACGAGGATCTCCGGCATGATCGAGGCCCAGCGCAAGGTACGCACATGGGTCAGCAACACGATCATCGAGTTCGATTCGAGGGTAGCGGCAGGGTCGGCACCCGATTCCCGGATCTGCTGGTCGATGATCCGCCGGTTCTGCATGTTCGGCGTGAGCAGGCAGAGCGGCAGGCTGCCCGTCTCCGCCCACGTGACGCTGGCCCGGCCGTCGAACGGGCCGCCCATCGCCGTCACCAGACGGTAGCGTTCCCGGTAGAGCGGCACGGAGACCACCCGTCCGAGAGGTTCATTGTCGAGGTAGGTCAGGCCCGCATCCGCCTCCAGGTTCTCGATCAGCGAGAAGATGTCGGCCGAGGTGGCGGACTCGACCGCGAGTCGTACGTCCGGGTGCCGCTCGCGGTAGGGTGTGGTCAGGTTCACGATCATCGGCAGGGCCGTGGGGATCGCGGCGATGCGCAGATGGCCCGTCAGGCCCCGGCGCAGGCCCGTCACCTCCTCGTGCATGGCCCGGGCATCGGCCACGATCCGCCGCGCCCATTCGAGCACCCGCTCGCCCTCCGGGGTGAAGCCCTGGAAGCGCGAGCCGCGCAGCACGAGCTGAACACCGAACCGGTTTTCCAGCTGCTTCACACCGGCCGAGAGCGTCTGCTGCGTCACCCCGCAGGCTTCGGCGGCGTGGCCGAAATGCTGCTCGCGGGCGAGCGCGAGCAGGAAGTCCAGCTTGTCGATCACGACGCAAGGATCCCGGCACGGCGAGGCGCTCGAAACCTAGCGACCCGCCGCGCCCGCCACAACCGGCGGGTCCGGACCATCACCGGAACAGGATGAAGGCCTTCGACAGGGTGATGCCGATGCCCCAGACGATCGGGATGCCGACCACCGCCCAGGCCACGGCCGCGCCCAGGCTGAACCCGCCGCGCCCGATGCCGAACGAGCCGGATCGCCCGGAGACGTTTGCACCCGTCCGGACATCGAGGGCGGCACGCTCGGAATCCGACATGAACCAGCTTTGGGCCAGCGGACGGACCAGGAGGTTGCAGAGGAATCCGGCCACCAGGAAGCCCGCGAGCACGTACATGGTCCGGCCGTAGAGATCCGCACCCTGAACACCGGCAGCGATCTGCGCCTCGCGGATCTTGGTGATCACGAAGGGCCCGACGATGCCGGCCATCGACCACGCGGTGAGCAGGCGTCCGTGGATGGCGCCCACGAACTGCGTGCCGAACACGTCGGCGAGGTAGGCCGGGACCGTCGCGAAGCCACCGCCATACATCGACAGGATCACGCAGAAGAAGGCGACGAACAGGGCCTGCGAGCCGATGCCGGCCGCCCAGGGCGCGGCCGCGTAGAGCACGCCGCCGAGCGCGAAGAAGATCGCGTAGGTGACCTTGCGACCGATCCGGTCCGACATCGAGGCCCAGAAGAACCGGCCGAGGATGTTGAACAGGGAGAGCAGGCCGACGAAGCCGGCGGCGATCGCCGCGACCTGCGCCTTCTGGCTCGCGTCGAGGGCGGAGAAGCCGGTGCCGGGCAGGCCGATCAGCTCACCGCCGAAGATCTCCTGAAGCATCGGTGAGGCCAGCGCCAGCACGCCGATGCCCGCGGACACGTTGAGGAACAGGACGAGCCAGATCATCCAGAACTGGACGGTCTTGTGCGCGTCCCGCAGGTGGACGTGGCCGGAGGCGATCATGGCGTTCTTGGCAGCCGGAGCCGTCCAGCCGTCCGGACGCCAGCCGGCCGGCGGCACCCGGTAGCCGAAGGCGCCGCCCAGCATGAACAGGATGTAGCCGACGCCCATCACCGCGAGCGTCTGCCAGACGCCGGCCGAGTCGGCGGTCCGGAAGCTCTTGATCAGGCTGTCGGCCAGGGGCGAGCCGATCATCGCGCCGCCGCCGAAGCCCATGATCGCCATGCCGGTGGCCATGCCGCGCCGGTCCGGGAACCACTTGATCAGCGTCGAGACCGGGGAGATGTAGCCGAGGCCGAGCCCGATGCCGCCGATCAAGCCCATGCCGAGCCAGATCAGCCAGAGCTGGTGGACGTAGACTCCGAGGGCGCCGATCAGGAAGCCGCCGCCCCAGCACAGGGCGGCCACGATGCCGGCCTTGCGCGGGCCCGCGCGCTCCAGCCAGCCGCCGAACAGGGCGGCCGACAGGCCAAGCACGACGATGCCGATGGAGAAGACCGTCACGAGGTCGCTGACGCGCCAATCGCAGGTGGTGGTGAACAGGGCCGTCATCACGCCCATATCGGCACAGGCGGCGGCCGCCGGCTTCCCGACGGAGAGCGCCCGCGTCAGGGGCAGCCAGAACACCGACAGGCCGTAGGCCATGCCGATGCAGAGATGGATCGCGAGAGCGGCGGGCGGGACCAACCATCGGTTGAAGCCCGGTTTTGCGACGATGCGCTCGCGCGAGAGCAGACCCGGCGCGACATCGGGCGCGACCGCGCCCGTGACCCCAAGACTCATGACGTCATCCTCTTCGGCGGCCACGTGGATGGGCCGCGCGTGAAAGGATGATGCGCGATCTGTGTGCAGGGTGCCAGCGCCACTCCACGCTGAGGCGACAGTTTTAATCCTGATTGCAACCTTTTGTATGCACGGTGCCGAACGAAAGAGGCCCCGCAGGGGCCCAAGTCTCAGACTCTCCGCACTTCGACCCCGGTCTCAACCCGCGTCGCTGGCGCCCGCCCCGGCGAGCTGCGGATCCCGGGTTGCCGGACGCACAGGGCTGTCGGCCGCCGGCTCCTCGCCGTGCAGCGCCCGCCGCACGTAGCTGTCGACCCGGTCGCCCTGCTCCGGCAAGGCGGCCTCGAGATGGGCGATCATCTTGGGTGTCCAGAACGCCTTGATGTGCTTCTGGATCCCGGCAACCGCCTCCTCCTCCGGGTAGGACCGGAAGAAGGTGGCGATCTGGTTCGCCATGCGGACGAGCTTGTCCGCCTGTGTCACGGCACTCATCGGATACTCTTACTCTGCCGCGTCCAGGGTCTGGGCGATCCGGGTCAGGGAGAAGTCCTCTTCGTAGAACTTCGCCTGCCAGTCGGAGGGCCGGTTGGTCCGCCGGACCTGCACCGCCGTCACCTTGTACTCGGGGCAGTTGGTCGCCCAGTCCGAGTAATCGGTGGTGATGACGTTGGCGCCGGTCTTGGCGTGGTGGAAGGTCGTGTAGACTACGCCGGGCTGCATCCGCTCGGAGATCCTGGCCTTCAGGGCGATGTCGCCCGAGCGGCTCTCCAGGGCCACGAGATCGCCGTCGACGATGCCGCGCAGCTCGGCGTCGAACGGGTGGATCTCGAGCACGTCCTCCTCATGCCAGCGCGAGTTCTCGGTGCGCCGCGTCTGCGCGCCGACATTGTACTGGGACAGGATCCGGCCCGTGGTGAGGATCAGCGGGAACTTCGCCCCCGTCCGCTCCTCGGTGGCCACGAACTCGGTGATCATGAACCGGCCCTTGCCGCGGACGAATCGGTCCACGTGCATCATCGGCGTGCCGAGCGGCGCGTTCTCGTTGCAGGGCCACTGCACCGAGCCGAGCTCGTCGAGCTTGGCGTAGGACACGCCGGTGAAGCTCGGGGTGAGCGAGGCGATCTCGTCCATGATCTCGGACGGGTGGCTGTAGTTCATCGGGTAGCCGAGGGCGTTGGAGAGGAGCACCGTGCCCTCCCAGTCGCCGTAGCCGCCCATCGGGGCCATGACCTTGCGGACCCGCGAGATGCGGCGCTCGGCGTTGGTGAAGGTCCCGTCCTTCTCCAGGAACGAGGCGCCCGGCAGGAAGACGTGGGCGTATTTCGCGGTCTCGTTCAGGAACAGGTCCTGGACGACGATGCACTCCATCGCCATCAGGCCCGAGGTCACGTGGTGTGTGTCCGGGTCGGATTGCGCGATGTCCTCGCCCTGGATGTACATGCCCTTGAACGAGCCCTCGACGGCCTCGTCGAGCATGTTGGTGATGCGCAGGCCCGGCGCGCTGTCGAGCTTGGCGCCCCACAGAGCCTCGAAGCTCTCGCGGGTGGCGTCGTCCGACACGTGGCGGTAGCCCGTGAGCTCGTGCGGGAACGAGCCCATGTCGCAGGAGCCCTGGACGTTGTTCTGGCCGCGCAGCGGGTTCACGCCGGCGCCGAGCTTGCCGATATTGCCGGTGGCCATGGCGATGTTGGCCATGCCCATGACCATGGTCGAGCCCTGGCTGTGCTCGGTGACGCCCAGCCCGTAATAGATGCCGGCCGCGCCGCCCTTGGCGTAGAGCCGGGCTGCGCCGCGGACCTCAGCCGGGTCGAGGCCGGTGAATTGCTGCTGCGCCTCCGGGGAGTGACGCTGGTCGGCGATGAAGCGGGCCCAGGACTCGAACTCGGCGAGATCACAGCGGTCGCGGACATAGGCCTCGTCGACCAGCCCCTCGGTGACGATCACGTGCGCCAGCGCGTTGATGAAGGCGACGTTGGAGCCGGGCTTCAGCGGCAGGTGATAGTCGGCCTTGATGTGGGGCGACTTCACGAGGTCGATCTTGCGGGGATCGGCGACGATGAGCTTGGCGCCTTCGCGCAGGCGCTTCTTCATGCGCGAGCCGAAGACCGGGTGGCCGTCGGTCGGGTTGGCGCCGATCACCAGGATCACGTCGGACTTCTCGACGGACTTGAAGTCCTGGGTGCCGGCCGAGGTGCCGAGCGTCGACATCAGGCCGTAGCCGGTCGGCGAGTGGCAGACGCGGGCGCAGGTATCGACGTTGTTGTTGCCGAAGGCGGCGCGCACCAGCTTCTGGACGAGGTAGGCCTCCTCGTTGGTGCAGCGCGACGAGGTGATGCCGCCGACCGAGTCCTTGCCGTACTTGGCCTGGATCCGCTTGAACTCGCTCGCGGCCCGGTCGATGGCTTCGTCCCAAGAAACCTCGCGCCACGGATCCGTGATCTTCTCGCGGATCATCGGCTTGGTGATGCGGTCCTTGTGAGTGGCGTAGCCGTAGGCGAAGCGGCCCTTCACACAGGAATGGCCCTCATTGGCCTTGCCGCCCTTGTAGGGGACCATGCGGACGACGCGCTCGCCCTGCATCTCGGCCTTGAACGAGCAGCCGACACCGCAATACGCGCAGGTCGTCACCTCCGCGTGCTCGGGCTGGCCGAACTCGTGGATCGATTTTTCTTGCAACGTGGCCGTGGGACACGCCTGAACGCAGGCTCCACACGAGACACACTCGGATTCGAAGAAATTGGTCGGGCCGGCCGCCACGCGGCTGTCGAAGCCGCGGCCCGCGATGGTCAGCGCGAAGGTGCCCTGCACCTCCTCGCACGCCCGGACGCAGCGATTGCAGACGATGCACTTCGACGGGTCGTAGGTGAAGTACGGGTTCGACTCGTCCTTCGGCAGGTACTTTTCCGAACTCGGGCGGACGTGGTTATCGCCCTCGTAGCCGTAGCGTACGTCGCGCAGGCCGACGACGCCGGCCTGGGTCTGCAGCTCGCAATCGCCGTTCGCCGCGCAGGTCAGGCAATCGAGGGGGTGATCGGAAATGTAGAGCTCCATCACGCCCTTGCGGAGCTTGGCAAGCTTCTCGTTCTGCGTGTGCACCACCATGCCGTTCTCGGCCGGTGTCGTGCAGGAGGCCGGGGTGCCGCGCCGTCCCTCGATTTCCACGAGGCAGAGGCGGCAGGAGCCGAAGGGCTCCAGCGAATCGGTGGCGCAGAGCTTCGGGATCTGCGTCCCGGCATGCATCGCCGCCGCCATCACAGAGGTGCCGGCCGGCACCGTCACCGACATGCCGTCGATCGTCAGGGTGACGGTCTGCTCCGCAACCCGGATCGGCGTGCCGTAGTCGATCTCCTTGATCAGGCCCATCGACGTCTCCTCACTCGGCCGCGGCCGGCAAATCGCTGGCGCGCCTGAAATCCTCGGGGAAATGGGTGAGCGCGCTCATCACGGGCATCGGCGTGAGCCCGCCCATGGCGCAGAGCGACCCATCGGTCATGACCTCGCAGAGGTCCTCGACCAGCTTCAGGTTCGCCTCCGGCCGGATACCGGCGATCACCTTGTCCATGGTCTCGACGCCGCGGGTGGCGCCGATCCGGCAGGGCGTGCACTTCCCGCACGACTCGGTGGCGCAGAACTCGAAGGCGAAGCGGGCCTGGGCGGCCATGTCGACGGTGTCGTCGAACACCACGATGCCGCCGTGGCCGACGAGGCCCTTCTTGGCCGCCATCGCCTCGTAGTCGAGGGGCGTGTCGAGGAGATGATCGGGGAAGTAGGCCCCGAGCGGCCCGCCGACCTGCACGGCCCGCACCGGCCTCCCGGAGCGGGTGCCGCCGCCGAAATCCTCGATCACCTGACGCAGGGTGATGCCGAAGGCCATCTCGATCAGGCCGCCGTGCTTGACGTTGCCGGCGAGCTGGATCGGCAGGGTGCCGAGCGAGCGGCCCATGCCGTAATCGGCGTAGGCCCTGGCGCCGTTCTCCAGGATCCACGGCACGGCCGTGAAGGTCATGACGTTGTTGACGAGCGTCGGCTTGCCGAGGAACCCCTTGAGCGCCGGGATCGGCGGCTTGGCCCGCACGATGCCGCGCTTGCCCTCCAGGCTCTCCAGCAGCGAGGTCTCCTCGCCGCAGATATAGGCGCCGGCGCCGAGGCGCACTTCCAGGTGGAAGCTTTTGCCCGAGCCCAGGATGTTGTCGCCGAGCACGCCGGCCGTCACGCCGTTGGCGATCGCCTCCTTCAGGGTCGCGAAGGCCTGCGGGTACTCGGAGCGCAGGTAGATGTAGCCGCGGGTGGCGCCGGTCGCCATGCCTGCGATGGTCATGCCCTCGATGAGGTTGAAGGGGTCGCCCTCCATCATCATCCGGTCGGCGAAGGTGCCGGAATCGCCCTCGTCGGCGTTGCAGACCACGTATTTCTGGTCCGCCTTGGCGAGCATCACGGTGTTCCACTTGATGCCGGCCGGGAAGCCGGCGCCGCCCCGACCGCGCAGGCCGGAATCGCGCACTGCCGCGACGATGCCCTCGGCATCGAGCCTGAGGGCGGCCTCGAGGCCGCGATAGCCTCCATGGGTTCGGTAATCGTCGACGGAGACAGGATCGACCACGCCGCAGCGGTGGAAAGTCAGGCGCTGCTGCCGGGCGAGGTAGGGGATTTTTTCAGGATCGCCGAGTCGCAACGGGTGATCGCCGCCGGTGGCGAGGCCGGCATCCAGCAGGGCGTCGACGTCCTTGACCGTCACCGGCCCGTAGGCGACGCGCCCCTCGGGCGTGCCGACCTCGACCATCGGCTCCAGCCAGAACAGGCCACGGGAGCCGGTGCGGACGATGGTGACGTCGAGGCCGCGGCGCTCGGCGCTGGCGAACAGGGCGCGGGCGACCTTGTTGGCGCCGAGACCGAGGGCGACGGCGTCGCGCGGAACGTAGAGCGTGACGCTCACTGGCGCACCTCCGCCAGGGCAGCTTCGAGGGCGTCGGCGGTCAGGTGCGCGACCGGCTCTCCATCGACCAGCGCGGCGGGGCCGTTGGCGCAGAGGCCGAGGCAGTAGACCGGCTCGACCGTGGCGCCGCCGTCGGCGGTGGTCTCGTGCCAGCCGCAGCCGAGGCGGCCGAGGATCTCGCGATGGAGCTCGTCGGAGCCCATGGCCTGGCAGGCCTCGGCCCGGCACAGCTTGACCTCGTGGCGGCCGGCGGGGTGAGCACGGAAGTCATGGTAGAAGGTGATGCAGCCGTGAACCTCGGCACGCGACAGGTTCAGCGCATCCGCGATCAGCGGCACGGCGCCGGAATCCACGTAGCCGAAGGTTTCCTGCAACGCGTGCAGGATCGGCAATGTGGCCCCTTCGAGATGCGTGTGTCCGGCGATGATCCCGGTGGCGCGTTCCGCGCTCCAGGGCTCGTGACGCGCCATGGTTCCCAGCCCAGTCTGTTCCCGTTCTAATGGAAAGAGGAACAGAAATGCCGAATGGCTTCAATCGCGCAGTCCGGTCGCTCGACAAAGGATGTCTGTCGCCCTGTAACTCGCCGCTGGCTGCGATAGGCACGTTCCATTAAAGCGTTGATGCGGGAAAGTTTTTCAGATCTTCCCGGCGTTCAGAATGTCTTGCGTGCGCCGCACCATAGATTTGTGCCCTGCAAGAAATTGCATCCCGCCCTGTCGAGGCCTGACCGTGCGGGCTGCGCTCGCCGTCTTTGCGAACGGAGCGACGCAACCGCGGGTCGCGCAACCTCGGCAAGCTTGGCGTTGCTGGATCGCTTCGCTCCACTCGCAAGGACGGAGGCGCATTCCGAGACCGAGACCGAGACCGAGACCGGGGCCACGGCCGCGTCAGAACTCCATTTCCAGTTCCTCGATCTCATCCGGCTCGTCGGCCGCAGCTTCGGCCCACTCGACCATCAGCGGCCAGTGCAGGATCGTGTCGCGGTAGGCGGCAGCGCGGGGCGGCAGCGCGACGTCGTAGGTGCGAAAGCGCGTGCAGACCGGCGCATACATGGCATCCGCCAAGCAGGGGCGATCACCGAACAGGAACGGTCCGGCGTAGCGGTCCAGGCAATCGTCGAAGATTGTGACGATGCGCTCGATATCGGCCTTCGCGCCGTTGAACACCCGAAAATCAGGATGGAAGGCGCGCAGGTTCATCGGCAGGGCCGAGCGCAAATTGACGAAGCCGGAATGCATCTCGCCGGAGATGGACCGGCAATGGGCGCGCTCCGCCACGTTGCCGGGCAGGAAGCCCGCCTCCGGGAATGTCTCGGCAAGATACTCGGCAATGGCCAGCGTGTCCCAGACGACCACGTCGCCGTGGCGCAGGCGCGGCACCAGGAAGGACGGCGACAGGTGCAGCAGCTCGGCCCGGCTGGTGGCGTCCGCGCCCGACAGGACCTCGGTCTCGAAGTCGAGACCCGCCATACGACAGATCAGCCAGCCTCGCAGGGACCAGGAGGAATAGTTGCGGCTCGAGATGGTGAGCGTAGCGGCCGTCATCGTCCAACCCCGGGCGCGTCGCCGATCATGCGGTCTGCGGTGCCCGATCCAAGACTCGTGCCGGATGAAGCGGGCGAATCACCATCCCGCCCGATTCTACTCCCGTCGCAGCAGCGCCGCGACCTCCGCCTCCTCGGAGGCCGACAGGTTCCGGACCGGCGCCGCCGGCCGACGGCGCGCGAGGCGCCAGATACCGAACCCGCCGAACAGCACTGCCAGCACCGGGGTCAGCCACAGCAGAAGGGTGTGCAACGCGAAGACCGGGCGCAGCAGCACGAACTCGCCGTAGCGGGCCACGACGTAGTCGCGTACCGCCGTGTCGCTATCGCCCTTCTCCAGCCGCTCGCGGACGATCAGGCGCAGGTCCTTGGCGAGCGGCGCATCGGAATCGTCGATCGACTGGTTCTGGCAGACCAGGCAGCGCAGCTCGGCCGAGATCTCCCGAGCGCGGTGCTCCAGCGCCGGATCCTTCAGCACTTCGTCAGGCTGGACGGCCTGGGCGGGGGCTGCGAGCGCGGCGAGCAGAAGGAACGCGACGCCGACGCGGACGCGCCCCTGCCCTACCCCCTGTGCGGGGGAGGGTACCCTGCGCAGCAGGGAGGACGAGGGGCAGCGCGACGCGACGGGTTTCGGCATCCGGCGCGACATATCCGGAACCGTCGCGCCCTTCTCCCGACCCTCCCCCGGAGAGGGGTGAGGGAGAGTTGCGGAAGCCTTCATCTCCGTCGTCACTCGGCCGGCACCGCGGCCGGGAGCGGCCGCGCCTTCGCCTTGGCGGGGACGCCGACGCGCATCCGTCGATCGGTGAGCGAGAGACCGCCGCCCACGGCCATGACCACGGCTCCCAGCCAGATCAGCAGCACCAGCGGCTTGTAGTACAGCCGCAGGCCGACACCGCCGTCCTGGCTCATCTCGCCGAGGCTGGCATAGACCTGACTGGCACCGATCGTCAGCAGCCCGGATTCCGTCACCGCCATCTTGCGGCTCGGGTAGAAGCGCTTGCCGGTATCCACGTGCCCGACCTCGTCGCCGGAGCGGGTCCGGATCGTCAGGCTGGCGGCGGCCTCCTCGTAGTTGGGACCCTGGCGGGGGCCGACGCTGTCGAGGGTCGCCACGTAGGGCCCGGTTGCCAGGCTCTGGCCGGGCTTGAGGGTCGCCAGCCCCTCGGTGGCCCAGCCCTGGGCGGCGATGCCCAGCACCACGACGCCGACGCCGGCATGGGCGAGCGCGGTGCCCCAGGCCGAGCGCGGCAGGCCGACGGCGCGGCGCCCGATCTGACCGAGCGAGCGCGCCCGGCTGGCGCCGTAGCCGCGGGCCCGCGACACGACCTCCAGCGCGGAGCCGATCAACAGGTAGGCACCGAGCCCGATCCCGACCGGCGCCATGACCGGGCCTCCCCAGGTCAGGGCCAGCACCGCGAAGCCGACGACCAGGGCCACCGCGAGCGCGGCGAACAGGCGCTGGGCCGCGGCGAGCACGTCGCCGCGCTTCCAGGCGAGCGCCTGCCCGAAGGGCACGATCAGCAGGAGCGGGATCGCGAGCGGGACGAAGGTGGAATTGAAGAAGGGCGGCCCAACCGTGATCTTCTCGCCGGTCAGCATCTCCAGCAGCAGCGGGTACAGGGTGCCGACCAGCACGGTGGCGCAGGCGGCCACCAGGAAGAGGTTGTTGAGGACGAGCGAGCCCTCGCGGGAAATCGGCGCGAACAGGCCGCCCTGCCGCAGCAGCGGCGCCCGCCACGCGAACAGCGTCAGCGAGCCGCCGATGAACAGCACCAGGATCGCCAGGATGAACACGCCGCGGGTCGGATCGGTGGCGAAGGAATGCACCGAGGTGATCACGCCCGAGCGGACCAGGAAGGTCCCGATCAGCGAGAGCGAGAAGGTCAGGATGGCGAGCAGGACCGTCCAGACCTTCAGGGCGTCGCGCTTCTCCATCACCACGGTGGAGTGCAGCAGCGCAGTGCCGGCGATCCACGGCATCAGGGAGGCGTTCTCCACCGGATCCCAGAACCACCAGCCGCCCCAGCCGAGCTCGTAATAGGCCCAGTAGGAACCCATCGCGATGCCGAGGGTCAGGAAGCACCACGCGGTCAGCGTCCAGGGGCGCACCGCCCGCGCCCAGACAGCATCGATGCGCCCGTCGATCAGCGCGGCCACCGCGAAGGCGAAGCTGATCGAGAAGCCGACATAGCCGACGTAGAGGAGCGGCGGGTGGATCGCCAACCCGACATCCTGCAGCAGCGGGTTGAGGTCGTTGCCCTCGACCGGCGCCGGGATCACGCGGCTGAACGGGTTCGAGGTCGTGATGATGAACAGCAGGAAGACGAAGGTGATCAGCCCCTGCACGCCCAGCGTGCTGGCCCGCAGCCGCGGCGGCACGGAATTCTTCGCCACCGCCACGCAGGCGCCGAACAGGGTGAGGATCAGGACCCAGAGGAGCATCGAGCCCTCGTGGTTCCCCCAGACCCCGGAGATCTTGTAGATCAGCGGCTTCTGCGTGTGCGAGTTCTCGACGACGTTCTGGACCGAGAAGTCGGACGTCACATGCGCCCAGGTCAGGGCCGCGAAGGCGAAGAGCACGCAGGCGAAGGCGCCCAAAGCCGCCTGTGAGGCGGTCTGGCGCAGGGCCGGGTCACCGGTGCGTGCCGCCCAGATGGGCATCACCATCTGGACGAGGGAGATCGCGAGCGCGAGCGCGAGCGCGAAATGGCCGGTCTCAACGATCATGCCGGCTTCCTCACCGCTCGCTGCGGGGGCCGAGCGTCCCGTCGGCCGAGGCGGTCGCGGGCTTCGGGGCGGCCCCGCCCTTGTTCGAGCCGCCCTCCTGCCACCGCCCCTGCGCCTTCAGGGCGTCGGCGACCTCGCGGGGCATGTAGGATTCGTCGTGCTTGGCGAGCACCGTGTCGGCGCGGAACCGTCCGCCCGGCTCCAGGACACCCTCGGTGACCACGCCCTGTCCCTCGCGGAACAGGTCCGGCAGCAGGCCCTTGTACTGGACCTCGACGGTGGCATTGGTGTCGGTCACGGCGAAGTCCACGATCTGGTCCGGCCCGCGCTTCACCGAGCCGTCCTTCACGAGGCCGCCGAGACGCAGGCGGGTGCCGGGGGCGATGCCCTGCTGGGCGATGTCCGACGGCGAGCGGAAGAACACGATCGAGCCGCTCATCGCGTACAGGATCAGGCCCAGGGCGAGCGCCAGCACGCTGCCGCAGGCGGCGATCAGGATCAGGCGGCGTTTCTTACGCGTCACGATGCGTCCACCCCGCGATCCGGCGGGCGAGGATCCGCCCAGGTCCGAACCGTTCTCATTCTACGCTCCAGGGTGTCGGCTCCGCGCGGGCGCGGGTCAAGGGCAGGGGTCGAGACCGATTGTCGTACGGCCGACGCCGCCGCAGAGACCTCGCGACTTTGTGGCGTCGCGGATGGCGCCATCAGGGATTGGACTTGGCGGGCAAGTCGAGCTCCCGGGCGAGCCCGTCGAGCCGCGCCACCGCTTCGCTATTGGCAGCGAGCGCCATCCGGGCGCGGTTGAGGGCCTTCGTCGCCTGATCGCGCTCGCCGAGGACGCTGTAGGAGCGCACGAGGCGCAGCCACTCGTCCGGCGTGCCGCCCCGGGCGGCGAGGCGCCGGTCGAGGCTCTCGACCATGCCGCGGATGGCGGCGTCGCGCTCGGCCGGCGGCATGGCGCGCACGGTCGCCATCGCCGCCCCCGTCTCGGCCTGGGCGACCGGTCCGGACCCGGCGGGCGGCCCCGCGGATGCGCCGGCCTCCAAGCCGAGATCGCGGGCGCCCTGCTCCACCTGGGCAAGTCCCTGTGGATCGTTCGCCAAAGCGGCGCGGGCGCGGGCCAGGGCCGCGACGGCCTGGTCGCGGTCGCCCAGCACGGTCCGTGACCGGATCAGCCGCAGCCACTCGTCGGGCGTGCCGCCGCCGGCCTTCAGCCGGGCATCGAGGCCGTCGACCATGCCGCGGATCGCCGCCTGCTGCTCCGCCGGAACCTGGGGGGCCTCCTTGGGCACCGCCGCGGGCGGGAGCGGCTCACCCTTCAGGCGGGCGAGCGTCTGGCGAACCACCCCGAGCCAGGGGGCCTCCGGCGGGCTCGCGGCTTCGAGGGTCGTGAGCTGGCGGATCGCCTCGCCGGTATCGCCGGCCTGCTCGGCCGCCCGCGCCAGATAGAAGCGGGGCTTCGGGGCGTTGGGATCCTTGGTTTGCGCCTTTTCGAACAGTGCCTTGGCCTCGGGCGTGACGGTGCCGTCGCCCGCCGCCGTGAGGGCCTCGGCCTGGTCGGCGAGGAGGTCGGCGGTCTCGCCCTTCAGCCGGGCGATGTTCGCGTAGGCGCGGGCGGCATCGTCGAAGCGACCGGTGCGCATGTAGACCGGAGCCAGCACCGCCCAGCCACGGGTGTCGTTCGGGTCGCGGGCAAGGCGTGCCTCGATCTGGCCCACCGCCTTCATCAGCTCGTCGGTGCCGCCGCGGGCCGCCGCGCGGTCGGCGGCGGTCTGCGCCGGCAGCTCCGGCGAGCCGTAGAGGCCGTAGGCGATCAGCGCCACGAGGGGGATGGTGGAGAGCGCGAAGGCCGAGGCCGCCCGGCGGCGGCGGAGCCGCGGCTCGGCCGGGCGTGCCGCTTCGGCCACCCCGGCATCCTCGGCCTCGAGCTGCGACTCACGGCTCGCCCGCAGCAGGCGGCGTGCCGCCTCGGCCTTGGCCGACTCGGCCTCCTCCGGGGCAATCAAACCGCGCTCCAGGTCGCGTCCGATCTCGGCGATCTGGTCCTCGTAGAAGGCGGTCTCGGTGGCGATGGCGCTTCCGCCGGCTTCCCCGGTCGGCACGGAGGCGCGCCGCGACATCGGCCAGAGCAGGCCGAGCACGGCCGCCGCGGTCATGGCCGCCAGGATGAACCAGATCGCCGTCATCGAACCTTCGCCAGCAGGCCGGACCGGCCCGCCCCTCTCCACGCCATGTGGAGCGGACAGCGTGACGCTACGACGCCCCCCGGCGGCGGCACGGTGTCACGCAACTTCACCGCGATGACAAGGGCCGAGCGGGGACCACCCCTCGGCGTGTGCGCCGGCGACCCCGGTCAAAGCTTGTTGAACACGGCGATCCCGGCCACCGGAGCATCCGGCCCTCAATGTGCCGTCGCGCCCACCGGTGCGTCGCCCGGAACCTCCAGGACGGCCCGCAGGCCGCCCAAAGCCGCCTGCTCCAGCGTGAAGTGACCCCGGTACAGGGCGGCGAGATCGGCCACGATCGACAGGCCGAGGCCGGAGCCGGGCTTGGATTCGTCGAGCCGCCGGCCGCGGCCGAGCACAGCCTGGCGCGCCTCCGGCGGCAGGCCCGGTCCGTCATCCTCGATGGCGACGACGAGATGGGGATAATCGTCCTTGGCCACCGCCTCGGCCCGGATCGCGACCCGCCCGTGCGCCCATTTCGAGGCGTTGTCGACGAGGTTGCCGACCATCTCCTCGAAATCCTGGCGCTCGCCCCGAAAGCGGAGGCCCGGCGGCACGTGGACGTCGTAGGCGATGTCCTTGTCGCGATAGATCTTGCCGAAGGTGCGCACGAGGCCGGCCAAGGCCGGCTCGACCTCGGTCGAGGTGCCGAGCGTGCCGGCGAGCGCGGCGGCGCGGGCCCGGTCCAGATGGTAATTGACCTGGTCGCGCATCACCGCGGCCTGCTCGCGGATCTTCTGGGCGAGTTCCTCCGGGGCATCGGAGGCGCCGACCTCGTTGACGATGATCGAGAGCGGCGTCTTCAGGGCGTGGGCGAGGTTGCCGACTTGGGTGCGGGCGCGCTCCAGGATCTCGCGGTTGGTCTCGATCAGGAGGTTCACCTCGCCGGTGAGCGGCGCGATGTCGCGGGGATAGGTGCCGGTGATGCGGTCGGCCTCGCCCCGGCGGACGGCGCCCAGCGCGGCGCGCATCTTCTTGAGCGGCGCCAGGCCGAACCGGATCTGCAGCAGGGTGGTGATCGCCAGCGACAGGCCGAGCAGGCCGAAGGTGATGGTCAGGGAATTGCGGAACCGGTCGACGTCGTTGACGATCTCGTCGGCCGGGCCGGCGACCCGGACCGTGTAGCGGCCCTCCTCGCCGAGATCGACGTCGCGCTCCATGATGCGCAGGAGACGCCCGTCCTGCCCCTTTCCGTAGCCCTGGCGGATCTGACCGACCCCGACCTTGCCGTCCGAATCCGTCGCGGGCGGGAGCGGCACGCCGACGAGCGAGCGGGAGGTGCGCACGTCCCGCGGCTTCGCGTCGGGCTTGCCGACCTGCCAGTACCAGCCGGACAGCGGCAGGTCGAAGCGCGGGTCGCCGAGCGAGAAGGTGCGACTCTCGGGATCGTTGGGCGAGACGAGATCGGTGGCGAGATTGTTGGCGAAGACGAGCAGCCGGCTGTCGAACGACCGCTCGGTGTTCTCGCGGTAGAGGGTGGTGAGGATCCAGGCCGCAATGAGCAGGATCGCCGAGCTCGCCAGGAACGCCGACACGGCGAGCCGCACCGCGATGGAGCGGCGGCGCAGGGAGAAGAGGCCGATAAAGTCGATCATGGATGCGTCGGTCGCTCAGACGGGCGGTGGCGCATCGTAGAACACGGCGCCCCGCATCAGCGGGCGCGCCGTGCGGAAGAAGGCGCCGCGCTCGGCCCGCCAGCCATCGGCGTCGCGGGTCACGGCGGCGTCGGCGGTGAGGATGCCCGACGGCATCCCGACCCGCAGGGCGGCGTCGGTGGGCCGCGCGGCCTCGTGGACGAGGCTGCCCTCGATCCGGGCGGCCACCGCGAGGCACAGGGTGGCGGTGAGCGGCAGGGCCTGATGCGGCACGCCGTTGGAGATGACCCGGGCGGCCAGGTCGACATCGGCGGCGCGGATCGTGGCGCCGGAGAGGCTGCCGGACTCCTGCGGCGGGGCGACGAGGCCCACGAAGGGCACGTGGACGACGCGCCCCGCCGCGTCGAGGTCGGGCGCGATGCCCATCGCCACGGAGCCGGCTTGGCGGATCCGCGCCAGCCGGTCGAGGAGGCCCGGCACGGCCTCCAGGGCGGCGGGCAGCTCGGTGCCGGCGAGGCCGAGATCGGCGGCGCGGACGAACACGCAGGCATTGGCGGCATCGATCAGCGACGCCTCGATCGCGCCGAGACCCGGCACGTCGAGCCGCTGGCGGACCGCGCCGGTGGGCAGCAGCCGGCCGGTCGTGGCGCCGCCCGGATCCAGGAAGTCGAGCTGGATCGGAGCGCCGGTGCCGGTCACGCCGGGAATCGCGAGGTCGCCGCCATAGACCGCGCGGCCGCCCCGGACGGCGAAGCGCGCCTCGATCAGCTTGCGGGTGTTGGTGTTGTAGATCCGCAACCGCGCCGGGCCGTCAGCGAGGCGCACGAGTCCTTCGTCGACCGCGAACGGTCCCACGGCGGCGAGCATGTTGCCGCAATTGCCCGAGAGATCGATGCGGCCGTCGCGGACCACCACCTGCACGAAGGTGTAGTCGATATCGGCGTCCGGCCGCGCGGAGCGCTCGACCACGCAGATCTTCGACACCGACGAGACGCCGCCGCCCATGCCGTTGAGCTGCCGCCCGAACGGGTCGGGGCTGTCCATGGCGGAGAGGAAGACCGGCTCCCAGGCGGCGAGGTCACCCGGCACGTCCCGGCGGTGCAGCATCAGCGCCTTGCTGGTGCCGCCGCGCATGAACACGGCCGGCAGCGTGCCCGGCCCCGCCACGGCCGTCACACCCGCGCCGGCGGCTGGTTGGGATCCACGAGGTAGCCGAGGCCGCGCACGGTCTGGATCAGGTCGACCGCGAGCTTCTTGCGCAGGCGCCCGACGAATACCTCGATCGTGTTCGAGTCGCGGTCGAAATCCTGGTCGTAGAGGTGCTCGGTCAGCTCGGCCCGGGACACGACCCGGCCGGTATGGTGCATCAGGTAGGAGAGCAGCCGGTACTCGTGGCTCGTCAGCTTCACCTGGGCGCCGTCGACGAAGACCTTGCCGGAGCGCGTGTCGAGGGTCACCGGCCCACAGGCGATCTGGCTGGAGGCGTGCCCGGCGGCCCGGCGCAGGAGCGCGCGGACGCGCGCCATGAGCTCCTCCATATGGAAGGGCTTGGTGACGTAGTCGTCGGCCCCGGCATCGAACCCGTCGACCTTGTCGGACCAGCGGTCCCGGGCCGTGAGGATGATCACCGGGGTCTTCACCCCGGCCCGGCGCCACTTCTGCAGCACGGTGACGCCGTCCGCCTTGGGCAGGCCCATGTCGAGGATGATGGCATCGTAGGGCTCGCTCTCGCCGAGATAGCCGCCCTCCTCGCCATCATAGGCCTTGTCGGCGACGTAGCCGGCCTCCTCCAGCGCGGCGACCACCTGCCGGTTGATGTCCTTGTCATCCTCCACGACGAGCAGACGCACGGCTCACTCCATTTCACGATGGGTCGGGCGCCCGCTCAATATTGTCCCGCGACAGTGCCGGTGCGCGCATCGACAATCACGTGCACGAAATGCCCGTCCCGGCGCAAGGCGGTGAGCATGTAGACGAGCGTGTCTTCGTAACGGCACAGGCTCGCCCGCTGAATCTCGGCCCGGGGGATCACCGAGCGGGCCGCGCGGATCGCCGCCACGGGCGGGATCACCCGCCGCTCGCCGACCTCCTCGCGCATGTCGGCGGGCGACAGGCAGGCCTCGACCCGCAGGGGTGCCTGGCTGGAGACCGCGCCCGTCTGCGGGGCCGGCCCGTCGTCGGCCATGGAGCCGAGGCCGCCCGCGGCGAGGGCCGCGGCGGTCAGGCTGATGGCAACCAGGGCGATGGCGTAGCGCATTGGGACGAGATGTGGGCCGCGGGCACTGAATGCGCCCTGAATACGTGGCTGTTGTCGTCTCGCGTCGGAGCCGGCGGGCCAACCGGAAGACTCTGTTCTGTGCGTCAGGGTGGCGGGCGGCATCGTGCCGGCACTACGGCCCGCGGCCCGGCTCGGTTCCACCGCCGGCGCCGGTTCACACAGGCGATGCAGGACGGCTCAGGGAAACGTTCGCCCGGTGGCCTCCCGACATCCCCGGTCGGGCCGGTTCGAGGTCGGCCGCGAGCCGGGCGCTGCGGCCTGCGCGGTCAGGACGGCGCCGTCCGATGACCAGCCACGCAGCCCGACCTGCGCGCCCAGATCGAGCGCGATGGCCAAAGCCGCCGCCCCGGAGGCGGCCAGCCAGAGGCGGTCGAGGATTTGATCCCAGCACAGCCGGCGCATCTCACCCTCCCACCACGAGGTTCCAGAGTGACCGCAGGGCGGGGATCCGCTCCACGATCCAGGCGATCTGGTCCGAGAACCAGTGCGCCGCCGCGGCGGCGCCGAGGAAGGCCAGCATCGTCGCGTGCTTCAGCCGACTCAGATAGCGGCGCAGCGCCCGCCGCTCGACATGCGCGTCGACCATCTCGTCGAGCGCGGCGAGGCGCGGCTCGGTCTGGCGGGCGAACCAAGCGTGCCAGAAGGGCGGGAAGCGGATCGCCCGCATCCTCCCCCCGAGGGCGATGCCGGGGCCCGCCCCGTCCTGGGGAGACATGGCGGCGGGCTTGGAAGCAGGCTTGGCAACCCGGCGCGCAGGGGCGCGGAGATCGGTCATGGCAGGCGCGTCCTTTCCCGGCCGGCGCCGGGCGGGACCGCCCGGCGTGATCGTTCCGCCCGCGGGACGCGGCCTCAGCCCTGCCGCGCGGCCCCCTGCCGGCCGTCGTGCGCGCGCAGCTCGGCAAGCGCCGGGGCGAGCACGCTTGCGGCACTCGCCTGCGGGTCGAGCGGCAGGGCCCGGAAGATCCGGGCTGCGACCCCCTCCGCCCCGCCGGCCGACCGGACGACGCGGGCGGGCGCTGTGGCGAGCACGTGCCGGGCGCCGGCAGCGACCACCGCGGAGCCGAGATCGACGCTGACGGTCCGGCCCCTGGCGGCGCCGGCCACGGCGTTCTGGCCGAACTCGGCCCCCGCCCGGATCGCCGCTTCGACCCGGTCGCGGGTCAGAACCGAGGCGGCCCAGGGCGCCACCCGGGCGATGCCGGCGGTCACGGCCGCGGCGGCGAGCGGCACGAGGAAGGCCGAGACCGGCTGGAGCAGGCCGGTCAGCCAGTCGCCCCAGGGCAGGCTCACCCCCCGGGCAGACACCGCGCCGGCGGCGTGCGCCGGCGACAGCAGGGCGGCGAACGGGAGGGCCACGCAGGCAAGGGCCAGCGCCACACGGAAACGGTGCGTCATGGTCGATCTCCGAGGATTGATCGCGCGGCGGACCCGGCCGGCTCGGGAACGGGTGGAGGCTCAGCGCCGGCCGGGCGGCTTGCCCAGGGCGATCGGCGCGGCGGCAGCGCGCAGGGCGGCGAGCGCCCGGCGCGCCCAGGCGAGCCGGCTCGGCAGCGCGACGACGCCGGGGCGCTCAAAGCGGCGGCAGACCACCGCGGTGGCGGCTTCGAGGGTCGCGGCGGCGCGCAGGGCTTCGAGCGCGGCGGCCTCGGTGCCGCGCAGCTCCGCGCGGAGATAGCCGTAGCCGGCCTCCGGGTCGGCGGGATCGAGGCCGCGCGCCCGGCACCACGCCTCCATGGCCACCCGCCGCGGGCCGGTCCACTGGGCGAGCCCCCAGCCCCCGCGGGAGCCCGCCACCGCAGGCGCCATCTCCTGCAGCTGGCGGAAGCCGCCGCTCTCGTGGCCGAGATTGCCCAGAAGCCCCGCGGCCTGCAGGTCGGTCAGGCCGAGATCGCGCATGAGGCGGGGGCCCAGGCGGGCGCATTCGGTTGCGAAGAGGTCGCCCGGTGCCCGGGCCGTTCCGGTGGTCGGCATGGCTGTGCTCCGGTCGGTGGCGCCCGGGACGGCACCGGGCTATGGCGGCGGCAAGGGCGCGGCGCCGAGGGAGGACGCGTGGGAAGCCGACAGGACCGGCCGCTGGTGTTCATCGGCGACTCGATCACCGCCGCCTGGGGCGTCGTGCGGGCCGAGACCTTCGCGCGGCACGGCTTCGTGGCCCGGGGCGTCCCGGGCCAGACGAGCGGGCAGATCCGGGCGCGGTTCCTCCGGGACGCCGAAGGCGCGCGGGGGATCCACCTGCTCTGCGGGATCAACGACATCGCGGCGATCGGGGGCCCGGTCCCGGACCGGGAGATCGCCGCGAACATCCTGGCCATGGCCCGGCTGGCCTTCGAGGCCGGGCTGCCGCTCTGGATCGGCACCGTGATGCCGAGCGACTTCTGGGGCTGGCGTCGCGAGCTGCGGCCGGTGGCGCGCATCCGCGTCCTGAACGGGTGGCTGCGCACCCTCTGCGACGCGGGCGCGGCCAGCCTGATCGACTATCAGGCGCCGCTGGCCGACGCCTCAGGGGCGCTGGCCCGCGGATTCACCGAGGACGGCATCCACCTCAACGAAGCGGGCTACGCGGCGGTCGAGCCGGCGCTGCTCCGGGCGCTCGTTCCCGGGTGAGCCCGTTCGGGCACCGATATCGTCCCTGCGAGCGGAGCGCTCGAGCGTGGCCCGTCATTCCGGGGCGCCGAAGGCGAGCCCGGAATGACGGGGCACGAAACCGCTCAGGCTGCGCGGCGCGCGCCGGTCGCCAGGGGTGTCCCGTCGGCCCGCTGATAGTGCCACACACGCCAGCGGCCAGCGGCATCCGAGAGCGCGATGCACGTGTCGTCCGCGGCCGTCACGATGTCGGCCCGGGTCGGCAGAACCAGCGATTCCGCATCGTGCACCAGGGTCGCGCCGCCCGTGAAGCGCACGAACCGCTCGCGATCGGCCGCGGTGCCGAAGCGCGTGATCCGTCCCGCGTCGGTCACGAGCACCCGCCGCGTGCCGGTGCCGCCGAGATCGGTGGTGGCAGCGGCGGCTAGCGACGTCTCGGTGGAGGCGAAATCGATTCCGCCGGTCCTGGCCGAGGCGGTGAGCGCGGTGGCGAAGGCGGCGCCGTCGGGTGAGACCTTCAGGGAAACATCGTCGCTCCCCAGTAGCCCGAGCAGCGCACGCGCCGCGTAGCCGGTCTCGAGGACCAGGGCGGCGTCGCGGGTCGCGTCCCGCTTGTTCACGAAGATCCGCATGTCGCCGCTGCCCGGCGTCGCATCGTCCCAGGTCAGCAGCGCCGCGTCCGCCTTGACGGCGAGGCGGTTGGTCGCGTCGGCACCCGTGTTGATCCCGAGGCGGCTGATGCTCTGGACGGCCGTGAGGGTGCGGCGGAAGCTCGTCCAGGCGGCGCCGTCGAACACGTAGAGGTCGGCCTCGTCGATCAGGTAGGCGAGCCAGCCGGCCCGGGGCGCCGCACCAGTCCAGACGCCGTCGGCGTAGCGCACCATCTGGCCCGCGAGGCCCGCCCAGGCGCCGCCGGGATCGGCCGCGGCCACGAGGTAGCGGTCGCCCTCCGCGGGGCCCGGCGGCGGCGCGATCAGGTCCTTGTCGAGGCAGGCGAGCTGCGCGAGCGCGTCGATCAGGCCGAGCGCCTCGTTGTGGGTGACGTGCTTCTGGGCCTGGCTCGCGGCGATCAGCGGCAGGCCGAGATGGGGCGTGGTGTCGGACATGGCGGGCTCCCGGGCGTTCAGGCCGAGCGGACGGGGATGCGGACACGGCGGGCGGGCCCGGGGCCGGCGACGGCGCCGATCTGCGCCACGGCCAGGTCGAGGCTGGTTTGCGGCCCGCCGAAATCCGCCGCCTCGTCGGCGTAGAGGAGGTTCTGGGCCTCGGCCCGGAGCGTCCGGACGGCCGTGTCCCCGGAGAAGAGCGTCACCGCGTAGGCTTCCGGCTCGTCCAGCGGGATCTCGGCCGGCTCCCAGGAATCGCCGTCGCGGCGTGCCCGGCGGATCCAAGAGAGCCGCACGCCCTGCGCCTCCCGGCGCGCCCGCAGGTGCACGGGCCGCAGCGGCCGGAATGCCGCGAGGCCGGCGGTGGCCGCGAGTTCCGTGAAGGCCGGATCGCCCGGGTCGCTCCCCGCCGGGCCGATCCGGTAGCGGAAACCCCGTCCGGCCTCGTCGAGCCGCTCGACCAGGGGGACCACCGCGCCGTCGTCGAGGCGCACGATCAGGCTGCCCAGGGGGGTGTCCCGGCCGGCGGCCTCCTCGCTGCCCGCGAGCCCGCGCAGGAGCCCGGACAGCCGGTAGGTGTCGGTTCCGGTGAGCACGGCCTGCGCGACGCCGAGCAGCTCGACGGCGCCGTCCGGGCCGATCAGCGCGAACAGGTTGCCGCCGGCGAGCATTGCGGCCGTGCCCACCGAGGCGAGCGCGCTGCCCCGACGCAGGGTGACGTCGAGCGTCACGCCGCGCTGCAGGCGCCAGAGCGGTCCGGCCGGGAGCGCCGCGCGGGTGCGCCCCAGGCAGGCCGGGTAGTCGACGCGTCCGTGGAGCGCGAGCGGTCCCGTGCCGTCCGCGCGCCAGATCGCGGCCGCCCCCGGCCAGGGCTCGGCCGCCACCGCGAGGTATTGCAGGATCGTGGGGCTGCCCCGATCCACCGGCAGGTCAAGGGCGAGCGCCAGCGGCGGTCCCGGGAAAGCCGGCGGCGCGAGCGCCGGCAGGGCCGGGCTGCGGGCGAGTGCCCGCCCGGGGCCGCCGCGCGGCGGCACGCCGCTCGCCTCGATCCGGCGGCCGGTGGGGGCGTCGTCGATCCGGTCGATCTTGCGCAGCACCGTGCCGCCCGGCACGTCCGCCGGGACCGCCAGGAGATCGCCGGGCTCCAGCGCGACCCGGCGCGGGCTGACCGTGAACACCGCGCTGTCGCGGGCCGCGATGATCCGGTCGAGCAGCGCCTCGGCGAGCCCGTCGCCGGTCTCGCAGCGGGTGACGATCGCCGCCTCGATCCGGGTCTCGCGCCGCCGGTCGCCCGCCGGCCGCGCGGCCGCCGCCGCGGCGCGGCGGTAATCCGGGCTCTCGGACTCGGTGATGCCGAGCTCCACCGAGCGCGGCAGGGCGCTCTCCTCGGCGCGGACCTGCCGGAGCACGGGCCTGTCCTCGGAAAGCCGGACGAGCTCGGCCTCGGCGAGCACCACCGGCCGGTCGCGGCGCGGCCCGCGCAGGCGCAGGGTGCCGGCCACCGCCGAGACGTCGAGGCCGTAGACCTGCGCCAGGGTCTCCAGGGCGCCGCGGGCCGTGAGCGGCCGGTCGATGACGTAGCCGTCGAGATAGGCCGCAGCCTCCACGGAGACCGGCGCGTCGAAGCCGAACTCGGCGAGGATCTGCCGGACCAGCAGGTCGAGGTCGCAGCCCTCGATCCGCCCGGTGATCCAGTGGCCGATGCGCCAGTTGCCGGCATCCGCCCAGGGCCCGCGCACGGTCGGGAAGGCCGGGAACGGCCGCGCGTCCCAGGCCCAGACGTGGAGCGCCGCCGGGTCGACCATCCGGCCGCCATAGACCGGGGAGACCGGATTGTCGGCCTCGCGGAAGCCCGGCGCGGCGGGATCGAAGCGCGCGATCACCGCGGCGACGCCGCGGAGCTGGATCAGCTCGTCGCGCAAACCCCGGGATTCCGGCGGGACGGCGCTCTCGATGGATTTCGGGTCGGGGAAGACGTTCGGCCCGTTCGTGCCCTTGTCCACCGCCGGCACCCCGATCTCGGTGAGCCAGATCGGCTTAGCCATCGGCACCCAGGCGGTGGCCCGGGTCTCGACGCCGCCGTCGCGCTCGACATGCGGGTTCGACCACCACGCCAGGAGGTCCTTCGGCCGGTAGATCCAGGCCTTGCCGTAGGCCCCGTCCTCGATCGGCCTGCGGTCCTGGGCGGCGCGACCGGCCGCGTCGGCGTAGTACCAGTCGAAGCCCTCGCCCGAGGCGCCCCGATCCTTGAGGTAGGCGCGGTCGGTGATGTCGCCCGCGACCGCGAGGTCGGCATGGTCCGGCGCGTCGCGCCAATCCGAGACCGGGGGGTACCAGTCGATCCCGACCGCCGCGATGGCGGGATCGGCGAACAGGTCGTCGAGCGGGAAGCGCAGCGTGGCGCCGCCGTCGCGGACATCGGCGCCGTATTCGGTCCAGTCGGCCCCGTAGACTAGGGCGGCCCCCGGTCCGAGGCGGTCGCGCACGGCGGCGGCGAGATCGCGGAACGCCTGCACGGCCGGGTAGCCGGCCGCGCCGCGCAGGCGGGTCAGGCCGACATACTCGCTGCCGAGGATGAAGCCCGCGATCCGCACGCCGGACGACGCCCAGCCTGCGGCGAGGTCGGCGTAGTGCAGCACCGCGTCCCGGTAGCCGCCCGCGAAGAAGGCCGCGACCTGCGCGTCGACCAGAGCAGTGCCGTCCGGGCTCCCGGGCAGGCCGGGCGCCGGATCGCAGGTGATGCGCCCGCGCCAGGGATAGGACGGCTGGGTCGCGCCGGGCACGCGCGGATCGGGCCGCGCGTTGCCGGCCGGCACGTCCATCATCACGAACGGGTAGAGCACCACCTCAAGCCCGCGACGGGCCAGCTCGGCCACGAGCCGGGTCAGCCCATCGTCCGAGGGCGTCCCGCCGTAGGATGGGCTGCCGTCCGGAAGGAGCGAGACGATCTCGGCCTCGGCGCGGCCGATCCCGGCGACGCGCCAATCGGCCGGCAGCGCGCGCTTGCTGCGGCCCTCTACCTTCGGGACCACCCGACAGGCCCCGGCCCGCAGGTCCGACCCGAACCACGTCGCCACCACGGCGACCCGCCGCAGGTTCGGGCAGAGCGCCTGGAGCGCATCGAGGGAGGCGATCACGTCGGTGCTGCGCTGGAGCTGGTGCCGGTTGGCGGCCTCGGTCCGGCCGAGGCCGAGATCGACGGTGACGCGGTCCGGATCGAGGCCGAACTCGCTCGCCCCGGGGATCAGGTCGACGGCGCGGATCCGGCCGCACAGGCCGTTGACCGGGCGGATCACCTCGAAGGCGAATTGCGGGACCCGGTTGCCGAAATCGGCGAGCGGCAGGGCCTCGAACACCACGTAGGCGAGGCCGCGATAGGCCGGCGCGTTCTCGGGCCCCTCCTTGGCGACGATCAACGGGTCGGGCGCCTGGTCCGGGCCGCCGGTATGGACCCGCAGGGTCAGGCCGGCCTGGTCGATCTCCCTGCCGTCCGCCCAGATCCGACGGACGCAGGCGATCTCGCCCTCGCACAGGCCGACCGCGAGGTTGGCGAAATAGGCGTAGCGCGTGGTCACGGTCTTCTGGCCGCCCAGGCTCTTGGCCGGAACGGCGGCGCGCGCCACCGTGGTGTTGGCGACCTCCAGCGGGCGCGTCGCCCAGATCAGGGTGCCGCCGATCCGGGCCCGGCCGTAGATGCGGGGGATCGGGTCGCCCTCGGTCGAGGTGAGCCCGGCCACGTCGGCGAGCCGCGGCCCCTCGACGAAGCGGGTGTGCCGCCCGGAGCCGAACAGCGCGCCGCCGAGCGCCGCGCCCGCCACGGATCCGAGCGCCCGCCCGAGCATGCCGCCGATCGGGCCGCCCAGCGCGGTGCCCAGGGCCGTGCCGGCCGAGGACAGGATCAGCGTGGCCATGGCAAGGCTCCGGATGGAATAGACTTTGCACCGATAAATGGAGAGGATCGCAGCAAGACCGCAAGTCAGATTGACCGATTCAACCCATGATCCGTCGTCGCTCAACTCCGAATGACGACACCTCAGCGGCGAACCGTACCGAAAGTCGCAGAACGATGACCGTAAAGCTCGGGATCAAACCGAAGATACTGCACAAGATCGTCCTGATTGTCCTGGTTATCGGGGCGATCGTCGGCGGCTGCATCTGGCACGAGACCGGGCGCATGGAGGCGATCGGCCGGCAGTACACGCGCTTCATCGACCACGATGCGAAGATGGCCGAGGGCGCGCGGCAGATCATCCGCCTGTTCCATCAGACCAATTACGCGATCTATCGCGTCATCGCCGAGACCGAGGCCGAGCGGATCCAGCAGGCGAGCCAGGAATTCGACGTCGCGGTGATCGGGCTCCGGCAGACCTTCGCGGCCCTGATCGCGGAGGCGCCCGAGTTGAGGGACCAGGTCGACACGCTACGGGGCCGCGTGGAAAGCTACATCTCGGACGTGTCGGAGGCGCGCATCCTCGGGGAAGTTAACCTCAACGCCGACGCCCTCACCCTGATGCACCAGAAGATCGATCCGATCGTCGCGGACCTGGGTCGAAGCACCAGCGCGCTCAGCGAGGGCATCAGCGACCGCATGGGGGCCGGCGCGCAGGATCTCGCCGGGCAGATCGCGGGGATGCGCCGCGACCTCTGGACGTACACGAGCCTCGGCCTGCTCGCCGGGCTCGCCACCGCCGTCGCGGTCGGCATCTTCGGCATCGGCCGCCCGCTCGGCCGCCTCGTCGCGAGCCTGGAGCGGATGGCCGCCGGGGATACCGAGGCGCGGATCGCCGGAGAGCGGCGGCGCGACGAGATCGGCGCCGTCGCGCACGCCGTCGATCGCATCCGCGCCCTGGTCGCCCAGCGCGCTGCCGCCGAGGCCGAGAGCCGGCGCGTGGTGGACGCGACGGTCGCGGCGGAACGGCGGCGCGCCATGGCGGCCCTGGCTGACACGTTCGAGGCGACGGTGGGCGGGATCGTCGGGACGGTCTGCGACGCCGCAGCCGCGCTGCGGGTGACCGCGTCGGCGATGAGCATCACCGCCCGCGGCACGGCCGAGCAATCCACGATGGTGGCGGGCGCAGCCGAGGAAACCGCCCGCACGGTGAACACCGCAGCGGTCGCGGCCGAGCAGCTCGGGGTCTCGGCCGCCGAGATCGGCCGCAGCGCGGACGAGTCGGCGCGCCTGACCCAGGCGGCGGTGACCGAGGCCGAGCAGAGCACCGGCCAGGTTGGCGCCCTCAGCGCGGCAGTGGCGGAGATCGCCGACGTCGTGCATCTGATCGCGCAGATCGCCGGTCAGACCAACCTGCTGGCCCTCAACGCAACGATCGAGGCGGCCCGCGCCGGCGAGGCCGGCCGCGGCTTCGCGGTGGTGGCGGGCGCGGTCAAGGACCTCGCCGCCCAGACCGCCCGGGCGACCGAGACGATCGGCCAACGGATCGGATTGGTCCGGAACTCGACCGACGCGGCGGTGCTGTCGATCACCACGATCAGCGAGCGGATCCACGCGGTCCGCGCCGTCACCGCCGCGATGGCCACGGCGATCAGCCAGCAGGGCGCGGCGAGCCGGGAAATCATCCAGAGCGTGGCGCAGGCCGCCGCTGGCACCGACGCGGTGACCCGGACCATCACGGGCGTCGCCGAAGCCGCCGGGGAAACCGAGACCGCATCCGGTCAGGTGCTCGGCGCGGCGGACGAACTCGCCCGGCAGTTCGCGGCGCTGCGCGGCGAGGTCGCGAGTTTCCTGGCCACGGTGCGGGCGGCGTGACGGCGCCGGTCCGCACCGTTTCCCCCATCGCGTTATTGGCGCGTATCGAAGCTTCGCGACGCGACCGGCCGCAAGGTCATGGACGTCTTCGGCGTCGAGCCGACCGTGGCGACCGGATCGCTGCGGCCGGATCCGCTCCCCGGAAACCGGAACACCCCCGTCAGGTGCCGCCGCCACCACGCGGTCAGCGCCACCTCGGCGACCACCGCGCCGTCATGGGCATGGATCATCGCGCCGTCGCCGGTGGCGATGGCGCAGTGCCGGGCCGGCAGGTGGCGGCGGAAGGCGAAGAGCAGCACGTCGCCCGCGCGCTGCGCGCCGGCTGCGGGCGAACCGGCCACCGGCACGAGGTGGCGGGCCGCCGCCGCTCCGAGCGGGTCGGTGCCGGGCGCTACCGATTCCGCCCAGGTGGCGCTGTAGGGCGGCACCCCCTCCGGCTCGACGCCGTAGAGCCCGCGCCACACCCCGCGCAGCAGCCCGAGGCAGTCGCAGCCGACCCCGCGAAGCGAGGCCTGATGCCGGTAGGGCGTGCCCAGCCAGAGGCGTGCCTCGCCGAGCGCCGCCGCGCCGACATCCCGCCGCATCGCGCTCATCGGAACAGACTCCCGCCGTCGAGGACGTGATCCGAGCCCGGCACCGCCCGCATCACCGCGTCGTTGCCGGGCAAGTGCGGGAAGCCCTGGAAGTTGACCGCATTGGCGAACCGGTCGCGGCAGGTGGCGAGGCGCTTGTCGCACCCGGCGGTCACGGTGAAGGCGTCGCCGGCCGCGACCGGCCGGGGCGGCGCGCTCCAGAGTTCGAGCAGGGCTCCGAGCTGGAGGCGTACATCCGCCGCGTGCCCGGCATTGGCCCCCTCCGTCCAGGTCAGCCGGCCGCCGGTGAACAGGCCGTCCGCGAATCCGCCGGAGAGCGCGACCGAGAGCGTTGCGGGTTCCGGAACACCGGTCACGCGGCCGGTGGTGCGCCACGGGACGAGGTCGACCCGGCAGCGGGAATCGCCGAGTTCGGCGCCGCAGGTGGCCCGGTAGGTTCGGCCGCGCTCGGCGTCGAGCCGGTGCGTGAGACCGCGCAGCTCCGCCACGAAGGCGTCGCCCTCGCGGCGGATCTCGCCGATCGTGGCGAGGTCGAGGAGCAGCCGCGTCTCGGGATGGGTCCAGTCGACCAGCCAGGTCTCGACGGCGGCACCGTCGTAGAGGCCGCCGGCGATGTCGGCCTCGGTGAGGCCGAGGCTGCTGAGCGCCCCGGCCACGTCGCCGCCCGAGATCGCGAAGCCGAGCTCGGCGCTGGCCTCGGCTGCCTCCAGCCCGGTCCGGGCCTCGTGGACGAGGCCCGCGACGGTGAGGTCGCGGTCGTGGTCGGTGAAGCCGAGGGTGGCCCCGTCCCGCCGCCGCAGGGACCAGCAGCGGCACAGGGTGGTCACGCCCCCCGCGAGATGGGCCGCGAAGGCCTCCGGGATGTCACGCATGGCGCCCCCCTCAGGGCCCGGAATTGCAGGAAGCAGACGTTTCATGACCGCTTGGCGCGCGTCCGCGCAGGACGGCCTCGACCACCTTGGCCGCCTGTCGCCGTCATCCCGGGGCCGCGCGGCGGAGCCCGGGATCCGGATCCGCCGACGCGCCGGGTCATGGCACCACCAGCGGCTCTGGGTTGCCCGCCTCCGGGTCCGGGCTCGCCTGCGGCGCCCCGGAACGACGAGGCCGAACACGCGGCGCGGTGACGCGGTTGATAGGGCGGACCACCCTCATCTCACGGCACGATCTCGACGAGGGGCACCTTCGGGATCTCGCCCGCCGTGAAGGCCGCGAGGTCGATGGTCAGGTCGTCGGTGTCGAAGCGGACCGGCACGTCGAAGGCGAAGCCCGCCGTCACGGCGGCGCCCGGCTCCGGGGCGTGGCCGGCCGCGAAGGCGACGAGGCCGGTGGCGGGATCGCACGCGAAGGCGTCGGGCCCGACCTCCCGGCCGCCGACCGCCACCCGGACGCTGCCGGCCACCGGCTTGGCGATCCGGCGGCGATAGGGTGCGAAGCCGGCGCCGTAGGTCTTCACCAGCGGAAAGGTGGCGGTGACCCCGTCGCCCGTGCCGAGCGGCTGGTCGAGGGGGCCGACCGGCCGGCCCGGCGGCCCGGAGCGGCCGTCGACCCGGTCGCGGAAGCGGAATCCGTAGAGACGCCCGCGGCGCTCCTCGAAGAAGGCCAGCACGGCGTGCAGCGCGTCGAGGCCGCGCAGGCCGAAGCCGGCATCGTAGCGGCGGCGGGAATCGGCCCAGCGGCCGTTCCGGTGCTCCCGGCCCGAGGCCAGGGTCACGATCTCGGTCAGCCGCTGCGGGCCGCCGCCGGCACGCAGGGACACGTCGAGGGGGAACAGCACCTCGTGGAAGTCGTCGGCCATGGCGGGCCCTCCGGTTCGCGTCGCGACAGGGCCGCGCCAATCATCCGCGCCACCGCCGGCCTCGCGCGCAGCGCAGCGACCCAGGGCTGCGCGCCATCGGTGAACGGGGCGCTCCTGGATTGCTTCGCTCCGCTCGCAAGGACGATCGCGGTGTCCTGCCTCGGCTGGACCCGGCGGCGTCGGGGAATGCTGTCGCTGCCGGATCGAAGCAGCTGAAAAAAGTCTTCCGGGCGGAGGCGGAAAATCAAAAGTGTCGTTTATCGACAAACGACGGCGGTCGATCGAAGATCGTCACGCCGAAGCGGATGTCCTCCGAAGTCCTTTCGGCCCGCACATCCCGGTTCATCGCGCGCGATCGGCACGACGCGACGCCGTTCTGTCAGGAAAGCCTTCCGATGAGCGCCATCCTTCAGCCCCTCCACGCATCCGCCCTCGACATCCGCCGCGTCGCCGGCCGCATCGGCGCGGAGATCCGCGGCGTCGCCCTCTCGGGCGATCTCGAGGCAGGGACCGTGGCGGCGATCCGGCAGGCGCTGACAACCCACAAGGTCGTCTTCTTCCGCGATCAGACGCTCGACGAGGCCGGGCAAGAGGCGTTCGGCCGGCGCCTCGGCGACCTTGTCCCGCACCCGACCGTGCCGTCGCTCGCGGGCACCGCGGGCGTGCTCGACCTCGACGGCAGCCGCGGCGAGCGGGCGAACTCCTGGCACACCGACGTGACCTTCGTGCCGGCCTACCCGGCGATCTCGATCCTGCGCGCGGTGACGCTGCCGGCCTATGGCGGCGACACGCTCTGGGCGAACACGGCGGCGGCCTATTCCGACCTGCCCGAGCCCCTGCGCGACCTCGCCGACACGCTCTGGGCGCTGCACTCCAACGTCTACGACTATGTCGGCGGGCGGGTGAACGTCTCGGAGGCCGGGCGGCGGCGCTACGACGAGGTCTTCACCAAGACGGTGTTCGAGACCGAGCACCCGCTGGTCCACGTGCATCCGGAGACCGGCGAGCGCTCCCTGATCGTCGGGCATTTCATCCGGCGCATTCTCGGGCTGACCACCGCGGATTCGCAGCACCTGCTGGCGATCTTCCACGACCACGCGACCCGGCCCGAGAACACGGTGCGCTGGTCCTGGCGGAAAGGCGACGTGGCGATCTGGGACAACCGGGCGACCGTCCACCGCGCGGTGGACGATTACGGCGACGAGCCCCGGGTGGTCCGGCGCGTGACGATCCAGGGCGTGGCCCCGGTGAGCGTCGATGGCCGCCGCAGCCGCGCGCGGGACATGGAGGCCCGGGAGGCGGCGTGATCCTCACGTCGCCCGCTGGCCCCGCGCCACGGCCCGGGCGAGGCTCGCAGTCACCTGCGCCTCCGAGCGGCGGAAGGCCGCCGGATCGGGAGTCGCGATGTGGACGGTCACCGAGACCGGGCGGGCCGAGGCGCCCCCGGCCGCGACGCCGAGGCGGCCATCCGGGCCGCGCCCCAGCGGCAGGATCGCCTCGGGGCCGGCCTCGCCCATGAGGCCGGTGCCGCCCGCCATCGGGAAGTAGGTCGGGGCGGCCACGACCCCGCCCGCCGCGAAGGGCTGGACCCGCCCGCCCCGGAACACGCCGCCCCGGGCGAAGCCGGTCTCGGATCCGGCACCCATCAGGGTGTTGATCAGGCCCGTGAGGCCCGACTGGATCGAGCCGCCCGCCGCCCGGGCCGCCGCGCCGGCGAGCCGGGTGCCGATGGTGGTCAGCACGCCGTCGAGGCTGCGCCCCGAGGCGGCGCCCCGGGTCAGCGCCGCGTCCAGGCTGCGGCCGAAATTCTGCGCGAGCCGGTCGAGGGTTTCGAGCTGCGCGATCCGCGCGGCAGCCGGGGTGTCGGATTCGGTTTCGGTCATCGGGCGGGCCCTGTCGTGGAGAAGGCTCTAATCCGGGTCGTCCCACCCATCCCCCTGATCCTGAGGTCGAGCGCGGGAGCGCCCACGCTTGTGGACGGCTCAGATGTCAGGGCTCAGCGGCGTCCGGATCTGGAAAAGCGGCGAGCAGGCGCTCGAAGGCGGCGCGGCTCAGCGGCTCCGGACCGGCGCGACGGCCGAGGGCCGCGGCGAACTCCCGGGGCGTCGCCGCCCAGAATTCCTGCGGCCGCCAGCGCAGCACCCCGAGGCCGAGCGCCAGGGCGTCGTCCCACGGAAAGCCGGCCGGGTCATGAGCCGCCCCCGACCGCGGCGCGGTCACGGACGGCTCCGCGGAGGGTTTGCCGGACCCTGCGCCTCCCCGAAGGCCGCCGCCAGCACGTCGCCGAGGGCCGCCGAGACGGCGTCGAGCCCGCCCGCCAGCGGCAGCCGGGCGACCGCCGCGTCGTCGAGGTCGTGGCCGCCGCCCCGCAGGGCGACCCCCAGCAGGGCGATCAAGTCCCGCGCCGAGACCCGCCCGCCCGCGAAGCGCGCGGCGAGTCCCACGAGGTCGCCGGCTTGGAGCGCGGCTTCCAGCTCGGCCAGCGCCCCGAGGGTGAGGCAGAGCGTGTAGCGCTCGCCGGCGAGATCGAGCGGCACCGCGCCGCGGATCCGGTTGACCATGGGACTCCCCTGGGCTCAGGCCGCCGCGAAGGCGAGCGCGCCCGCCGAATCGAGGCTCATGTCGAAGGTGACCTCGCCGGCATGATCGCCGCGGTATTCGAGGCTCGCGATCTGGAACGGGCCCTCCAGGATCCCGAAGGCCGGCACCACGATCTGGAAGGTCTCGATCGCCCCCTCGAAGAAGATCAGCCGCAGACGCGCGTCCGAGGCCTGATCGCGAAAAACGCCGGAGCCCGCGATCGCGGCCCGGCGCACGCCGGCGCCGGCGAGCAGCTCCCGCCAGCGCCCTGTGGAATCGGCGTTGGTGACGTCCACGGTCTCGGCGTTGAGCGTGATCTGCCGGGTCCGCAGGCCCGCCACGGCCACGAAGCCGCCCGCGCCGTCCCCGGCCCGGATCAGCAGGTCCTTGCCCATCTGCGCGCCCATCGGCTCCCTCCCCTCACAGGATTTCGGTGACGGCCTCGACCGTCAGGCTCGCCCGGGCCTCGCCGGTCCGGGCGTCGCGGCGGGCCCTGACGGCGCGCACCCGCAGGGTCACGAGCCGGCAGCCGGCGAGCGGCAGGCCCGTATCGCGCAGCAGCGCGGCCATGCGCGCGGCGGCGTCGAGCGCGGTCCGGACCGAGCCGGCCTGCGCGATCACCGCGATCGCGTGGCTGTGGCGGTGGCGCTCGGCCCCGTCCACGGCATCGTCCTCGATCGCCGCGTCCTCCCACAGGGCGTAGACCGGCGGCGCACCCCGCGGCGGCTCGTCGTAGAGCCGCACGTGTCCGCCGAGCAGGGCCGCGAGGCCGGCATCGGCGGAGAAGCGGGCGATCAGGCCGGCGCGCAAGGCCAGCAGCGGGCTCGGATCGCTCACGGCAGGCTCTCCCGCGGCAGTTCCTCGACGTGGCAGACGCAAGCGCAGCCCCGCGCATCCGGCTCGGTGACGGCGCGGATCGCGAAGCGGCGGGGGCCGGCCACGAGCCGCATCGTCGGGTCGAGGCGGGGCCGGCCCCGCAGGGTGATCCGATAGACGGGCCGCGCGTCGGTCCGGCCGCCGGCTGTCCGGTCGACCACGCTCGCCGGCGCCAGCGCGCCCCACAGGACCGGGCCGGCCACGTAGCAGCGCAGGACGCCCCCGAACCCGTCGGGCTCCTCCAAGGGACGCTCGAGGACGAAGCGACGCCGCCGGGCGCCGAGGGGCGGGCGCGATGCGGCCATCGCCGAGGCTCCGGACCGGACCATCACAGCCGCATCCGGCGGAACGGCGCCGCGAGGTCGGCGGCGTCGGTGCGGGCGGCGTCCGGCTCGTCGCCGCGATGCTCGTAGCGGGCGGCCGCGAGCCGCAGGATCGCGAGGCGCAGGGGCGCCGGCACCGGCGGCCCGTCGCCCCCGTACCCGGCCGCGACCTCGATCAGGATCGTGCGTCCGGCGGGATCGGGTGCGGCCGGATCGATCAGCAGGCCCGGCGCCTCGACCGGGTCGGGGCCGAGGCGCACCAGCCCGGCGGCGAGGTCGGTGACGCCCCCAGCCTCCGCGAAGCCGGCGCGCAGGAGCGTCACCAGCGGGCTCAGCGGCAGCGGCACCTGCCCGTCGGCCGGCCAGGCGGCGAGCGCGATCCGGTAGCGGCCCGGGACGAGGATCCGGCGCGTCTCGCTCTCCAGGCTGGCCCGCACCGCGGTGATCAGGGCCTGGAGCAGCGCGTCCTCGGCGCCGTCGTCGTCGGACTCGAACCGCAGGTAGGCGCGCAGGTCGGCCACGCTCACCGGCTCGACGGCGGCGGCGTCGATGCGTAACGGGATCATCGCGCGTCTCTCTCGAAGGGTGGTCGATGCTGGTTTCGAAGCGCCGCCCGGCGGCCCTCGCCGTCGCGACGGTTTCCCTGACGGCTTGCCTGCTGCTCGCGGCCGTGCCGGCGCGGGCCATCGTCGGCGGTACGGAGGCACCCCCCGGCGGGGCCGTGATGGTCCTGTCGTCGAAGGGCGGCGTCTGCACCGGGTTGGTGCTCGCCCCCGACACGGTGCTGACCGCCGGCCATTGCGCCGCCGCGGGCGAGCACCGCGTCCATTTCCGCGACGCGGCCGGCGCGCCCGTTCTCGTCGAGATCGCCGCGCGGGCGGTGCATCCGGGCTACGATGCCGGCGCCGCGAAGGCCCGGCGCCGCTCCATCGACCTCGCGCTCCTGCGCACCGCGACACCGCTGCCGGCCCGCTTCGCGCCCGCGACCCTGAGCGCCGCCATGCCGCGGGCCGGCGACAGCCTGACCCTGTCGGGCTACGGCGCCGCCAGGCCCGGCGACCCGCGCTCGACCGGCACCTACCGCAGCGTCGCCCTGCCGGTGATCGAGCCCTACGGGCCGAGCCGGATCCTGGTCTGGCTGCGGGGCGAAGCCGGCGGCGCCTGCCAGGGCGATTCCGGCGGACCGATCGCGGCGCCGGACGGCGCGGTGCTGGCGCTGTCCGCCTGGATCGGCGGCAGCTGCGGCGGCCTCACGCAGGGCGTCCTGCTGGGACCGCAGCGCGGCTGGATCGACGAAAGGCTCGGCGGCTGGGGCCGCAGCGCCCGCTGGGCGGAGTAGAACCCGAGCTCATCCGCGGGGAACCTCAGCTTGGCCGGGACATTGCCTTGCTCTAGGCTCACCCGGCGCCGCGCTCCCTCGGACGGCGTCCCTCACCCGCGCCCCCCCGGAGTGCCCGATGTCCCCTCGCCCGATCCGCAAGGCCGGCCTTCGCGAGCGTGTCCTGCGCGAGCGTGTCCTGCGCGGCGGCCTCGCGGGCCGATTGGGCGGCGGCCTCCTCGGCGCGGCGCTGCTCGGCACGGTCGCGGGCCTGATGCCGGCCCCCGCCGCGGCGGTGATCAACGGCACCACCACGCGGGATCCGAACGGGGCGCGCAGCTTCGTGGTGCGCATCGAGAGCACGGAGGGCGAGATCTGCTCGGGCACGCTGATCGCGCCCGACCTCGTGCTCAGCGCCGCCCACTGCGTGATGCGCCCGGCCGGCTACACGGTGATCAGCGTGGACCGCGGCTTCCGCCAGCAGCGGACCGCGGTGATCGCCGCGACCATGCACCCCGACTTCGTCCCCGGCACGACGCCGGAGGACCAGCCGGGCGTCGACCTGGCGCTGCTCAAGCTCGAGCAGCCGCTGGGCACCGACTACATGCCCCTCGATCCCCGCGGGGCCGCCTCGATCGATAACGGCGCGCCCGTCGATATCGCGGGCTTCGGCGTCGTGGCGGAGAACCGGCGGAACTCGGCGCGCGTCCTGCGGCTGGCGCATCTCGTGTCGATCGGCTCGCTGCAGGTCGCCAATCGCGTGACCGTGGTGACCGACCGGCGGCGGATGGCCGAGACCTCGGGGGCCGGGGCGTGCCTCGGCGATTCCGGCGGCCCGATCCTGGCCGGCGGCCCCGGTGGCTACCGGATCGTCGGCGTGGTGAGCTGGTCGAGCGGCGCCCTGCAGCAGGGCGCGCGCCGGACCGCCTGCGGCGGCTTCACCGCCGTGACGCCGGTGGCCGAGCACGCCGGCTGGATCGCGTCCCGATCGGCGGAGCTGTCGCGGATCCAGGTGGGCGAGGCGCTGCCGCGCGGCAACCGTTCCGACTGGATGGCGCGCCCGGGCCGGCACCGCTAGAGCCGTCGCCGGCCCCGGCCCGACCCGCCCGCATGCCTCACCCGAGATGCACGCGCATCTCGGGTGAGGCATGCGGGTCGGATTCGCCAGGACCGCAGCTGCCCGGCGCCCTGAGAAGCGCCCGCGAGACCCGCCCACGCCGCGGCACCAATCCACCGCGTCCGCATGTGCGGCCGCGCTCATCGTCCGGGGATCCGTCGCCCCCGCGGGAACCTGAGGCCGCATCGACACTTTCGAATCCGAACCTCACCACCTCACTGGCTCACGGAGCGAGAGCATGGCCGACACCGGCACCAGCAATACCCCGCGGACGCACAAGACCCGCAACAACACGGATTCGAACGCCAAGAAGGTCTCGATCGAAGCGCTCAACGCCCGGCTGGCGGACGGCATCGATCTGGCGCTCGCGATCAAGCAGGCCCATTGGAACCTCAAGGGACCGCAGTTCATCGGCGTCCACGAGATGCTCGACGGGTTCCGGACCCAGCTCGACGAGCTCAACGACACGGTCGCCGAGCGCGCGGTGCAGCTCGGCGCGACGGCCTTCGGCTCGACCCAGGCCGTCGCCGAGCGCACGAAGCTCCCGGCCTACCCGACGGGCATCTACGCCATCGCCGACCACATCGCCGCGCTGATCGACAGCTACGCCGCCTACGCCAACGCGGTGCGGCAGAACATCGACGAGACCGACGAGGCGGGCGATCCGGACACGGCCGACCTGTTCACCGAGATCTCAAGGGCCGTGGACAAGCACCTGTGGTTCCTCGAGGCCCACGTGCAGGAGCCGACCGGCACCCTGCGCGACGGCAATTCGGGGCGCTAGGCCGATCCGCCCCGCCCGCCAGCAGGCGGGGCGCAGACCGGTATACGAAATGGGCCCAGCCGATCGGCCGGGCACGTCCTGAACACACGGTCGGGGCGCCCCGTCTCGGGAGGCGGCACAGCCCCGTCGCGGCTATCCGGGAGAGCGTGCCCCTGATGTCACGGCGGGATTGAGCCGAGCTCGGGACGGGCGCCGCCGGAGACCGCACCGGCCGGCCCGGCTCAGCCGGACTTCAACAGCTTGATGGCGTCGAAATCCTGCACGCCGCCGCCGACGCGCTTGGTGGTGTAGAACAGCACGTAGGGCTTGGCCGAGTACGGGTCGCGCAGCACCCGCATGCCGGTGCGGTCGACCACGAGGTAGCCGCGGCGGAAGTCGCCGAAGGCCACCGACAGGCTGTCCTTTCCGAGATCCGGCATCGCCTCCGCCTCCGTCACAGGGAAGCCGATCAGCGTCGCGGACCGGCCGGCGGCGAGCGGCGGCTGCCAGAGGTAGTTGCCTTCTGCGTCCTTGAACTTCCGGATCGCGCTCTGGGTGCGCCGGTTCATGACGAATCCGGCGTTCTGGCGGTAGCCCGCCCGCAGGCCGTAGACGAGGTCGAACAGCACGTCCGCCGGGTTGGTCGACGGGAACCCGCCCGCCGCCCCGGTGGCGACGAATCCGAGCTTGCCCGGCACCCAGGCGGCGTTGGCGACCGTGTCGTAGCTCAGGACGCCGCGCGGGCGGCTGGCGCCGTTGCCGGTGACGAAGGCGATGCCCTCCTGCTCGGCGAAGGCGGTCTCGACCTCGGCCGAGAGCCACCCGTCGAGATCGACCACGGAATCGTCGAGGAGCGTCTGCGTGGCGGCCGGCATCGCGTAGAGTTCCATGGCGGGGAACGCGATCTCCGAGAGCGCCGGCGCGGCGGTTTCGGGCCGCGGTGCCGTCTCCGCCGCCCAGCCGGTGACCGGCGCCCCCACCGAGATCGCGCGCTTGTACTGGGCGCCCGAGATCTGCTGCACGCTGGCGATCGACCGGATCGGGGACACCTGGGCGAGACGCGTCAGCACGGTGCGCTCGATCGTGTCCGGCACGAGGTAGCCGCCATCCGGCCCCGAGCCGGCCGACAGCGCGTTGGCCTCCAGGCGCTTGAGCCCGGCGCTCTCGCCGGCCCGCACGTACAGGTCGAAGGCCGCCTTGTACTCTTGGGCGAGCGCATCGCCCCGGGGCCCAGGCTGGCCCAGCGGCGGCCGGGCCTGCTCCAGGCCGATCCGGTCGAGGCGGGTGCGGGCGGCGTCCAGCGCCGCGTCGATGCGGGCGAGCTTCTCCTCGGTGAGCACGTCGGCGCCGAGCCGGCCCTCGATCGCCCCGAGGCGTACCTCGTTCGTCTCCTTGAACGCCGCGAAGGCGGTGGCGAGCTCGTCGAGGGCCGAGCGCATCGGCCCGCCCTCGGGCCGGGCGGCCTTGTTCTCCAGATCGGGCAGGCCGCCCTTGGTCTCGAGGTCGGAGCTGGCCGTCAGGGTGTTGGCATCCATGGCGAAACCTCGTCGTCAGGAGGGGTGTCGGAGCCGGAGGGACGGAACCGGCCGGCGGGACGGGGCGATCCGGCGGGCGAGGCCGCGGATCTCCGCCACCAGGGGATCCTCGCCGGGAGCCGGGCTCGCCCGGGCCCCCGGCTGGAGCGGGAAGGTCACCAGCGAGATCTCCCAGAGATCGACCTGATGGAGCCGGCGCGCGCCGCCCGCGCCCGGCCCAGCGCGCAGCGTGCGGAAGCCGATCGACAGCCCGTCGAGGCCGCCCTGGCGCATCAGCGCGTCGACCTCCCGGGCGCGCTGAACGTCGAGGTTGAGCTGACCCTCGGCCCGGAGGCCGCGGGCATCCTCGCGGAGGGTGAGCCAGCGGCCGATCGGCTCGGCCGGATCGTGCTGGAACAGCAGCCGCACGCCGGCCGGCCCGCGCCGGGCAAGGCTCGCCGCGAAGGCGCCCGGCATCACCACGTCGCGGCCCAGATCGGGCACGCCGAACAGGCTGGCGTAGCCGGTGAAATGGCCGTCCATGGCGGGGTCCTCGGGGATGGGGCGATCGTGAGCGGTGCAGTTTGCCGGAGGTCCGCGGAGCGGATCGGCCGGTCCCGGGGGCGCGACGGCGCCGGGCCGTAACGACGGTCCCGGAATGTCGGCACCATGCGCCACCCGGTACGATTAGGCTTCTGGTCCTGAGGCGGGGACCCGGACCGCGACGGCCTATGACGTGTCGCTGCTCGCCAGCCGGCGGCACGGCACGCTGTATCTCGGCGTGACCAACAACCTCGCGCGGCGGGTTCACGAGCATCGCAGCCGGCTGAGCCCCGGCTTCGCCGCGACCTACGGGGTGACCCGGCTCGTCTGGTACGAGCCCTACGACCGCATCGTCGAGACGATCGAGCGGGAGAACGCGCTCAAGACGTGGCGCCGCGACTGGAAGATCCGGCTCATCGAGGAGATGAACCCGGCTTGGTCGGATCTATACGAGACGCCGTCGGGATGGACGGGCTGATAACGACCCGCCCCGTCATCTCGGCGCCGCGCAGCGGAGCCCGCAATGACGGGGCGCAAGCATCGTAGTTCGAACCCGTTGGCAGGCGCATCCCCCTCAGCCCCCCGGCGGCTCCGGCGGGTAGCCCACCGCCTCGCGCTTCTCGGAGACCGTCAGGAAGTCGGCGGCCTGGACCCGGCGCCAGAGGGATTCCCGCTCGCCCGCGAGCGCCTCGATCCGGTCGAGGTCGGGCTCCAGGTCCACCGGGCCGAAGGCCGGTTCCAGCCAGCCGGCCAGCGCCCGCGCGGTGCGGCTAGCCAGGGGGATCAGGGTCTGACGGTAGAGGGCGCGGTTCGCCTCGGCGTAGTTGGAATGGGTGCTGTCGCCGGGGAGCCCCAGCAGGAGCGGCGGCACCCCGAAGGCCAGGGCGATCTCCCGGGCCGCCGCGTTCTTGGCCGCGACGAAATCCATGTCTCGCGGCGACAGGGCGAGCGGCTTCCAGTCGAGGCCACCCTCGAGCAGAAGCGGCCGGCCGGCATTGGCCGCGCCCTGGTAGTTCGCCTCCAGCTCCGCCTTCAGGCGCTCGAATTGCGGCTCGGACAGGCTCGCCCCCGCGAAGACCAGCGCCCCGGACGGCCGGGCGGCGTTGTCGAGGAGCGCCTTGTTCCAGGCGCTCGCGGCGTTGTGAATGTCGAGCGCGGTGGCGGCGGCCTCGATCGGCGCGAGGCCGCCGGTCTCGTCGGCCGGGTGGAACAGGGCGAGCGCCAGGATCGGCGCCACGGCCGGCTCGCCGGGGGCCGGCAGATCGAACCGGCGGTTGCGCCCGCCCGCGCTGTAGACATAGGCGGCCGGCCAGCCGTCGGGCCCCGGCAGCATCCGCATCCGGCCCGGCCGCAGGGCCTGGAGCGCCGCGACCCGCCCGTCGAGGGCGACCGCCTCCAGATAGGCCGTGCCGGTTAGCAGGAGGTCAGCGTAGACGGTCTCCAGCAGCTGCGTGCCGCTCTCCCGCGGGTTCGGCCGGGCCAGCAGCGCCAGCAGGTCGGCCGCGCGCGGCCCGCCGGGCCCGGTGGCGATCAGCGGCAGGCTCGCGGCGCTCTCGGCGACCAGCCGGATGGCCCGGTGGACCACCGGATTGCCCTGGTAGCCCGCCCGGGCCAGCGCCGCCGGGTCGCGGGGCGTCCAGCTGGCCCGGCCCTCGGCGTAGAGCGCGAAGGCGGGCGCCGCAGCGGCCTTGGTGGCCAGGACGGGGCCGCCGGGCGCGGCGCGGCGCGCGAGGCGCGCCAGCTTCTCGAGGACAGTCGACATGCCGGTCCGTTCCTGCGCTATGGTCTCGCGATGCAGCCCTGGTCCCCCTCGCGCCCCCGCGCGGCCCGGTACGGGTGTCTCGCGGCGGCGCTCGCGGCCTTGGTCGCCGCGGCGGCGGAAGCCGGGGAGGCGCCCGTCTGGCCGGAGCCCAACGGGACCCTGGTCCTGGCGCGGCCCTTCGGCCGGTCGGATCTCAGCCTGCGCCTCGCCCGCCGCGTCGCCGGAGCGGTCGACAGCCTGACCTGGGACGGCGTCACCTTCATCGCCGACGCGGAGGCGGAGGACGCCCTGCAGGCGCGCGTCACCGTCGGCCCGGACGAGGCCGGCCGCGCGGCGAGCGAGGGCGGCGGCCCGGAGGACGGCGTGCCGGCCGCGCAGCGGCTGACGGGGCTGCGGTTCGGCCGGAGCTGGGCCGAGACCGAGACCCGCCTCGCCGGGACGCCGCCCGGGGCCAAGGCCGTGATCCTGCACAAGCGGGTCGGCCTCGGCCTGCCGGGTCTCGGCAACGCGGTCGAGGTGCAGGCGCGCTTCGTCCTGCCCGAACCCGCCGACGCCGTGCGCTTCGAGGCCCTTGCGGCCTCCGTGCCGGCGGAATTCTCCGAGGCCTGGAGCTTCGACCGCGGCACCGGAACGGTCAGCCGGCTCGATCCCGCCGACGGCGATCCGCGGCGTCCCGTGATCCTGGCGATGCCCGAGGGCTCGCACGCCCTGGCCTTCTGGAGCCCGAATCCGCCCGCGCAGGAGGCGGATGCGCCGCGCCCCGCCTTCGCGGTCCGGCCCGGTGCGGACACCAACCGGCTGAGCTGCGCCTTCGCGGTCGCGCACGCCGCCTCGGGCGCCCACGATTTCGCCTGTTACGTCCTGATCGGGACCCTGGCCGATATCCGCGCTGCCCTCCGGAGCCTGACCGCGCCGGAGTGACGGGCCGCCGACGGCGACTGGTTCCGCGTCCGGTCGACAGCATCGATCGCTGGAGGCCGCGCCGCCATCACGGGCGCGGCGACCCGGAACAGCGTTATCGTCCGACCGGCCGATGACAGCCCGCGGGCTGTGTTGGGCCCCGACGCCGTCGGACTGGGAAAACGATACCAGTATTGTGATCCCGTGACCTGTCCGCCACAGCGTGGCGTGGGAAATCGTGTATACAGGATGCAGTTCGTTCCAGAGACCACGAACCGACTCCCGGCGCGCCTCAGCGAGGCGCGCCGTATTGTTTTGGGGCCGTGCCGGCGCTGAGTCCGGGTGTGGGCGCCCCCTCGGGTTCATGCTTCCACCGTCCTTCCGGGGCGCCGGAGGCGAGCCCGGAATCCGGAAGCACGTCGATAGAGGATCGGCCGCCTCGGATCAGAGACGCCGGATCCGCGGCTCCGCGCGCGTCTCGAGCATCAGGTGGGTGAGCGCCCAGACCAGGGCGTCGAGCCGGTCGGGCGAGGCTCCACCGGACAGCCCGTCGGGGCCGAAATCGCACAGCTCGTCCTCCAGCGCCGGCAAGGCGCCGACATGGTGGACCAGCCCGCGGGCGTAGAGCAGCGACACCGGCTCGGCCCGCAGATACTTGCCGCGCGTGGCGTGCACCCGCGTCACCGGCACGGCGGGATCGCACTGGGCCAGCACGGCGGCGGCCATCTCGCCGCCCTGGTTGACCTCGACCACGAGGGCGTCGGCCCGGAGCCGGTGATAGAGCGCCAGCGCCGTCCCCGCCCAGGCCTGCGGGCTGGCGCGGGCGAAGCTCGCATCGGCCAGCACATAGGCGTGGGTGCCGGCCCGCCCGGCCGCGACGATCCCGCAGGCATCCGAGCGCGCACCCGAGCCGGCCGGCGGATCGACCGCCACGACGATCCGGCCGAGATCCGGTGCGGCCCCGACCCGGGCGGCCTCCAGGGCGGCGCGGTCCCACAGGGCGTCGTCCCGGTCGGCGATGAGCTCGCCGTCGAGTTCCTGGCGGCCGAGGCGGGTGCCGGCGTAGCGGCCGACCACCCGCTCCAGGAAGTCCGGCGCGAGGTTCTGCGCGTTGTCCTGCGTGCGCGCCCGGCTCACGACGGTGCGCGGATCGGCGAGCAGGCGGCGGATCAGCGGGACCGGCCGCGGCGTCGTGGTCACGAGGTTGCGCGGCCGGGCGCCGAGGCGCAGCCCGAATTGCAGCATGTCGAAGGTCGCCTCCGGCCGGCGCCACTTGGCGGCCTCGTCGCACCAAGCGGCGCCGAATTGCGGGCCGCGGAGCGCGTCGGGCTCCTCCGCCGAGAAGGCGAGCGCGACTGCGCCGTTCTCCCATTCGAGCCGCCGCCGGCTCGGCGACCAGACCGGCCGCGCCCGGCCGCGGCGCGGCAGGCCGAGGAGCCCCGACGGCCCCTCCACCATCACGTCGCGCACGTCGAGATGCGTCTCGCCCACCAGCGCGATGCGCCCGACCGGCTCGGGCGTGAAGGCCGGATCGCCGCGGGTGAGCGCGTCGACCCATTCGGCCCCGGTGCGGGTCTTGCCGCTGCCGCGGCCGCCGATCACCGCCCAGGTGGTCCAGGGTTCGGACGCGGCCGGCGGCAGCTGATCCGCCCGGGCCTGGTGCAGCCAGTCGCCGGCCAGCGCCCGGAGCAGCGCCGGCGGCAGGGTCTCGAGGAAGTCAGGCAGACGCCCGGCCGCCGACAAAGCCAGCATAGCGTCCCGCGATCTCCGCGCGGAGGGCGGGCAGGTCGGGCTCGATGCCGTCATCGCTCCCCTCCCCCGCACCATTCCGCCCGCCATCCGCCCCGACCGTGTCGAGCAGCCGCTTGAGCCCCCCGAGATCGCGCAGCACCCGGGCCGAGTCGCGCAAGGCCGGCTCGTCCCGGCTCAAAGCCGCGTCGAACGTGGCGATCTGCCGGGCGATGTGGCCGCACAGATGCGCCCGCAGGACCGCCGGATCGGCCAAAGGCTGGTCCAGGCGCGCGCGCACCGCCGGTGCCAGGGCCGACCCGAAGGTCGAGACCAGAGCCTTCGGGCCAGGGCGGCCGAGGCCCAGCACCTCGGCGATGTCGGCGGGATCGTTGCCCGGCGCGCCGAGCAGGCGCAGCAACGCGGCCCGGCGCGCCGCCGGCCAGCGCGCGGTCAGCAGCCAGCGCCGCCGCGGCGGCCGCGGCCAGCCGCCTCGCCTGTTCCAGTGCCAGACGGTCCGGGCGCTCGCGCCGACGCGGGCCGCGATCTCCGCGACGGAGAGTTCGGTCTCGCGCAGGAGGCACAGGGCCGCCGCGCGGGGCTCGGCGCGGCGGGGACCGGTTCTCGGCATCACCCATCTCCGCACACGTCTCGACCGTGCCTGCTTGATAGCCGAGCAGCGCGACGGTGTCAAGTGTAAATTCCTATTTGATTTTCAATTAGGAATTCAGGCCGCGCGCCGGCCCACGCCGTCCGGTCGCGGGCCGCTGTTCATCGGCCGCTCTTGGCACCGGCATTCGTCCCAGTGGCCTGTGGAGCCGTCTTGGCAGCGGCCGTCGTGGCCTTCTGCGGCAGGGCGACCGCGTCGATCACGTCGAAGCGAATGCCGTCCTGCGCCGTCTTCAGGACCGCGTTGGCCTCGTAATACTTGCCCTGCCCGATCAGCGTCGCCGCCTGGTCGATGTCGGCCACGGTCTTGTCGAGCGGGAGCACCGCCATGGTGAAGTTCACGTCGACATGGGCGAGCTTGAGCGTCTCCAGCGCGCCGGTCTGGTCGCCCTTGGCGAGGTTCTTGTTGGCCTCGGTGACGGCCGAGGCCTTCTCGGGCGTCGCCACGAAGTCGTCGCCCAGCACGAGCTGCGCATCGACCGGCACCCAGGCGAGTGCCGCCTTGGAGGCCGGCGCGGCCTCGCTCCCGGTCGCCGTGGCCTTCTGGCCGGCGCTGCCGGCTTGCGTCTTGAGCTCGGCCTCCGCCTTGGTGAACACCGCGTCGTCGGTCTTCGCCTTCGCGAAGGCCGCCTGCGCCTTGCCGATCATGTCCTTGGCCTGGGCGGGATCGGCCTCGAAGATCGCCAGACGGGTGAGCTGGAGATCCCGGAAGCCCTGCGCCCCGTCCTTGGAGAGCTTGCCGACATCCCTGTCGACCGCCGTCCGGTTCGCCGCCGACGGCTGGGCGGCCTGCTCGGCCGCGAAGGCCGATCCGCCCAGGATGGTGGTGAGCACGAGCGCCGCGGCCATAGACTTCCGATAAGTCATCGTCCGATCTCCATCTGAATGTCGGATGAGATGATTTGCGCTACACTCGCGCTCTTCATCCGATGTTCAGACAATAGATCCGGCCCGTCTTGGTGGCATGTCCGGAAGATGAAACATCGTCCATGCGGGTCGCGGCCGGTCGGATCGCCGGCGCGCGACAATGGGCTTCCGGTCGCTGCATCCCGCCCCCGTCCTAGCGGGCGCAGCGCAGCAATCCAGGAGCGCCACGACTTCCGGCGTCGCGGCACGCTGGGTCGCTTCGCTCCGCGCGCGATGACGGAGCAGACCGCTCACACGCAAACTGATTCAGAAGGTCAGGCGGGCCGTGAGCACGAAGGTGCGGCCCGGACCCGGCGTGGCCGACCCGAAGCCCGACACCGTTTCGAAGTTCTTCGTATTGGCGATGTTGTAGACGTTGAGCTGCAGGGCCGCGCTCTCGGTCAGCCTGTAGACGGCCAGCGCGTCGAGGCGCCAGTAGCCAGGCACCAAAGCTGTATTGGCCGCGCTGGTGAACCGTTCACCCACGTAATACGCGCTGCCGCCGACCGTCAGGCCCGGCAGGAGGACGTAGGTGCTGGTCAGCGAGAAGGTGTTGTGCGGCGTGTTGGCGAGAATATTGCCCGGCGTCGTCACGAAGGCGCCGGCCGTGTTCCGGGCGCTCTTCAGGACCCGGCCGTCCAGATAGGTGTAGCCGCCGAAGACGCTCCAGGCGTCGGTGATCTTGCCGGCGATGCCGAGTTCGAACCCCTGGACCCGGGTGGTGCCGACCGTCGCGTAGATGCCGTTGGTCTGATCGACCGCCTCGATGGCGTTCTGCTGGGTCACTTGGAACACGGCACCGGTCAGGCTGAGCTGATTGTCGAACAGATCGTATTTCGCGCCGACCTCGTAGGTCTCGTTGGTCGTCGGATTGAGGTTCTGCTGTCCGCCCGTAATCGTCAGATACTCGCTCGATGGATCGAACGAGGTCCCGTACATGAAGTAGACGCTTGCGTTGTCGACGGGGTGAACGACGGCGCCCGTCCGCCAGCTGACGAACTGCACCTTGTTGACGACGTCGTACGGCGTGGTCGCGTTGAGCGGCCCGGTCTCGTTGTAGGTTCCCGACCGGACGGTGGCGGCGTGCTGGCGGACCGTGAGATCGTCGTAGCGCAGGCCGCCCAGGATCTCGAGGTAGCGATTGATCTTGACCTGATCGCTCGCATACACGCCGACCGTGTCGCCGACGGCGTACGTGTCGGTGCTGGTGGCCGGAATCGTCCCCGGGCTGGCCGGATACGGGTTGGGAAACCCGACATTGACGCGCGAGCCGCCCGCGATGTTGGTCCGATACTGATCGCGAGTCTCCTGGCTCACCTCGATCCCGCTCAGCAGCGTGTGCTGGAGGCCGAACGTCTCGGCGTGGCCGACGAGATCGGTCTGGTTCGTGAACAGCGTGTTGACGGTGTGGTTCTGAAAATCGTTCGTGTTGTTCACGTACAGATTGCCGAGCGGGCGCATGAACAGCGCCGCCCCGGACAGCGGCACGCCGCCGGTCGCCTGCCCGTACAGGTTCGTCGCGTTGACCTGGACACCGCGGACGCGCACGAACCGGTCGATCAGCGAGTAACGCGTGGTGTTGGTGATGCTCCAGTCCTGATCGAAGGTGTGCTTGTACTGCAGGGTGCCGATATGGGCGTCCACCCGCTCGGTGTCGGAGAAACCCGGGCTGAGCCGGCCGAAATAGGTGTTCTTCGAGACCGGCGCCGGTTGCCCGTAATACGTCCCGAAATAGGCGCCCGGCAGAACCGGGATGCCGTAATCGGGGATGTTGTTGTCCTTCTGGTAGATGTAGCTGACCGTCACCTGATCGTCCGGCGTCAGGTTGGCGCGGATCGACGGCGCGACGCCGAAGCGCGTGGTGTTGATGTGGTCGCGGCCGGCGACATCGGTGTCGTTGGCGAGGAACGCGAGGCGGACCGCCGAGTCGCCGAGAACCGAGTTGATGTCGCCGGTGACGCGCGCGCCCGGGGCGCTGTAGCCCGAGGCGTCGATCTGGACCTTGTCGGCGGCGAAGAACGGCAGCTTGCTGGTGACGTTGACGACGCCGCCGGTCGAGCCGCGCCCGAACAGGAACGAGGACGGCCCCTTCAGCACCTCGACGCTCTCGATGCTGAACGTGTCGCGGGTGTACCAGCCCGGATCGCGAACGCCGTCGCGATAGAAGTCGTTGCGGGCGGAGTAGCCGCGGATGTTGATGTTGTCGCCCTGCGTGCCGCCCTCGCCGCCGAACATCGTGATGCCGGGCACGTTGCGCAGCGTCTCCACGAGCGTCGAATCGCGCTGATCCTGGATGAGCTGCTGCGGGACGACCGTGATGCTCTGGGGCGTATCGAGGATCGGGGTCGGCAACCGCTGAAGCTGGAGCTGCCGGGGATTGTAGGGTGAACCCGTGGCGGGCCCCGACGTCGTGACGTCGAGCTGATCCATCACGACCGACAGGGTCTCCTGTGCGGCCGCGGGCGCCGCCACGAAGGCCAGGGACGCCGCGCCGAGCGCAGCCTGCGACAGGCGCGCCAATCCCGGCGCGCGCGGTCCGGGTGCGTTGTCGAATGCGGAACCGGCCCCATCGTCCCGGACCGAGAATAGCTCGGCGATCAGCTCCTGCTTGTTCATAGTAATTCTAGGCTTCCGATCCGGATACGTTTCCGGCGCGTATCTTAGTCCAGACGCATACAGCAACAGAAATCCGTACATCATGGGATTAAATCTGTTATTTTTAGATTTTAATAATTCGAAAGAAGGGATGTACTGGACCAGTTCTAAAATGCTGCGATTGCATTTGTTGCCGTCTTGACCCAAGAGCGGCCAGCGGTGACCGAGCGGGTGCGAGACGGATGGCCTTCGGACGATCTCCTTCCTGGCGTCGGGTGCTCCGGACGGTGCACCTGTGGCTCGGGATCGGCCTGACGCTCCTGATCGTGCCGATCAGCCTCACCGGGCTCGTCCTGGTGTTCGACGACGAGATCGACGCGGTTCTCAATCCGGGGCTCTACGCGACCACCGGCGCGGCGGTCGCGCGTCCCGCGGACGCCTATCTGCGCAGCGCGAGCGAGGCCGTGGGTGGCCAGGCGGCCGTGCTGCGCTGGCCGCATGCGGAGGGCGATCCGGTGACGGTCGTGGTCCGCCTCCAGACCGCGGCGGCGGTGGAGGCGCGTCGACCCGACGGCGACCGCGCCGCGAACCGGAGCGGCGGACCCGGGGAATCGGGTGGCCCGAGGCGGCCGCCCAGCCGCCTCGTCTATCTCGACCCGCCGACGGCCGCGGTGCTGGGCGTCAAGGACCCGCGCAATTCGCCGATCGGGCAGGTTCACGTCTTCCACGAGAACCTGATGGTGCCGGCGTATTCCGGCCGCGACATCGTCGGCTGGACCGGCGTGGCGCTGCTCCTGCTGTCGGTGACCGGGCTTGTCCTCTGGCTGCCGCGCAACGGGCGCTTCGTGCGCGCCCTGGCCTGGCGACGCGGCCCGGCGACGAGCATCAACCTGCACCACCTCGCGGGTTTCTGGATCTCCATTCCTCTCGGACTGATGGCGCTCACCGGCATCGTGCTCGCCTTCCCGCCGCAGGCCAGCGCCGTCCTGAACGCGTTCGACGCGCCGCGGCCGCCCGTCCGGCGAGCCGGCGGCGATCCGCTGATGCCGCAGCCGATGCTCACCGCGGACCGGGCCCTCGCGCTCGGGACAGACGCGGCCGCGCCGGAGACGCCCCGCCTGCTCGCCGTCCCCAGCACCGTCACGAAGGCGTGGCGCCTGGAGGTCCAGGCCGCGGACGGGACCCGGCACGCGGTCAGCATCGATGATGCGACCGGACAGACCAAGCCGGAGCCGGCGCAAAGCCGCGGCGACGCGATCGGCGCCTGGATGCGGCGGGTGCACCAGGGCCGCGCGCACGGCCCGGTCTGGGCGGCGCTGGCCGGCCTCTGCGGGGCGCTGCCCACGCTGCTGGCGATCACCGGCGTGCTGATGTGGATGCGGAAGCGGCGCAACAGAGCGGCGCTGCAGCGCGACGCGGCCGCGTTTTCCGACCGGCGCCTCATCTCAGCTGAAAACGCTTAGGCGAAGGGAGCCCCTCCGATGCTCGTCCACATCCCGCAGGTCCTGAATGCGGATCAGGTCGCCCGGTGCCGAACCGTCATAGACCAGGCGGCCTGGACCGACGGGCGGGTGACCGCCGGGTTCCAGTCGGCGCAGGTCAAGAAGAACCTGCAATTGCCGGAGGACGCGCCCGAGGCCCAGGAACTCGGCGGCCTGGTGATGCTCGCGCTCAAGCGCAGTCCGCTGTTCCTCTCGGCCGCCCTGCCGCACACGGTCTTCCCGCCGCTGTTCAACCGGTACGATTCCGGCATGACGTTCGGCGCCCATATCGACAACGCCATCCGCCAGTCGCTGGACGGCCAGCGCATCCGCACGGATATCTCGGCGACGCTGTTTCTCAGCGGACCGGACGAGTACGACGGCGGCGAGCTGACGGTGGAGGACACCTATGGCTCCCACGCCGTCAAGCTGCCGGCCGGCGACCTGGTGATCTACCCTGCGGACAGCCTGCACACCGTCACGCCGATCACCCGCGGCTCGCGCGTCGCGTCCTTCTTCTGGATCCAGAGCCTGATCCGCGACAGGACGCGCCGGGCCCTGCTGTTCGACCTCGACACCTCGATCCGGCACCTGACCCGCGACGTCCCGGGGCACGAGGCGCTCGTTGCCCTGACGGGCACCTACCACAATCTGCTTCGGCAATGGGCCGAGACCTGATCGGAGACAGGGATTGTCGCCGGCCCAGTATCGATCTTCGTCAGGCGCCCTCGCGATTAAGCCGAACGACGAGCTGATCGGCGAACTTGGCCGCAGCCACCGACAGCGACCGTCCGCGCAGTTGCGCCAGGACAAGCGTCATCGGCGTGAGGTCGCGCGTGTCGATCGGGCGGCTGTGCAGGCGCGGATCCTCCGGGATGCCGCTGGGAACCTGGAGGCTGACCACGTCCTCCCGCAGGGTCAGGTTGCGGAGGAATTCCAGCGAGCCCGACTCGACGGACGGCCGGAGCTCGACCCCCCGCCGGGCAAGCGCCTGCTCGATGTGATGGCGGATGGCGAGCGAGTGGTCGGGCAGCGCCAGGGCATGGGCGAGGCAGTCGCGCAGCCGCACCGGCCCCGCCTCCGCCGCCAGCGGGTGGCCGCTGCGCATCAGCGCGCACAGGGTCTGGTGGCCGGAATAGAGGAGGTGCAGCTCCGCCGAGGGCGGCGGCTGCAGGATCAGGGCGAGATCCGCCTCGAAGGCCGCCAGCGCCGTCACCGCCTGCGCGTGATCGCGGACCTGCACGGTGAAGCCGACCTGGGGAAACCGGGCCCTGTAGGCCTCGACCTCCTCCGGCACGACCTGCGTGACGAATGCCTGGCTGCAGGCCAGGGCCACGTGGCCACGCCGCACCCCCGATAGGTCGGCGATCTGGGAGCGCACCCGGTCGAGATCCGCCACTTGGTCGCGGATATGACGGGCGAACAGCTCACCGGCCGCGTTGAGCCGCATGCCCTGCGGCAGGCGCTCGAAGATCGGCGTGCCGAGCTCGTATTCGAGATCCTGGATCTGCCGCGTCAGGGCCGATGGCGTCAGGTTGAGACGCTCCGCGGCGCGCCGGATCGAGCCGGCACGGGCGATCTCGGCAACGTAGGTGACGGTGCGCAGATGCTTCACACGTGCACACTCCACCGCCGTTGCCGAGAATGCAACGGATCGCTCAGGAAATAGCACTTCCTCGCAACAGGGTCCGCGCCTAGCGTTACGGCAATCGTGACCTTGCAGGAGCCGTTCGATGATCCGCCGCCGCACCCTCCTGGCCGGTCTCGGGGCCGGCCTCGCCGTCGGCCCCCTGTCCGGCGCCCGTGCCCAGGGCGCCCCCGTGACGATCCGGATGGGCTCGCTCAAGCTGATCCACTCGATCGCGCCGAGCTTCTACGAGCGCTTCACCCCCGCGGGCGTGACCGTGGAGGTGGTGCCGTTCGAGAGCCCGACCGAGTGCAAGAACGCCGTCGTCACCAAGTCGGTGGATTTCGGCACCTTCGGCATCGCCGCCGCGACGCTGGGTGCCGCCGCCGGTGAGCCGCTCGTGGTGATCGCCTCGACCTGCAACCGCGGGATGGCGGTGATCGCCAAGAAGGGCTCCGACATCCACGCCATCAAGGACCTGCGCGGCAAGCGGGTCGCGATCTGGCCCGGTAGCACCCAGGAGGTCTTCGTCCTGGAGCGGATGCGGATGGAGGGGCTGTCCGTGAAGGACATCACCCCCGTGCGCATCTCCTTCTCGGAGATGCACATCGCGCTCGCCCGCGGCGACGTCGACGCCTATGTCGGCGCCGAGCCGGGGCCGGGCGTCAGCCTCGCCTCGGGCGTCGGCCAGCTCGTCGAGTATCCCTACGGCACCGAGATGGGCGCCCTGAACATGGTGTTCGGTGCCCATCGCGACACGCTCGCCGAGCGGCCCGACCTCGTCCGGACCATGCTGGAGATCCACCGCAAGGCCACGGACTTCGCGGCCCGCGACCGCGACGCCATGATCGCCATGGCGGTGGCCAAGCTCGGCCAGAAGCGTGAGGCGCTGGAACTGTCGGCCCCGAATGTCGAGCTGACCTGGCGCCTCGGGCCGGACGAGGTCCGGCAGGCGCAAGCCTACGCGCAGCACATGCTGGCGCTCAAGCAGATCAAGCGGCTGCCCGAGCCCGGCTTCATCGACACCCGCTTCGTCGACGCGATGGGGCGGGCGTGAGCACCGGGATCGAGGCCGGCCCCCTGCCGGCGACGGTAGCGCCGGCCCCCGCGGCCGACCGGGCCGGTGCCGGCTTCGCCCGCCTCCGCCGGCTGGCGCTGGCCTGCGTGGTGCCAGCGGCGCTCGTCGCAATCTGGCAGTTCACCACCGCGGGCCGGCCCTACAGCCTGATCCCGCCGCCCGCGGAGGTCTGGGCCGAGCTGCAGGACCTCGCGGTCGGCGGCATCAACGACGACGCCTTCAGCGGCACCCTCTGGACCCATCTCGTGGCCTCGCTGAGCCGGGTCTACGGCGGTTTCGCGCTGGCGGCGGCCGCAGCTCTGCCGCTCGGCCTGCTGATCGGCCGCGTGCCGCTGATCCGGGCGCTCCTCGATCCGGTCCTGCAGGTCCTGAGGCCGGTTCCGGTCACCGCGTGGCTGCCGCTGGCGATGATCCTGTTCGGCCTCGGGCCGCGCTCGGCCTTCTTCCTCGTCTTCCTCGGGGCGTTCTACCCGATCCTGGTCAACACCGTGTTCGGCGTGCGCTCGGTCGAGCCCCGCCTGTTCGAGGCGGCGGCGATGCTGGGCTGCACCGGTCCGGCGCAGTTCGTCCGGGTGGTGCTGCCGGCGGCGCTGCCGTCGATCTTCACCGGTCTGCGGCTGGGGCTGGGCTTTGCCTGGGTGGTGATCGTGGTCGGCGAGATGACCGGCGTCCAGACCGGCCTCGGCGCGATCATCATGGAGGCGCGCCAGCTGTCGCGCACCGAGATCGTGATCTGCGGCATGGCGGTGATCGGGGTCGCAGGCTTCGTCTCCGACTGGCTGGTCATGCAGCTCGGCCGCCGGCTGCTCGCCTGGAGCCCCAATCATGGCTGATCCGACGATCCCGATCCTCGACATGCGGGCGGTCTCCAAGACCTACACGGCCGGCGGCCGCCGGACCGAGGCCTTGCGCGAGGCGAACCTCACCGTGGCGCGCGGCGAGTTCGTCTGCCTGCTCGGCGCCTCGGGCTGCGGGAAGTCGACGCTGCTGCGGGTCGCCGCCGGCTTCGAGGCCCCGACCGCCGGGCAGGCCCTGATGTGGGGCAAGCCGATCGCGGGGCCGGGGCCGAGCCGCGGCATGGTCTTCCAGGATTACGGCCTGTTCCCGTGGCTCACCGTGCGCGACAATATCGGCTTCGGCCCGAAGGCCTGTGGGCGGCCCGCCGCCGAGGTGCGCGACATCGCCGAGCGCTACATCGCCCTCGTCGGCCTCCAGGCCTTCGCGGACGCCTACCCGCACCAGCTCTCGGGCGGGATGAAGCAGCGCGTCGCCATCGCCCGGGTGCTCGCCAACGAGGCCGAGGTGGTGCTGATGGATGAGCCCTTCGGGGCGCTCGACGCCATGACCCGCGAGCGGCTTCAGGACGAGCTGCTCGACCTGTGGTCGCGGACGGGGCTGACGATCCTGTTCGTCACCCACGCCATCGAGGAGGCGATCTTCCTGGCCGACCGGATCGTGATGATGTCGCCCGGCCCCGGGCGGATCGAGTCGATTCATCCGGTCGAGCTGCAGCGGCGGCGCGACGTGTCGAGCCCGGCCTTCAACGACCTGCGCCGGATGCTGGCGGCGCAGCTTCACAGCCACCACGCGCCGCGGGCCGCCGCCTGATGGAGACCGCCTTCGACGATCCCCGCCGGCCTGAGAACAGGCTCGCCTACCGCGCCGCCATCGACCGGCCGCGGCTGGCGCTGCCCGGGGGCAAGCACGTCGCAATCTGGCCGGTGGTCAATGTCGAGCACTGGCTGATCGACCATCCGATGCCGCGCCAGATCCTGGTGCCGCCGACCGCCGCGAGCCTGCTGCCGGATATCCCGAACTGGGCGTGGCACGAGTACGGGATGCGGGTCGGGTTCTGGCGCTTCCTGGAGGCGTTCGAGAGCCGCGGCATCCGCCCGACCCTGTCGATCAACGGTTCGGTCTGCACGGCCTATCCGCGCATCGCCGAGGCCGCCCACGCGGCCGGCTGGGAGTTCATGGCCCACGGCTTCCACCAAGTCCCGACCCATCGGGTCGCGGACCAGCCCGAGATGATCGCCCGCACGGTCGCGGCCATCACCGCGGTCACGGGGCGCCCGCCGCGCGGCTGGCTGGGCCCGGGCCTCACCGAGACCCTCGACACCCCCGACCACCTGCGTGCGGCCGGCATCGAGTATATCGGCGACTTCGTGGTCGACGATCGCCCCTGCCGGGTGGCGACGCGCACGAGCGACCTCTTTGCCCTCCCCTACTCCGTCGAGCTGAACGACATCCCGCTGCTCGCCATCCAGCACCATCGCGCCGACGAGTTCGTCGAGCGGGCGCTCGCCCATCTCGACCGCCTTGCCGCCGAGGCCGCGGGTCCCGGCCCGCTCGGCGGCGCCAAGGTGATGGGCTTCGCGATCCATCCGTACATCACCGGCGTGCCGCACCGGATCGCCCTGCTCGAGCGGCTGCTCGACGCCATCCTGGCGCGCAGCGACGTGGCCGTCATGCAGGGGGTCGAGATCCTCGACTGGTATCGCGCCACCGGCGACGGATCCTGAGCCGCGCCCCGAGGAGACGCCGTGCCGCCCTTCCCGACAATTCCGCTCCTGCACGCGGCCTATTCCGACGGCCTCGACCCACGCACCGTCGTGGCTGAGGCCTATCGCCGGATCGCCGCGGTCGGCGATCCCGGCATCTTCCTCGCGCTGGTGCCGGAGGCCGACGCGCGGGACGCCGCGGGGGCGCTGCCGCCCTTCGACCCCGTGGCGATGCCGCTCTGGGGCGTCCCCTTCGCCGTCAAGGACAACATCGACGTCGCCGGCCTGCCGACCACCGCGGCCTGCCCGGACTTCGCCTATACGCCGACCGAGACCGCGCCCGCTGTGATGCGCCTCGTGGCGGCCGGGGCGATCCTGATCGGCAAGACCAACCTCGACCAGTTCGCCACCGGTCTCGTGGGCCTGCGGACTCCCTTCCCCGCCCCGCGCAACGCGATCGATCCGGCCTACGTGCCCGGCGGTTCCAGCAGCGGCTCGGCCGTCGCGGTCGCCCACGGGATCGTCGCCTTCGCCCTCGGGACCGATACGGCGGGCTCGGGCCGGGTGCCGGCGGCGCTCAACAACGTCGTCGGGTTGAAGCCGTCCCTGGGCTCGATCTCCAGCCGCGGCATGCTGCCGGCCTGCCGGACCCTCGATACGCTCTCGGTCTTCGCCGGGACCGTGGCCGACGCCGACGCGGCGTTCCGGGTCATGCTGGGCTTCGACGGCGCCGACCCCTGGTCGCGGGCCCTACCGGTGGCCGCGACGCCCGCCGGCCTCCCTCCGGGCCTACGCCTGGGCCTGCCGGATGCGGCGAGCCTCCGCTTCGGCGGCGACGATTTCTCGGAGGCGGCCTTCGCGGCGACGGCCGCCGATCTCGAAGCCCTCGCCGGTGCGGCAACGCCCATCGATTGCGCGCCGATGTTCGCCGTCGCGGCCCTGCTCTACGACGGGCCCTGGGTTGCCGAGCGCTACGCGGCGATCCGGCCGGTCATGGAGACGCGCCCCGAGATCCTGCACCCGACGACGCGGGCGGTCATCGCCAACGCCGGGCGCCACAGCGCCGCCGACGCCTTCGCGGGCCTCTACAGCCTCACGGAGCTGCGCCGCCCCGCGGACGCGATCTGGGAGCGCGTCGACGTGCTCGCCGTGCCGACCTATCCGCGCCCGCAGACCTGCGCGGCCTTGGCCGCCGACCCGATCGGGCCGAACAGCGAGCTCGGAACCTATACCAACTTCGTCAACCTGCTCGACTGGTGCGCCCTCGCGGTCCCGGGTCGGCCCCGCGCCGACGGCTTCCCCGCGGGGGTCACCCTGCTGGCGCCGCGGGGATCGGACGGGCTGCTCGCCGCCCTGGGCGCACGCCTGCACGCACGTACGGCGGCCCGGATCGGTGCGGGCCCGACGCCCGTGCCGGCGGCGGAGCCGGGCCCGGCGCGGGCCTTGCCCGGCGAGATCGAGCTGGCGGTGGTCGGCGCGCATCTGTCCGGACTGCCCCTGAACCGTGAGTTGACGGAACGCGGTGCCCGTTACCTGCGGACGGCGCCAACCGGGCCGGACTATCGCCTCTACGCCCTGCCCGGCGGGCCGCCGCAGCGCCCGGGGCTGCTCCGGGTGGCTGCCGGTGAGGGCGGCGCGATCGAGACTGAGGTGTGGGCGCTGCCGCCCGCCGCCTTCGGGGCCTTCGTGGCCGGGATCCCGGCGCCGCTCGGCATCGGTACTCTGCGGCTCGCCGACGGGACGGCGCCCAAGGGGTTCCTGGTCGAGGCCGCCGGCCTTGTCGATGCGGCCGACATCACCCGCTTCGGCGGCTGGCGCGGCTACATGGCCGGTCGCGCGGCGGCCTAGGGATCAAGATCAGACGCTTGGTGCCCGCGGCGCGGAGCCGGTTTCGATCCAGGTCGGCCGTTCGGCCGACGATCGATGCCTACCGATGGCGGCAATCGATCGGCCGTCCGCTCCTTCGGCTGGGGGGTCAAGCAGGTTCCGGAATCGCATTGGACAGCAAGCGTTCCATCCGCACTCACAGGCCGCCTGATCCGCTCCTGTTTCGTCTAACCCCACTCGCACTGCCACGCCTGTTTCTACCCGACAGCTGCATCCCCGGAGACAGCCCTGCACCTCGTCGGCCGTGAATGGCTTCGCGATGAACCGTCATTCTCGACCGATCTCGCCCTCGTCCGGCCGTGTCCGTCGGGCGGGTCCAAGCTCGTTCGTCTCAATCGGGCTTGTGAACGGGCGCGCAACACGCGCCGCATGCCGGTGCCGCATCAGCCGATGAGACGGTCACATCTGGCAGACTTCGTCCCATCGAGGTCATTCGATCACTTCGTCAGCCCTGGCGAGGATGCTGGCCGGTATGCTGATTCCCGCCGCATTCGCTGAGGCAAGATTTATCGAAATCTTCAGGCGCAGGGGCTGGTAGAATGGGATGCTCCCGACGTCCGTTCCTCTCAAGATTTGCGAAACTTGTTGCCCGACATGTGCATTCAGGTCAACGAGATCGATATCATGACCTATAAGTCCTCCTCGAACGACATAGTCACGCATCGGATAGAATGCGACGATACGGTGCTCGTTCACCAGTCTGATGATGAGATCCATGTTGTTGAAGTTTTCGACAGCCGTCGTGACCAAGGCCGATTTCGTTTTCTCAGCGGCAGCAGCCACAGCTGCACTGTACTGCGGCTCACGATGCGGACTTTCCACAGGAGGACCGATCAGTTGAAGCCCGGCCTTCTCGACAGCCGCTTGCACACTCGATCCCAAGGGACTTTCCCAGAGGGTACGGGATGTGAGCTGGAAAACACCTCGCGTATCCGGAACGATTTCTCTCAAAAACTCGATGCGCTTTTCAAATATTTCAGGACTAGAGTTGACCATAATTCCAGTGACGTTGCCTCCAGGATGAGCCAGGGAGCGGGCCAGCCCGTACGATACCGGGTCACTCGTCAAAGCGACGATCGGAATGCTTGTGGTCGCATCTTTAATCAATTTCGTCATGCGATCTGAAATGGACATTATGATATCGGGGCGCCATTTGACGACTTCCTCAGCAGTTGCTTTGTAGTTTTCCGATATACCACCGCCGTCGAACCGACCCACGATCAAGCTGCTTCCCTCTTCGAAGCCAGATTTCGAAAGCTCGTCGAAAAATGCTCGAAAATTAGGGCTTTTCTCCCTCGTCATCAGGCTCGTTGATCGATCAGGATGCACAATCGCGAGCTTATAGGATCGGAGAGGCTGAGCCCGAACCATGCATGTCGACGCGAAAAGCGTCGCACCCGCCGCAAGGAATCGACGCCGTTTCATTCTTCCCTCCCTCCGATACATATTTAGTAATGAAGGCCGGTTCTGCAGTGTCTAGGCAAATTGGTAACGACAGGTGCAAAGTGCTAAGTGCATACGCGATCGAGCCGAGGGTGCCTCCTCGCGCGGCAGCGTAGCGGCCTCGATCCGAAGCGCTCCGGAACAGCGGGGGATCGGCAAGATAAAGATCCTGCACGACCCCGCGAGCATGGGGCAGGCGTCGCAATAGATCGTGGAAGCCAGCAGCGGATACTTCCAAGTTCTGGGAAGGAGCGTGAGCGGACGGGGCGGCATCGTCCGCTTCGTCTCGAAGATGCCTTGATACGGACGGGCAAGCCTTCGTCCGAGGCCGACCGCGTCAGCGGGTACCAGGCGTCAGATGTTGGCCACGCGCAGGCTGTCGCTTCCGATCCGGTATCCCGTCGAACCCTTCCGTCGATGCGGGCCGCTCCGTCATCACGCGTGCCGCGCAGTGGCCCCGAAGCGCGCCATCGGCCGTCGTGGCACCGACCGCGCTTCGTCGCTCTGCTCGCAAGGACGGCGGCAGAGCCCTCGACCGACGCCGTCCGGGACCGCTCCAGGCCTCAAGCACCGGCGGGCTCCGATCGCGACCGGAGGCCCGTCCCTGCCGCCCCTCACGCGAGCAGATCGTGATGCGCGGGGTGCCGGCGCAGCCACGCGCGGGCGTACCCGCAGTGGGGCACGATCCGTTCACCGCCGGCCCGGGCCCGCGCCACGACGCCCGCCATGAGCCTGTCGGCCGCTCCGGTGCCGCGGAGGACGGGCGGGGCGTAGACGTGGCTGATGAGGAGCTGCCCCACTTCGCGGCGATACGTGGCGAAGGCGACCTCGCCGCCGACCGCCAGCTCGAAGCGGCTCCGGTCGACATTGTCGCGCACCACCTCCGTCATCCACATCTCCCGAACCCTAAATTGCCTGGACGTTTCCTGCAGCGGCGCCCTGGCCCAGGAACGTCGGGCTCCGGAGCAAGGTTTCTCCGCCCGCGCCGGTCTCGGCGCTCCCCGCTACGATGGGGTCTGTCGGACTCGTCGCCGCCCGTCGGATCGATGAACAGCCGCACCAGATCCGGTTCACGGTCGCGGTCGCATCCTCCTGTCATCCGGCCCGGTAAGCCCGGGGCCAGGGTTGTCAGGAGATCGTGTCATGAAGCGCTCCAGGATGTTCGGGATGGCCGCGGTGCTGGCGGCAGGGTTTGCCACCGCCACGGCGGCCAATGCGGCGCCGTTCGGATACGGCCCGCCGGATGGCGGCGTGCGGTTCGAACGCGTGGCCGGCGGCTGCGGCCCCGGCTTCCACCCGAACCCGTGGGGCCATTGCCGGCCCAACGATCGCGGCTGGGGCTATGGCGGACCGCGCGGCCCCTATGGCGGCCGGCCGGGCTACGGATATGGCGGGTACGAGCGTGGCCCCGGCGGCTACGACGGCCCGCGCCGCTCCTACGGGGGCTGGTGACCGTCGCCGTCGGGCGGGGCGTCGGGGTGCCAGCCTGACAGCCCCGTCCAGGCCTCGCGGATGAAGGCGAGGCGGCGTTCGGCCCGCAGGGGATCGGTGCCGGCGACCTGCTGGAGCACCGCCGCCATCGCCTCGGGGCCACCCAGGGCTGCGGCGGCCTCGCCCTGGCGGCGCATGGCGGAGCGATGGGCCTTCATCGCGGGCCCGGCCTTCGGGCCGGTCTCGATCGCCTCCAGGACCGCGACCAGCGCCGCCACGATCGGTGCAACCTCCCGCCACGTCGGCACGGGTGGGTTTTCGGGCGCGACTGGCCGCGGCCCGCTCGGCGGCGGGACGGTGAAACCGGTGGTCAGCGGACGCTTCATGGCTGGACTCCTCAGGCGACCAAGATGAGCCGATAACCGGCCGGTGGACACCCGCGGGGGCGCATGACCAGGCACTCATGGAGGAAGCGTTCCGGCGAGGAAGGCCTGTCGCGCCACATCCTGCCCAATGCCGGGACGATGGTCGGCGTGTGCACCACGTTGATCGGCCTGGTGAAGATCGTCGAGGGGCGCATCGGTCCGAGCCACGTCGACGAGGCTGCCGCACTGACGGCCATCCTGTTCCTGGTCAGCGCGATCGCCTCCTACCTGTCGATCCGCCTGGAATCCGAGAGCGACCTCGCGATCCGCCTGGAGCGCTGCGCCGATATCGGCTTCGTCCTCGGGCTGATCAGCCTGTCGGTCATCGCGATCCTGTTCGCCTACGAGACGATCTAGCGAGCGGCGGCCCGGCCCGTCCGGATGTCCCGTCGTGTCACGCGTGTTCCAGAACACGTCGGCCCTGAAAGCTTAGGCATACATCGGTTTCACCACGCGAACACAGTCGCGAACCCGATGGAGGCCACGATGACTTGGACGAACCGCATCACCATTGCCGCCACGCTGATCGGCGGCGCGATCGCGCTGGTGACCTATGCGCAGGCCCTGAGCCTACCCGCGCACTTCGCCTGACGCCGCACGTCCGGGAGACCGTCTTGCCACGGCCTTCCGGGCGTCACAGGGGTTGAGCCCGCTGAGGACACCGCGCCATGAACGCGATCAGGGATACGACGGCTTGGATCGGCCACGCGCTCGCCGGGATGGCCTATGAGGTCTTCCTGAGCTTCGGTCCGCTCGCGGCGCCGATGGCTTCCGAAGGATCCGTCGCGCCGAGACGATGCCAGGATGAAAGCCGTCGTGAGACCGGGAATGGCCTCTGACGGACTGGCCTGACCATCCGTCGGCTGCCCTTGCCCGCCGCCTCCGTATCGCCAGGACCCTGCCCTGGCGACCGGCACGTCGGACGCCGCCGGATGCACGGACAGCCCAGTTCACCGCGCCGCCGGGCTTCGATAAAGGGTGGCGGGACCGTTGAGCCTCGCAGGAATAGGACCCGTCATGTCGGCGCGCGCGCTGGTCCTGTTCCCGGACCCCTGCCTCTCTTGTCCGGCCTCCCCGGTCGATAGTTTCGGGCCGGACCTGAAGGTCCTGGCCGACGATGTACGGGACGCGCTCCGGACCGCGAGCGCCCTCGGCCTGACAGCCCCGCATATCGGCGTGCCCGCGCGCGTCATGGTGATCCGGATGTCGCCGGATCAGGAGCCGCGCGCCTACGTGAACCCCACGATCCTTTGGGCGTCCTCCGACCTGGCGACGCATGAGGAGGGCAGCGTCAGCATGCCGGGCGTCCGCGAGCGGATCACCCGGCCCGCGCGCGTCCGGTTCGGCTACAGCGACCTCGACGGATCGGCCCACGAGGAAGAGGCGGACGGCTTCCAGGCCGCGGTCATCCAGCACGAGATCGATCAGCTCGACGGCGTGTTCTGGATCGATCGCCTGTCGCGCCTGAAGCGGGATCGTCTCCTCAAGCGGTTCGGCAAGCTGAAATCGGCGGCGGCGCCCTGAAATCCCGATCGGTTGTTTCGTTAGGTTAATGAGCGGCGCGCGATCTCGGCATACGCCCGGATCGAAGATGACGTTCGATGGAATTGCCGCCATGAGCACAGATATCATCGACCTCGATGATCAGACGGCTTGGCTCGTCCAGCACCTTGCCATCAACGGGCCTGCCTCGGCCGAAGCGGCGACGGCCCTGACGATCGAGAAGCTGCGTCGATTGGAGGATCTGGCGCGACACGCAGGGGCCGACCGGCAGGCGTTCCAGAAGATCCTGTCGGCGCGCCGGGTGCTTGGCGACCGTGCCGATCTGGGCCGGGCGCCGCCTTTCGGCGAGAGCGCTATCGCGATCAATCTCATCCCGGAAGCGCTGCAGCTTCCCGACGCCGGGACCGGACCGACGGTGTGAACTGCCCGTCGCGCACCAGGCGGCGATGCCGGGAACACCGGCGTCGCGCGATGTTCATTGGGCGAGGCGCCGGATTTCCTTCGGGCGCGAACTCGCGTTGCGTCTCACGCGGTATCCATGGCGGGCGCGTCCGCGAGACCTTCGGCCTGCAAATGCAGCGTTCCGCGACGTCATCCCACACCGGCAGCTGATCTATAGCGGACCGATCGACGCGTATTTCGACGGCCGGTTCGTGCGCCTGCCCTACCGCAGCCTCCGGTTCGTCCACACCACCCCGGACGTCACCCGTCACCAGCCGGTGGCGGCGGTGAACTATCCGCAGACCGAGGCCCACACGCGGATCACCGAGTCGAAGCATCTCACCGGGCAGGAGCACGTGCTGACGTCGCTGACGTTCGAGTATTCGAGCGCCGAGGGTGATCCGTACTATCCGATTCCGAGGCCCGAGAACCAAGCCCTGTTCAAACGCTGCGAGCGCCTCGCGCTCACCGAGCGGAACGTGTGGTTCGTCGGCCGGCTCGCGACCGATCGCTACTACAACATGGACCAGATCGTCGGGCAGGCCCTGGCGACCTTCCGGCGGATCGACGCCCAGTTGGGGCACCCCGCCTCCGGCTCCGTGCGGATAAAGCTCCGGCCTTCGGCGACCATCCGGTCGCTCAAGTCTAGAACGGCCGATCGGCAGGGCGGAAACCGCGCCACGCCAGCTCGGTCGTCCGGCGTTCAAGAGCGGCCGGAGCCGAAGCCCGGCCGCGCCTGCAGCCCTGTCGCGCGGCCCGCTCAGAAGGCGCGGTTACGCGCCGGATGCGGGTTGCCGTAGCGGCGGCGCAGGTAGGACACGACCTTCGGGAGAAGGAAGGCGATCAGGATCTTGCGCATCGGGGCTGGCTCGCATCGCGGGTTCGTGAGCGGGCAATGCGCCGGATACATCGCGGTTCCGCGTAGGGCGCAGGATCAGAGTTCCAGCGTCAGGGTCACCGGCGCGTGGTCGGATGGGCGCTCCCAGGCGCGGGCCTCGCGCAGCACCTCGACCTTGCGGACGGTCCCGACGAGGTCCGGCGACACCCACAGGTGATCGAGGCGCCGTCCCTTGTTGGCGCCCGACCAGTCGGGGGAGCGGTAGCTCCACCACGTGTAGATCTTCTCCGGCTCCGGCGTGAGATGGCGCGCCGTGTCGATCCAGCCCGCCTCCCCGCGCAGGATCTCGAGCGCCTCCGTCTCCGCGGGGGTGTGGCTCACCACGTCGAGGAGCTGCTTGTGCGACCAGACATCGTGCTCCAGCGGCGCGACGTTGAGGTCGCCCATCAGGATCGCCGGTCCGGAGACGCGCTTGCCGCCCCACGCGCGCAGCTCGGCCAGGAAGTCGAGCTTGTGGGCGAATTTCGGGTTGAGGTCGCGGTCCGGCACGTCGCCGCCAGCCGGCACGTAGAAATCGTGCAGCACGATGCCCGAGGCCGCCCCGGCCTCCGGCCCGAGCACCGCCGAGATGTGGCGGGCATCCGCCCGCTCGCAGAACCCCATCACGCTGCGGGTGTGCAGGGGGAAGCGCGACAGGATCGCGACGCCGTTGTAGCCCTTCTGGCCGGCGAACATCACATGCTCGTAGCCGGAGCCGCGCAGGGCCTTCAGCGGGAAGGCGTCGTCGGGGCACTTGGTCTCTTGGAGGCAGAGCACGTCCGGCTTGTGCGCGGCCAGGAAGCGCAGCACCAGGTCGATGCGCAGGCGCACCGAGTTGATGTTCCAGGTGGTGACGGTGAGTTGCACGGGCGGCGCTTGGGTTCGGACGGCGTTGCGTTCCGATAGCCGATTTCGCGGCCCGCGACAGTCCGCTCACCGTCGGTGGGGCAAAAGGCCGTGCGCGCTTGGCCCGCAGGCGCTATGTCCGGGGCTTGCCCTGTCCCGGGCCCCTCGACGAGGCCCTGCCATGGCACATGCCCGTTCGCTCCTGTTCGCCGTCTACTGGGCGGCCTGGACGACCCTGTTCCTCGCGCCGCTGGCGATCTTCCTGCTGTCCGGCTCGCCGCAGCGGCCGATCCGCCGGGCGACGCGGCTCTGGGCGCGCGGGATCCTGGGCGGGCTGCGGCGTATCGTCGGGCTGCGTTACGTCGAGGAGGGCCGCCAGCACCTGCCGGCCGAGCCCTGCCTGATCGTTGCCAATCACCAATCGACCTGGGAGACGCTGGCCTTCCTGGTGCTGGTGCCGGACGTGGCGATCGTCGCCAAGCGGGAGCTGCTGGCGATCCCGGTGGTCGGATGGTTCCTGCGGCGTTCGCCGATGATCGTCATCGACCGGGGCAACGGCACCCAGGCGCTGCGCACCATGATCGACGAGGGGCGCGCCGCCGTGAATGCCGGCCGGTCGATCCTGATCTTTCCCGAGGGTACCCGCGGCGGCATCGCCGCGCCGCTGCGCTTCAAGCGCGGCGTCGAGCTGCTCTACGGCCGGCTCGGGCTGCCGGTGGTGCCGGTGGCGCTCAATTCCGGACTGTTCTGGCCCGGCGGCACGGCGACCCGGTCCGGCACGGTGGTGGTGAGCTACCTCGCCGCCGTCGCCCCGGGCCTGCCGGCCGCGGAGTTCCTGCGCTGCACCGAAGGGGCGATCGACCGGGAGCTCGACCGCTGGCGCGGCGCCGCCCCCGGCGGGATCGACGCCAAGGCGGCGTGACGGCCCGTCACTGCTTCGTCTGCTGGATCTGCTGCTGCATCGCCTTGTCCTCGGCGCGGCCGTAATTGATGAAGAACAGGCTGCCGTCGACACTCTTGCCCTTCTGCAGGTTCGAGAGCGTCACCGTGGTGATGTAGCCCTGCGGATCGGTGATCCGCCATTGCGACAGGGTCTTCATCTCGGAATCGAAGAACAGCTGGATCTTCGAGGTGCCCCCGAGGGTGGCGCGGTCCTCCAGGCTGATGCGCACGCCGCCCGGATCGTTGGCCACGTCGGTCACGGTGAGGTCGCGGGCGAGGTCGATCTTCTCGCGCAGCAGGAATTTCAGCGGCGTCTGGGTGATGAAGTAGAGGTCCTGGGTGTTGAGCTTGCGGTCGCGGACCGCCACCGAGGTGCCGTCGGCGACGACCTCCAGGGGCGAGGGCTGGTCGTAGTCGAAGCGCAGGCGGCCGGGCTTGGCCAGCGTCAGCTTGCCGCCGATCCGGCGCCCGTCGGCGCCGATCTGCATGAAGCTGCCCGTGAGGGTGTTGATGCCGTTGAAATAGGCGTTGGCCTGAGCGAGCAGCGTGGCGGGATCCGCCGAGTCGCCGGTGACGATCGCGGTCGGCGCGCCGACCGCCGCGACCTTCGGCTCCGGGGCCTTGTGGTCGGCCTTGTCGCCGCCCTTGGCGGGCTTGGCGCTGCCGGCCTTCGCGTCCTTGCTCGCTTCCTTCGCCTTGGGGGCCGGCTTCTTGGCCGGCGCGGGCGCTGCCGGGGCGGTCTCCGGCTGCGGGGCGGGTTCCTCCTTGTGGCCGAACAAGCTGTCGATGAAGGCGCCGACCTGCGCGTCGGCCGGGTTGGCGGTCGCGAGCCACAGCCCGGCGGCGATCAGGGAGCCGGCTGTGCGGATGCGGCGGCCGATCATCGGCAGAATCTCCTGGGGAACCGCGGGCAAGCTCCGGCGGCGAAACAGAGGTGTGCGGGCCGCTGCGGACGCCTGACCATCCCCTCGCCCTTGCGCGCGGAGCGAAGCAATCCAGGTGCGCCACGCTTACCGATGTCGCGCTGTCCTGGGTTGCGTCGCTCCGCGCGCAAGGACGGGGCGGGTTTCGCAGCGGCCCGTTAGAACCCCGCCCTGTGGCGAAGATGCGACGTCCGGGCCGCCCCCGTGGGAAGCGGCCCGGACAGCGTGTCACTCGTCGTCGTACATTCCGGCCGAGCTGTGCGACGCCCCGGCGACCAGGATCTCGCGCTTGCCGGCATGGTTGGCCGGGCCGACGATGCCCTCGATCTCCATCCGCTCCATGATCGAGGCGGCGCGGTTGTAGCCGATCTGCAGGCGGCGCTGGATGTAGCTGGTCGAGGCCTTCTGGTCGCGCAGCACCACCTCGATGGCCTGCTTGTAGAGGTCGTCGGACTCGCCGCCGGTCGCCGCCGCGAAGGCGCCGATATCGAAGACGGGGGCGTCTTCCTCGGGCTCGTCGGAACGCTCGGACTTGTCGGCAGTCGCCGCCTTGCCCCGGCCGGACCGGCCGCCCTCCTTGGTGGGCTCCTCGGACGCGTCGTCGGCGGTGACGGCGTCGAGGTAGCTGGGCCGGCCCTGGCGCTTGAGGTGGGCGACCACGCTCTCGACTTCGCTGTCCGAGCAGAACGGCCCGTGCACGCGGGTCGTGCGCCCGCCGCCGGCCATGAACAGCATGTCGCCCTGACCGAGCAGCTGCTCGGCGCCCATCTCGCCCAGGATCGTGCGGCTGTCGATCTTGCTGGTCACCTGGAAGCTGATCCGGGTCGGGAAGTTCGCCTTGATCGTGCCGGTGATCACGTCCACCGACGGCCGCTGCGTCGCCATGATCAGGTGGATGCCGGCCGCCCGCGCCATCTGGGCGAGACGCTGGATCGCGCCCTCGATGTCCTTGCCGGCCACCATCATCAGGTCGGCCATCTCGTCGACCACGATCACGATGTACGGCAGCGGCGCCAGGTCCATCGCCTCGTCCTCGTACACCGCCTCGCCGGTATGGCGGTCGAAGCCGGTCTGGACCGTGCGCGTGATGGTCTCGCCCCTGTCGCGGGCCTCCTTCATGCGGGCGTTGTAGCCGTCGATATTCCGGACGGCGATCTTGGACATCTTCTTGTAGCGCTCCTCCATCTCGCGCACGGCCCATTTGAGGGCGATCACCGCCTTCTTGGGGTCGATCACGACCGGGGAGAGCAGGTGCGGGATGCCGTCGTACACGGACAGCTCCAGCATCTTGGGATCGACCATGATCAGGCGGCACTCCTCCGGCTTGAGCCGGTAGAGCAGGCTGAGGATCATGGTGTTGATCGCCACCGACTTGCCGGAGCCGGTGGTGCCGGCGACCAGGAGGTGGGGCATGCGCGCGAGGTCGGCGATGATCGGCTCGCCGCCGATGTTCTTGCCCAGACACAGAGCCAGCTTGTGCTTGCTCTCGCCGAAATCGGCCGACGCGAGCAGCTCGCGCAGGTAGACGGTCTCGCGGGTCTCGTTCGGCAGCTCGATGCCGATGACGTTGCGGCCGGGCACGACCGCGACGCGGGCCGAGACCGCCGACATGGAGCGTGCGATGTCGTCCGACAGGCCGATCACGCGGCTGGACTTGGTGCCGGGGGCGGGCTCGAGCTCGTAGAGGGTGACGACCGGGCCGGGCCGCACCGCCAGGATGTCGCCGCGCACGCCGAAATCCTGCACCGTCTGCTGGAGGTTGAGGGCGTTCTGCTCCAGGACGTCGGCATCGACCTCCTCGCTGCCGCCGGGGGCCGGCAGGGCGAGCAGTTCGAGGGACGGCAGCTCGTAATCGGCGTTCTCGATCGGCGCGATCTCGAGGTGGCGGCCGGCCGGGATCAGGTGCGCCCGGGACGCCACCATGGGGAGCGCGGACGGAGCGGGCGCGGGCACGGCGACCTCGACCATCTCGACCGCAGCCGCGACGGGCTCGGCCGCGACCTCGACCTCGGCCGCCATCGGCTCGGGCTGCGGCGCCAGCTTGCCCCGGAGCAGGACCGGGCGCGGGGTCATCGGGATCACCACGCGCTCCGCTTCGGCGCGCTCGGCGATCGGCGTGGCCGCAACCGGAAACGGGACCATCTCGGGCTGAGCCTGCGGCGCCGGCGGGACCGGGCTCGGCTGGCCGCCCGCACGGATCGCCGCCCGCGCCGCCATGGCGCTGAGAACGGGGGCGCGGCGCGGGGCTTCCGGCTCGGCCGCAATGCCGGGGCCGAAGACCAGCGACAGGCCGGACGATGCCGGCGTGGCGGACGGCAGGAACGCGCTCCGGATCGCGGCGGCCTCCTCGGTGCGCTGGCCGGACTCCGTTCCGTTATCCTGCCCGTCGGCGGGCCGCGGCGGCTGATCGAACCGCACGAGCCGGTCGAGCACGTAGACCGGCCGCGGCGGCAGCGAGCGCAGGTGCGAGACGTCGAGGGGCATCGACACGAAGCGCTCGTCGGAAGCCGCCTGCGCGGTGATCTCCCCCAAGGCCGGTGCAGCTACGGCGGGCTGCGCCTCCAGGGCGGACCAGGCGTCCACGGACGACCAATCGGCGCCCTCGAACCAGGGCTGGACCTCGGACCAGTCCGGCAGGTCGGACCAGTCACGAGCCGGTACGGCGTCCTCGGCCGCCTCCGCGACGACCGGCATGGCCGCCACCGGGGCGATCACCGCCGTGGACGCGGCGAGCTCGACGGCGGGCCGGACCGGGCGGCGGTCCGGCGTGCGGAAGAAGCGGACGCCCGGCGGCGCGACGAAGGGCTGGCGCCACAGGGGCACCGGCTCCGCGTCCGGCGCGCCGGCTTCGGGCATGTCCGGCGGGGCGAACGCGCGCTCGGCCTCCTCGGAGGCGATCCGGGCATGCTCGCTGCGCTCGCGCTCGGCCTCGTCGCGGGCCGCCCGCTCGGTCTCCTGAGCGAGGGCGGCCGCTTGCGCATCGGCGCGGGCGCGCTCCAGGGCGACGCGCTCGGCCTCGAGGGCGCGCTGGCGGCGCTCCTGCAGCACCGAATCGGGCGTCCGGGTCCAGCGCACGGCCGAAGGCGCGGCCGGAGCCGGTGCGGGCGCGGAGGCCGCCGCATGCTCCGGCGCGATCGCAGCGGGTCGGCGCGGCTGACGCACCAGCACGCCCGGCGAGGAGGCGCTGCGATCGATTCGGCTCTCGACGACGGGTCCGTCCAGCGCGTCGAGGCTCGCCCGGTCGTCGAAGACCTCGGCCGGCCATTGGGGCTCCGACGGAGCGGCGCGCGGGGTGCGCTCCGCGGATTCGCGGCCGACCATCGCGGCCGGCGCGGTGAGCCAGCTCGGCTCCGCCCGGCACCCGGGGACGCCGTAGGACGGGCGCGCTGGCACGCCGGCCGGGGAGCCGGACAGGCGTCGGGTGAGGCTGGCGCGGAGCGCCATCAGCCGGTGCGCAAGGGCTCCCAGGGAGAGGCCCGAGCGGTCGCCGCCGCGGACGGGGCGAGCGGGGTCACGGTGGGAGTACGGAGGCCGTCCCGATGCGCGCATGGGTTCTCGAACGATACTCGAAACAGGGATCCGCCGACGCGCGGCGGCTGTCCCTGAGTTAGGCCATTCGTCGTTAATGGAGGCTTGCCGCGCGCCCATCTGGCGGAAACCATGTGGGGGTCCGGACCTGTCGGTCGCCTCCTGCATGCCGGAGCGCCGTAGGCGAGCCCGGGATGACGCGGAGGCCGTGAAAGGCCGATGGAGGCCAAACTCCGTCCCGCCGCGTTGACCGGCGTGACGCGGCGCTGCCACCACCCTGCCGCGTCCCATATGATACCCGCAGCCACCCCTCATCCGGACAGGTGCCCGTGTCGCAAGCCACCTCCGAATCGCCGACGCGCTTCCGCTCCCTCTACCGCCACGGCTTCGCCCGCGTCGCCGCCTGCACCGGCCGCAGCCACCCGGCCGAGCCCGAGCGCAACGCCGACGTGATCCTCGACCTGGCCCGGACCTGCCACGGTTCGGGGGCGGCGCTGGCGGTGTTCACCGAACTCGGCCTCTCGGCCTACGCGATCGAGGACCTGCTCCTGCAGCAGACGCTGCTGGACGCGGTCGAGGCCGCAGCAACCCGGGTGATCGCCGAATCGGCCGATCTCCGGCCGCTCCTGCTCGTCGGCGCGCCGCTGCGCTGGCGCCACCGCGTCTACAACTGCGCCCTGGCGATCCAGGGCGGCCGCCTGCTCGGCGTGGTCCCGAAAACCTTCCTGCCGAATTACCGGGAGTTCTACGAGAAGCGCCATTTCGCCTCCGGCGCCGGGATCAGTGGCGAGACCATCCGGGTCGCCGGTCACGAGGTGCCCTTCGGAACAGACCTGCTGTTCCCCGCCGAGGAACTGCCGGGCCTCGTGGTCGGGGTGGAGATCTGCGAGGACCTGTGGGTGCCCGAGCCCCCCGGCATGCGCGCGGCGCTGGCGGGCGCCACGGTGCTGGCCAACCTCTCCGGCAGCCCGATCACCGTGGGCCGGGCCGAATCGCGGGCGCTCCTGTCGCGGGCCGCCGCGATGCGCGGCGCCTGCGCGTATGTCTATGCCGCCGCCGGCCAGGGCGAATCGACCACCGACCTGTCCTGGGACGGCCAGACTAGCATCGACGAGCTGGGCGTCCGTCTCGCCGAGGGCGAGCGCTTTCCCGTAGGCCCGGTGACGACGCTGGCCGATATCGACCTCGACCTGATCGCCCAGGAGCGCCTGCAGGCCGGCAGCTTCGACGACGACGCCCGGCGCCACGCCCTCGCCTATCGTCGCGTCGCGTTCAGGCTCAGCCCCCCGGAGGCCGATATCGGGCTGATCCGGCGGATCGAGCGCTTTCCCTTCGTGCCGGCCGATCCGGCGCGTCTCGCACAGGATTGCTACGAGGCCTACAACATCCAGGTCGCCGGCCTCGCCAAGCGCCTGGAGGCGACCGGCACCCGCAAGGCCGTGATCGGCGTCTCGGGCGGACTCGATTCGACCCACGCGCTGATCGTGATCGCCAAAGCCTTCGACCGCCTCGGCTATCCGCGCTCGGACATCCTGGCCTACACGCTCCCGGGCTTCGCCACCTCCAACGCCACCAAGACCAACGCCCACGCGCTCATGAAGGCGCTCGGCTGCACCGCCGCCGAGATCGACATTCGCCCGGCGGCCAAGCAGATGCTCGCCGACATGGGCCACCCCTACGCCAAAGGCGAGGCAGTCTATGACGTGACCTTCGAGAACGTGCAGGCGGGCCTGCGCACCGACTACCTGTTCCGGCTCGCCAACCATGCCGGCGGCATCGTGGTCGGCACCGGTGACCTCTCGGAACTGGCGCTCGGCTGGTGCACCTACGGCGTCGGCGACCAGATGAGCCACTATGCGGTCAATGCCGGCGTGCCCAAGACCCTGATTCAGCACCTGATCCGCTGGGTGATCGGCAACGGCGAGGTCGGGCCGGACGAGGCGCGCACCCTCCAGGCGGTCCTCGACACCGAGATCTCCCCCGAACTGGTGCCGATGGACCAGGACGACAGCCCGCAGAGCACGGAAGCCACGATCGGCCCCTACGCGCTGCAGGATTTCAACCTGTTCTACACGCTGCGCTACGGGTTCCGGCCGTCGAAGATCGCCTTCCTGGCGCTGCATGCCTGGAGCGACAAGGAGAGCGGTTTCTGGGCGCCGGACTTTCCCGAGACCAAGCGGGTCGCATACGACCTGCCGGAGATCCGTCGCTGGCTCGGTGTCTTCCTGACCCGCTATTTCGGCTTCAGCCAGTTCAAGCGCTCGGCGCTCCCGAACGGGCCGAAGGTCTCGGCCGGCGGCTCGCTGTCGCCGAGGGGCGACTGGCGGGCGCCTTCGGACGGGTCCGCGCGCATCTGGCTCGAGGAGTTGAACCGAAACGTCCCTGAAACTTGACCGTCACAAACTCGACTGATTGTGCCATTATGAGCACGGTCAAGCCGATTCTTCGCAATGCAAGATCTTGTATTGGGAAAATTTGGCTTGAGGGCGGCCAGGCGGAGGACTTCGGATGCGAAGCTACAACCTGTTCCAGCTCAGAAGCGTGGAGGGCCTCTGCTGCGCGGTGCCGGAGGCCAGCAGTGTCCCGCCCTTCATCGGTGCCGGCCGCTGGACCTTTGGCGGCAAGCTCTGCGACGGCAGCCGGCAGCCGCTCGACTTCGACGACAGGGCCGCCGACACGGCCGTGCGCTTCAACGGCTTCTACCTGTTCCAGACCGTCGACCGGCGCTTCATCGTTTGAGGGGATAGCGAGCCGGTCCGGCGTGCGTTCCGGAGCCGTCCTCATGGGTGCGCCCGCGGCACATCGATCTGGACGTCGGATCCGCCGTCCGTGTGATGCCTCGGCACGACGGCGGCTCTGGATCCCGGGCGCCGCTGCGCGGCCCCGAGATGACGCGGGAGCAGCCGGCTCGGGCGGCTTCTCACAGGCCGGCGGAACGGGACGCTGTGCGGCTTGCCTCTCCCGCACCAGTCACTGAGATCACACAGCCCCTGCGCGGGTGTCTTCGGCCCTGCGGACGAATTCCCTAAGCGATTACGGGTGCTGCGCGTCGATGGGCGTCGCGCCCTGCCCGTCGCCGCCCTGCACCCGGACCCGCTGTGCGGCCTCCTCGGCGGCGGCGCGCTCGGCGGCAGCCTTCTCGGCAGCGGCCTTGTCGGCCGCAGCCTTGAGCGCCGCGGCGCGGGCGCGGTCCATCTCGATCCGGGCGCGGCGGCGCTGCCGCTCCACCTGATCCGCCTCGGACAACTCGATCGTCTCCAGCTCGCGCTGCAGCACGAAGGCGGCGAGCCCGTTCGACAGGGCGCCGACATCGAGACTCCGTTCGGGCGCGGCGAGCGGCCCCGTCAGCCCGAGCTGGACGGCCGGCGGCCCGGCATTCCAGCCTCGGGGCACCGGGCCGCCGGCGAGCGTGCCGCGGGCGTCGAGCCGGCCGGCACGCAGGTCGTAGCCGACCGTGCCGGTCCAGCGCGCGGAGCCGAAATCGATGTCGAGGGGGCCGGCCCGCAGCACGCCGCCGACGATGGTGGCCGCGGCGCGGGCTGGCCCGCGTGCCTGCGCGCCACCTTTCGCGAGTTCCTCGGAGACCAGGGCCTGGAGCCGCCCCCCGCGCAGCGGATCGTCGATCTCGGCCGCCCGGGCCAGGGCGCGTCCGAGCCCCGCGGGATCGGCCTCGGGCACGCTCAGGTCCTGGAGGGTGAGCGTGCCGCTCCCCGAGAGACCCTCGTCGAGACCCGTCAGCGTCTCCGCATTGGTGGAGACGCGCAGGTCGGCGCTCAGGCGGCCGCCGACCGGGCCGCCCCCGGCGAGCGCCGGGATCGCGGCCGCGTCGATCGTGCCCTCGCCGGTGATCGCCGCGGCCGCCCCGAGCCGGGCAATCGTGGCCGAGCCCGCGATCCGTCCACCGGCGAGCTTGGCCGTGAGGTCCCGCAGGGTCAGGCTCGTGTCGGCCAGCCCGAGGGCGACGGAGGCCTCCGTCGCCACGAGGCCGCGCCCGAGATCGAGGCTGGCGATCCGGGTATCGAGGGCGGCGGACGGGTGCGACGGCGGCGTCGAGAACCGGCCGTTCGCCTCCGTCGGAAGCAGGAGCGCGGCGGCGAGCTGCGGCAGCGACAGGCGGTCCAGGCCGAGACGGCCGCGCAGGGCCCCGCCCGGCGCCCGCATCAGCGTCCCGGTCACGCCCGACCCGGCGACCTTGCCGGTGAGGGCGGCGATGCTGTCGCTCTTGTCCCGCGACAGGGTGACGGTCAGGTCCGCCGGCCAAGCGCCCGGCTGGAGGCGCGCGGCCCCGGCGAGCGTCAGGAACGGAGCGAGGTCGGCCGTGTCGGCCCGGATCTCGCCGCCGGTGGGCACGGCGTCGGCCCCGATCTGGACCGGCCGGCCGGTCGCGATCCGGAGGCCCGCCACCGTTCCGTCGATCGTGAGGGCGAGGGCGCCGGCGCCTGGTCGCTCGGCCTTGAGGTGAAGCTCGGCGGGACGCTGCAGGCCGGCGATGTCGGTCCGCCCGAACCACAGGCCGGCCCGCGGGCTGGTCAGGGCGGCGGTGCCGCCCTCGATCCGTGTCCCGCGGCTCGCCAGGATCAGGTCGAGGGTGCCGCCGCCGGCACTGCCCTTCGCCTGGGTGCGCAGGGCCTCGGAGGCCACGCCCTCCCGGTCGAGGGCGACGGCGAGGTCGAGGGGCGCGTCCCGCAGGAAGGCGGGGAGCAGGCGGATCTCGCCGACCCAGACCCGTTCGAGCAGGCCGAGCAACGGCGCCGCCACCGGGGCCTTCAGGCGCCCCGACACGCGGCCGGTCCCGTCCGCGCCGATCCGGCCGGAGAGCGTGGCGCTCGCGCCCGCGAGGTCGGTCACGTCGAGACTGTCGACCGCGAGGCCCGCGCCGTCCGACTGGATGCGCGCCGCGATGGTGCCGTTTCCGGAGCCCGCCGCCCCGAAACGGACGTCCCGTGCTTCCAGGGTCAGGGCGAGATCGAGATCGCGCAGGCTCCCCAGCGTCGTCCCGAGGGGCGGCAGGCCGGCGATGTCGATGCCGCTCGCGCGGATCTGCGCCTCGAACCGCCCGCGCGTTCCGGCCTCCGCGGCGGTGTAACGGGCATTGCCGGTGATCCGCGCCGGCCCGAGGCCGAGCCGGAGGTTGCGCAGCGACAGGCTCGCCGCATCGGCGGAAACGTCGGCGGCGGCTTCGATCCGGCGGCCGTCGAGGAGCGCGGTCAGGGGGCCGTCCAGGCCGAGGCGGCGTAGGTAGCGCCCGAGCGCCTCGGAATCCGGCGCGGTCAGCGCCACCGGCCCGGTCAGGCGGAACGGCGCGGTCTCGACCTGCCCGCTGACGCTGACGCTCGAGTCCGCCGGCCCGGTCACCGCGAGGCGGCGCAGCAGCAGGCCGCCCGCGCGCTCCAGGGTGCCGGTGAGCGCGAGATTCGACCATTCCTCGCCGCCGAGCACGGCGCTGCCGACCGCGAGATCGAGGTCGAGCATGGCCGGCAGGCCCCCGGCCCAGCTCGGCAGGCCGCGGGCGATCAGGCTCTGGCCCTCGGGCGAGGCCAGGAACGCGTCGAGGTCGAGGCGGCGGGCCTCCAGGTTCAGGCCGGCGCGCCACTGGCGCAGGTCGAGGCGGCCGCTCCCGCCGAGCCGCAAGGCGCGGCCGCCCGGATCGATCGCGAGATCGACGTTCTCGAATCGCACCTGGGTGCCGCGGGCCTTGAAGGCGCCGCCGATCGAGAACGGCAGGTAGGCCCCGGCGGCCTGGGTCGGCGGGCCGACCACGAGGCGGGCGGAGCCTTCGGCCTCCACCGAGACGGCCCGGCCGGATTCCGCCGGGACCAGGCCGAAGCGTGCGTCCGCCTCGAACCGCGGATGCGCGTCGCCGCCGCCCGAGATCTTCGCGGCCAAGCGCCCATCGGACCCCGGCGTGCCGCTAACGGCGCGGAACGGGATGCCGCCGCTCGTTCCCTCGACGCGCCAGGGCCCGATTAGCGCCGGCGCCTGGAGGGTCAGGTCCTGGACGTAGAGCTGGTCGGTCCGGCCGGTGGCCGGCACCTGCGTGGTCACGAGGAATTGCTGGACGTGCAGGGCCTCGATCGCGAAGTCGCGCGCGCGCAGGGCTTCGCCGAAGTCGCCCGGCAGCTTCAGGGCGTCGGGGCCCGCGAGCGGGAGCTTGATCTCCGCCCGGCCGATCCGGGTCTCGGTGAAGCGGAACTCGCCCTTCAGGAGCGGCGCCAGGGCGATCTCGGCCTTGACGAACCGGGCGTCGAGCGTGGGTCGGTCCGCGTCGGCTCCGAGATGCAGCCGGTCGACGCGCAGCCGGGGCGACGGCAGCAGGCGGACTTCGATCCGGCCGTCGGTCCGGGCCGGCACCCCGAGGGAACGGGTCATCGCCCGCTCGACCAGCGCACGATGGGCCTGCCAATCGACGAAGGGGGGGACGGCCAGCGCCGCCACGAGAACCAGGATGACGGCGCCCGCCAGCGCGGTCAGAAGATCACGCAATGGTCCCGTTCCGCACCATCTCTGCGCGAGGCCGCGACCTCGCCGTGCCGCCGCGCCCCGCGTGCCCCCGCGAGTCAGTCGCCACGGCCATAGCACGATAAGTCCCGGCGGGCGCCAGCGGCGATGCCACCCCGGCGGCAGCGCCGTCGTTCCGGGGCGCCGCAGGCGAGCCCGGAACCCAGAGCCGCCAACGGTGGCTGGATTTGCTTCACCTGCGGATCTGGATTCCGGGCGCCGCTGCGCGGCCCCGGAATGTCGGGGCGCTGTCGTGGGAGGCGCCGAGAGGACGATCCAAGGTGCACTTACTTGGAGATTCGCACCGCTCGCGCCGGCCACGGCTGTCCCCAGCGCGCCCGAACCACCTCGACGCCGTTCGCGATTTGGTCCAGGGATGCGGGATGCAGAACCACCCGCCCGCGCAGCCCGCCGGGGACGGCGCTCCCGCCTCCTCCATCGCCGCCCGCGCCATGGGCGCGCTCCGCCGCGACGCCTCCGCCTACCTCGAAGGCCTCAACCCCGAGCAGCGCCGCGCCGTCGAGACCACGGAGGGCCCGGTGCTCGTGCTCGCTGGCGCCGGGACCGGCAAGACCCGCGTGCTGACCACCCGCATCGCGCACCTGATCGCGACCAACCGGGCGCGGCCCTTCGACATCCTGGCGGTGACCTTCACCAACAAGGCCGCCCGGGAGATGAAGCACCGGATCGGCGCGCTGATCGGCCCCGCCGGCGAGGGCATGCCCTGGCTCGGCACCTTCCACGCCATCGGCACCAAGATCCTGCGCCGCCATGCCGAGATGGTCGGGCTCAAGTCCGATTTCACGATTCTCGGCACCGACGACCAGCTCCGGCTGATGAAGCAGGTCATCGCCGACCAGAACGTCGACGAGAAGCGCTGGCCGGCCCGCGCCCTGTCCCACGCCATCGACGGCTGGAAGAACCGCGGCCTCGGGCCGGAGCAGGTGCCCCCGGGCGAGGCCGCCGCCTTCGCGTTCGGCAAGGGCGGCACGCTCTACACCGCCTATCAGGCCCGGCTGGCGACGCTGAACGCCGTCGATTTCGGCGATCTCCTGCTGCTCTGCCTTAAGCTCTGGCGGGAAAATCCCGACGTGCTGGCCAACTATCAGGACCGGTTCCGCTACATCCTGGTCGACGAGTATCAGGACACCAACGTCGCCCAGTACCTGTGGCTGCGCCTCCTGGCGCAGAACCGCAAGAACATCGCCTGCGTGGGCGACGACGACCAGTCGATCTACGGCTGGCGCGGCGCCGAGGTCGACAACATCCTGCGCTTCGAGCACGATTTCCCGGGTGCGGTGGTGGTGCGGCTGGAGCGCAACTACCGCTCCACGGGCCACATCCTGGCCGCCGCCTCCGGGCTGATCGCCAAGAACGAGAGCCGGCTCGGCAAGACCCTGCGCACCGACGACGAGCCGGGCGAGCGCGTCACCGTGACCGGCGCTTGGGATTCCGAGGAGGAGGCGCGGATGCTCGCCGAGTCGATCGAATCCCTCCAGGCGAAGCAGCACGCCCTGTCGGAGATCGCCGTGCTGGTGCGGATCTCCGCGCAGATGCGCGAGATCGAGGACCGGTTCGTCCAGCTCGGCCTCCCCTACCGGGTCATCGGCGGCCCGCGCTTCTACGAGCGCGCCGAGATCCGCGACGCCCTGGCCTATCTGCGCACCACCATGAATGTCAGCGACGACCTCGCCTTCGAGCGGATCGTCAACACGCCCAAGCGCGGCCTCGGCGACGCGACCCTGCAGCAGCTCCACACCTACGGCCGGGCCAACCGGCTGCCGCTGCGGATCGCGGCCGAACGTTTGTGTGAGACCGACGAGCTGAAGCCCCGGGTCCGCTCCACCCTGCGGGCGCTCACCCAGAGCTTCTCGCGGTGGGCGCGGCTCGTGGAGTCGCGGCCGCACAGCGAGGTCGCCCAGATCATCCTGGAGGAATCCGGCTACACCGAGATGTGGCAGAAGGACCGTTCGGCTGACGCCGCCGGGCGCCTGGAGAACCTCAAGGAATTCGTCCGCTCGATGGAGGAATTCCCCGACATGGCGGCCTTCCTCGAGCACGTCTCCCTGGTGATGGAGGCCTCCGAGACCGAGGGCGCCGAGCGCGTCTCCCTGATGACGCTCCACGCCGCCAAGGGGCTCGAATTCGACACCGTGTTCCTGCCCGGCTGGGAAGACGGCCTGTTCCCCAGCCAGCGGGCGCTCGACGAGAGCGGCCGCGCCGGCCTTGAGGAGGAGCGGCGCCTCGCCCATGTCGGTCTCACCCGAGCACGCAAGCGGGCGAAGCTGTCCTTCGCGGTGAACCGGCGCATCCACGGGCTGTGGTCCTCGACCATCCCGTCCCGCTTCATCGACGAGTTGCCGGAGACAGCCGTCGACGTGGTCGAGGCGCCCGCCCATTTCTCCGCCGGCGCCTCGCGGTTCGACCGCAACCCGACGCCGTTCGGATCGAGCTACGGCACGCCCGGCTGGCAGCGGGCGCAAGCCAACACGGCGCCGAATGGCGGCCGCGGTTTCGGTTCGGGGCCCGGCGGACGGTCCGGAGGCTATTCGGGCGGTCCGCGCCAGATCGAGGGCGAACTGATCGCCAAGTCGACGGGCACGCCGTCGGCGTTCGAGACCGGCCAGCGCGTGTTCCACACCAAGTTCGGCCCCGGAACGATCGCCGGCGTGGACGGCAACAAGCTGACCGTTGACTTCGACAAGGCCGGCCGGAAAATGGTCCTCGACAGCTTCATCCAGGCTGGATCGAGCTAGTCCCGCCGACCAAGCCCGGACGTTTCAGGGCGGCAGGGTCGGCCGGCTTCGCCCCTGCGGGCGGGGAGGATCCGCGATCGTGCCGGATACCGTGCCATCCCGACCCGTACGGTATCCGGTCGAGGCTTCCCGTCCCTGCAACACGCTCCGTCATCGCGCGCGCGGCGAAGCGACCCGGAGCGGTGGGTTATCCGCCGGCGCGGCACTGCCGGATGGCTCTGCCCTGCCCGCCAGGACGGGGCGGCCGATGGACGGAGGCGGCATCGCTCAGGCCAACCCTGATGCATCCGCGCCAGCCGCGCGGCATTTTCGAAACCCCGCCCCTCACCGTCACCTCTTGGTCACACCCGGCGCGCAATCGTCGGGTGCGAAGCGCGCTGGTGCGGCAGTTGCATCGCGTATTCGGCCGCGTACGACATGTCGTGACGCTCTCCACAGGCTGACGAACGCGGGGCGGAACCTTCGGTCTAGGGCCGGTATTAAGTCCGCAAACGAGTAGAACCGGGAGCAAGCAGGTAAACGGCAGTTCAGAGACAGATCCAGGTTGGCAAGTCCCGTTGGAGTGTACATCCATGAAGAGACGCCGCGCACGACTTGAACTGGTTGAAGACCGCACGTCCCGCATTCATCGCACACGCTTCGACGAAGAACGCAACCTCGCTCCGATCCAACCGCTCACCGAACGACAAGCCGAATATCTCGACGCCCTCGCCCGCTCCCCGCAGGTCATCGTCCTCGGGCCGGCCGGCACCGGCAAGACCTTCATCGCCGGAACCCGCGCCGCGGATCAGCTCCGCCAGCGTCGCATCGCCAAGGTGGTGATCACCCGTCCGAACGTGCCGTCAGGCCGCTCGCTGGGCTACTTCCCCGGCACCCTTGAGGAGAAGATCGCCCCCTGGGTCGCCCCGCTGACCGAGGCCATGAAGGAGCGCATGGGCGCCGCCGCCTTCGAGATCGCCGTCAAGACCGGCGACATCGAGATCGTCCCCTTCGAGGTGATGCGCGGGCGAACCTTCAAGAACTGCCTCGTGATCCTCGACGAGGCCCAGAACACCACGGTCAACGAGATCAAGATGTTCCTGACCCGCATCGGCGACGATTGCCAGGTCATCATCAACGGCGACGTCTCGCAGACGGATCTCCGCGAGACTTCGGGCCTGCGCACCGTGATGCATCTGATCAAGAGCCGGATGATGCCGATCCCGGTGGTCGAGTTCACCCGCAACGACATCGTCCGCTCGGGCATCTGCGCCGAATGGGTGAAGGCCTTCGAGGAAACGAATCTGTAACCCGGAAGTTGATGGCGGCGGGTCCTCGCAGACCCGCCGTGCCGCCCCGCGGCACGAGACGACTCTCCGTACCTCCCATCCGGGAGGATGAACCGGGCACCAAACCCGGCCATCAGAGAACTGGAGTCTCCTCGTGAGGAAACTGACCTTCGCCTTCGCCGTGCTGGCCACGCTCGGCGGCGCCGCCCTCGTCCAGCCCGCCTCCGCGGCCCCCGCTATGCCCGGCGCCGTCACGGCCCCCGATGCGGTGACCCATGTCCGCATGACCCCCATGGAGCGCCGGATGATGCACCGCCGGATGGAGCGGCGCATGATGCATCGTCGCATGCACCGCCGGATGATGCATCGCATGTGAGGTCCGCAGGCGGAGCGGTGGTCCACCGGCCCCGCTCCGCCGTCCCGGGGCGTTGCTCCCCACCGCGAAGATTCCTATCTCCTCACTCGAATCGCGCAGTCAGGCGGCCGTCGCGGCAGCCGGCCGATCCGGGAGACCAGGATGCCCCCCTCGAACCGACTGTTCGACGATCTCGCCCGCCTGATGACCGATGCGGCCGGCGCCGCCCAGGGCGTGCGCCGTGAGGCCGAAACCGTGGTCAAGGCCCAGCTCGAACGCGTGATCCGCGACCTCGACGTCGCCTCGCGCGAAGAGCTCGATGTGCTGCGCGATCTCGTCACCAACCTGCAGGCGCAGAACGCGGCGCTCACGGCCCGCGTCACGGCCCTGGAGGCGAAATCCGGCGGTGCCGCAGCGGGTGCGGCGGGGCTGAGCGAGGTCGTCTGAGTCTCCGCGGCAACGCCGGAGGCTTTTACACAGGAAGCGGCAGCGACGATCCGGTTTCCTGTTCACTGAACGTGGCCTGCACTTTGTGTCGCGAGTCACGGCCGGTCTATAGTCGGGCATAGGGTGATTCGGGGGCTGCGGGGCGATGTCCGCGGAGCTTTGACAGTCGATCGCTTCACCTCCGGTGCAGATCTGCCGGTCGTTCCAGTTCTCGGAGTGTTCTCACGCTCCGGTTTCGCGTCACCGTCACGTCAGGCCCGGACTCGTCTAGGCCGTCCTTTTGGATCGTCATGCCGCTTCTCAATGTCGACTTCCACGACCCGGACCGGAACGAGCATCCGCTCGACGTCGTCGAGCGGCTGGCGTCCCTGCGCGACTGGATCTTCGACCGGGCCGAGACCGACGAGATGTCGGTCACGAGCCCCGGCCGGTGGACCGACTACAACGTGGCCTTCACGTGGATCGAGGACGTGGAGGCTCTGCACGTCGCCTGCGCGTTTGACCTCAAGGTGCCGGAGCGGCAGCGGACCGAGGTGATGCGTCTGATCGCATTGATCAACGAGCAGCTCTGGGTCGGCCATTTCGACCTGTGGTCGAGCGACAGCGTGGTCATGTTCCGGCACGCCCTGCTGCTGACGGGTGGGGCGGTCCCGACCCATCCGCAATGCGCCACCATGATGAAGAGCGCGGTCGACGCCTGCGAGCGCTACTACCAGGCGTTCCAGTTCGTGCTGTGGGCCGGAAAGAGCGCCCGCGAGGCGCTGGATGCCGTCCTGTTCGAGACCGAAGGCGAGGCGTGACGGACCCGGGCGCCTCCGCGGCGCGGATGCCGGACTCCCTGGTCCTGGCCGGGGCCGGCAAGATGGGCGGCGCGATGCTGACGGGGTGGCTTGAGGCCGGCCTCGACCCGCGCCGCACGACGATCATCGATCCGGTGCCCGCACGCCCGATCGTGGATCTCTGCGCCGCGCGGGGCATCGCCTTGAACCCGCCGGATGCCGAGCCCGGGGCGGTGCTGGTCCTTGGGATCAAGCCGCAGGGCCTGGAGGCGGCGGCCACCGGGCTGGATCGGCTGATCGGCCGCGACACGCTCCTCGTCTCGATCCTGGCGGGCAAAACCATCGCCGACCTGCGCGCCCGGCTGAAGCGGGCGCGTGCCGTCGTCCGGGCGATGCCCAATCTGCCGGCGAGCATCGGCCGGGGCGCCACCGGCGCCTGCGCGAGTCCCGAGGTCTCGCCGGAGCAGCGCGCGGCCGCCGAGGCGCTGTTCGCGGCCAACGGGGCGGTGGCGTGGCTCGCCGACGAGGCGCAGATCGACGCGGTGACGGCGGTCTCGGGCTCCGGCCCGGCCTACGTCTTCCTGCTCGCCGAGACCCTGGCGGAGGCCGGCATCGCGGCCGGTCTGGACCCCGACGTCGCCCGTGCTCTCGCCCGGGCCACGGTGGCGGGCGCCGGCGCGCTCCTCGATGCGGATCCGGCCGAGGCGGCGGAGTTGCGCCGCAACGTCACCTCGCCCGGCGGCACCACTGCGGCGGCGCTTGATGTGCTGATGCGCCCGGATGGCCTTGGCGCGCTGATGCGGGAGGCTGTGGCGGCGGCCCGTCGACGGGCGGCGGAACTCTCCGGCTGACAGCGGGCCCACCTCTGTGCGGCATGGCCGCGCGACGACCCTGCCCTTCGCCGCCGGCCCACCTAAATGAAGCGACACGACCGACAAATGCGGGCGACCGACCCATGACCGACAGCAAAGCCTCTCCGAAGCGCCCCCGCAAGGCCGCGAGCACCGCCACGTCGAGCCGCACCGACGGGAGCGTCGTGCAGGAGAGCGTTGCGGCCGAGGCCTCTGGGCAGGCGGGCGCGGCGCCGAGCGACAGCGCGCCGAAGCTGCCGCCCCGGGAGGCCGCCGTCGAGGCCCTGATGCGGCTCGCCGCAGAGCAGCCCTGGAACGACATCGAAGTCAGTGACATCGCCCGCGAGGCGGGCCTGACGTTGGCCGAGCTGCGCGACCTGTTCCCCTCGAAGGGCGCCGTGCTCGGCGGGCTCACTCGGATCATCGACCGCAAGGTCCTGGAGGGCGACCTCGCGGGCCTTGAGGAAGAGCCGACCCGCGAGCGCCTGTTCGACGTGCTGATGCGCCGCCTCGACGCGATGGAGCCCTACAAGCCGGCCCTGCGCCGGATTGCCTACGCGCTCCGCGGCGAGCCGCTGTCGATGCTGGCCTTGAACGGCGTCATGCTGAACTCGCACCGCTACATGCTGGCGGCAGCCGGGATCGACACCGAGGGCCCCCTCGGGCAGCTCAAGCTGCAGGGCGTGGTGATCGCCTTCGCCCGCGTCACACAGGTCTGGCTCGACGACGAGGATCCGGCGCTCGCCCGGACGATGGCGCGGCTCGACAAGGAGATCCGCAATGGCGAGCGCTTCATGGAGCGGGCCGAGGATGTCCGCCGGCTGACAGCGCCGCTGCGCGCCCTCGGCCGCTCGTTCCTGGACCGCCGCCCGCGCGAGCGCCGTGGACAGGACGGCGACGAATCGGATCCCGCCGCCGCGATCTAGAGCGTTTTCAGCGATGCTTGAACCGCTGAAAATGCTCTAGCTTATCGATGAGGCTGCATTCTCCGCCGAACCGGTGACCACTTCGGCGGAACATGCTCTCAGCGACCGATCCAGGCGGCGAGGCTGAACGATGCCCCGGCCTCAAGCGGCCTGGATGTCGCTGAGGAAACTGTCGACGTCGCGTTTGACGGTGAGCGACTGCGCCGCCAGCTCGGCGGCCGCGCTCTGCACCTGGACGGCCGCGCTGCCGGTCTGGCGGGCGGCGGCCAGAACCCGCGACACGTTGGCCGAAACGTCCTCCGTGCCCCGCGCCGCCTCGCCGGCGTTGCGCGAAATCTCGCTCGTCGCCGCCGTCTGTTCCACCACGGTCGCGGCGATGGCGCCGCTGATCTCGTTCACGGCGGCAATCGTGCGGCCGATCTGCTGCATCGCCTCCGCGGCCTGGCCAGAGGCCGCCTGGATCGCGGCGATCTGACCGCCGACTTCCTCGGTGGCCCGCGCCGTCTGTCCCGCGAGCGCCTTCACCTCGGCGGCGACGACGGCGAAGCCCCGCCCCGCCTCGCCGGCACGCGCCGCCTCGATCGTGGCATTCAGCGCCAGCAAGTTGGTCTGGCTGGCGATTCCCGAGATGAGGGTCACGGCCGCGCCGATCTGCTCGGCGGCCGCGCGGAGGCTCGCCATGGCGGCGTTGGTCGCCTCGGCCTCGTGGGCGGCATGACCGGCGACCTCGTTCGAGCGGACCACCTGCCGCTCGATTTCCTGGAGCGACGTGACCATCTCCTCGGCCGCAGCCGCTACGGTCTGGACGTTGGACGAGGTCTGCTCTGCGGCCGTGCTCGAGGTCACGGCCTGGCTGTTGGTATCGTCGGCCACCCGGGTCATCGCCCGCGCGGTGGCATCGAGCGCGGTGGTCGTCGCCGTGACGATGTCGAGCGAGGCGGCGATCTTCCCCTCGAAGGCATGCACCAGCGCGTCGACCCGCTCGGCCCGGCGCAGGCGGGCGGCCTGCTCGGCGGCCCGCGCGGCCTCCAGCTCGGCGCGGGCGACGGCGTTCTGGCGGAAGATGTCCACGGCGCGGGCCATCGCGCCGATCTCGTCGGTCACGTCGCGATAGGGCACCACGACCTCCCGGTCGCCGCCGGCCAGCCGCGTCATGGCCTCCGTCATGCCGGTGAGCGGCCGGACGATGCTGCGGGCGACCAGGAAGGCCAGGAGGCCGCCGAGAACAAGAACCAGCGCGAAGAGGCCGATCTGGATGCGCTGGGCGCTTTCTGCGGCTTCATCGGTTTCCTTGGACTTCCGCTCGGCGGCTGCCAGAATCCTGCCCCGCAGATCCACGCCGAGTCGTTCGAGGGCTTCGATATGCGGCTTGATCCCGCTTTCGAACACAGTCTTCGCTGTGATCATGGCCTGATCATAAACATAGAAGCTGCTCGAGGCGGTCTTGAGCGCTTCGAGAACCGTGTTGACCTGCGGCCCGAACGGCGCTCCTCCCGGACCCGCCCTGAACGTCTCCAGTGCCGACCGCGCTTCGTCGATCCGACGGCTGTAGGACGACAAATCCTGAGGGTCGAAGCTGATCATATAGCGCGCGGACGTCAGGCGCGCCCGCAGGACGACATTGTCGACGTTCTGGGCGCGGGCGAGCGTCGCCTCCTCGGCGCGTGCGTGCACGTCCGTGATCAGCTTCGCCATGAGCTGAGCCAGCACGTTGCCGGACTCGAACATCCGCGCCTTGGATTCGCTGAGAGCGGCGCCCGCGGCGGCGAGACGCTCCAGCTCCGGCCTCATGGCACTGGCGTGATCGCGCATCTCAGTGAAGTACTTGCGCCCGAGATCCGTCAGGGCTCCCGCGATACCACCGTCGCAGGACTTCTCGATCGCGAGGCGCGCCTGTTCCATCGCGACGATCCGCTCCGGCTGCGGTGTGAGCCGATAAGTCTCGGCAAAGCCGTTGAGACGCGCCGCCGAGCCATCGACGGCGAAAATCGCCTGTGCGCCCAGATAGAGGCGGCGGCGCAGGTGATAACTTTCGTTGAGCTTAGTTTGCTGAACGACTGCAAACGCGCCAATAAATCCCGCCATTATGACAAGCAGAATAAATCCGGAATATAGGCGCGACTTTATCCCGATGCTCATCCTATTCGCCCTTGATGCGTCGCCCCGATGCTGCGCCGCATATCAAGGTAGGATATTTGTGACATCTTTGTGTCAAATTTGTCTTTTTATCGGAACGATACTTGAGGTTGGGTAGTATATCAGTCGAAAAAATCACTAAATAGTCTGGAATTGAGCATTAAATTACAATAAGACCGCTTACAGGCCGCCAATCAACCCGCTAAAGCGAATTGCGGCCGTTCTTTCCGAACGGTTCTTGGTGGTGCGATGATCTGAACGTGCGGACGCCGCCGGCTTGGCAATCGCCGTGCTGGCCCTCGCTGCGTGCCGTGTGTCTCGCGGATCGAGACGGCGCTCGCTCGTCTGGGATGCTGCATTGGCGAGCAGGATTCGGGCGCGTCCTGGTCCCGCCGAGGGCGTGATCCGTGCGACGCCGATACCGGGGGCGTGCCGCGAGCAGAGCTCGGCGTGCCGTCACGGTGCAGCGGGAGAAGCCCTCACAACACCGGCCGGTCGCGTCCCAAGGCCGCGAGCGGATCGCCCGGGGCGAAACGCAGCCGAATCGCGCTTCAGGCGGCGCGGCTTGCCAACGCCTCGCGCATCGTTGTGGCCACCATCCCGTTCTGGAGCTGGTCGCGCGGGACGAGCAGCGCGTCGGGCACCCGGGCCGAGACCTCCGGGCCCATGGCGTCGACGGGATCGCGCGCGAGGATGATGCGCAGTCCCGGCCGCAGGGTCCGCGCCTCGACGGCGAGCTGCGCGCAGCACAGGCTGCCATGGAGCGCAGTATCCACCACCAACACGTCGACCGGCAAACCGAGGGCCAGCACCGTCATGGCATCGACGCCGCGGTCGCAGGCGGTGACTTGGTAACCCAGCATCCGGACCTGAGCCGAGACCTCGTCGCGCCAGCGCTTGTGGCGGCCGACAACCAGCACCTGAATACGGTAGCAGCTGCCTTGGGGAAGGCTGTCGGAGGCAGTCTCGACGTCGGCTGGGGGCATTCCGCACTCGACTTCGCGCTGGCTTTGCGATGCAGCATGCTAAGCTGGGAAGCAATCCCCGCGCAAGCCCGCCGCCGTGAAGGCGCCGCATTCCGCGCCGCCGCTGCACAATGGCGATGCAGCCCGAAGCGTGACCAGAGACTGGGCACGCAGTTGACGCCGCGGGGGTCAGGCGGGCAACACCGGCCGGCCGCGGCCTCTCACGCCGCGCTGCCGGAGCCCGAGCCGATGTCGTCCGCGAAATCACCGCCCGTCTCCCCGCTGGCGCCTGCCGCGAGCCCCGATCTGCCGCCCGTGACCGGGGTGCGAATCGCCACCGCCCAGGCCGGGATCCGCTACAGCGGCCGCACCGACGTGCTCTACGTCGCCCTCGAGCCCGGGACCCGGGCAGCCGGCGTGTTCACCCGCTCGAAATGCCCCTCGGCGCCGGTGGATTGGTGCCGGGAAGCGCTCGCCGACGGCTCGGCCCGGGCGCTGGTGGTCAATTCCGGCAATGCCAACGCCTTTACGGGCCGGCTCGGCCGCGAGGCGGTGGCGCGAACCGTCGAGATTGCCGCGGCGGCGGCGGGCTGCAGCGCGCGGGAGGTCTATGTCGCCTCCACCGGCGTGATCGGCGAGCCGCTGCCGGCGGAGCGCTTCGAAGGCGTGCTGGCCGATTGCGCGGCCCGGGCCGCGGACGGGCCTGCCGCCTGGGACGAGGCGGCCCGCGCGATCATGACCACCGACACGTTCCCGAAGCTCGCCACCCGCACGGCCGAGATCGACGGCGTGGGCGTGACGATCAACGGCATCGCCAAGGGCGCCGGCATGATCGCCCCCGACATGGCGACGATGCTGTCCTTCGTCTTCACCGACGCCGCCCTGCCCCAGACAGTCCTGCAGGCCCTCCTGTCCGCGGGGACGAAGACGAGCTTCAACTGCGTGACGGTGGACGGCGACACCTCCACCTCCGACACGCTGATGCTGTTCGCCACCGGCAGGGCCGGAAACGCGGCCGTGTCCGATCCCGCCGATCCGCGCCTGTCGAACTTCCGCGCGGCGCTGGAAAGCCTGCTGGTCGAGCTGGCCCAGCTCGTCGCCAAGGACGGCGAGGGCGCGCGCAAGTTCGTCACCGTGCGGGTCACGGGCGCCGAGAGTGACGCCTCCGCGCACCGGATCGCGATGTCGATCGCCAACTCGCCGCTGGTGAAGACCGCGGTGGCGGGCGAGGACGCCAATTGGGGCCGGGTGGTGATGGCCGTGGGCAAGGCCGGCGAGCCCGCCGACCGGGACCGGCTGGCGATCTGGTTCGGCGACGTGCGCGTAGCCGTCCACGGCGCCCGCGATCCCGCGTACAGCGAGGCGGCGGCGAGCGCCGTGATGCGTGCGCCGGAGATCGGCATCCGGGTCGATCTCGGCCTCGGCGACGGCGCGGCCCGCGTCTGGACCTGCGACCTGACCAAGGCCTACATCGAGATCAACGGGGATTACCGCTCGTGAGGACGGCCCTCGCCGGCACCCTCATCGCGGCGATTCTGGTCGCGCCGGTCCACGCCGACGATTCGGCCTGCAAGCGCCACATCAGCGTGGTCGGACGCGCCGTCGAGACGCGGGCGCCTGACTTCGCCGAGATCACCATCGGGGTCGAGGCGCGTGGCGCCACCGCGGCGGCAGCCCTCGACGCGGCCTCCAAGACTGTGACCGGGATCTCCGCGCAGGCCCGCACCCTCGGCGTGACGCCAGCGGATATCGGGACGGAAGCGGTCACGCTTCAGGCTGCAACCCGCGCGGTGGTCAGGCCCGGCGGCAGCAGTACCGAGGAGCCCGACGGCTACCGCGCGAGCAATCTCGTGACTGTCCGGCTCGCCGACATGGACCGCCTCGGGGACCTGCTGCGCCAAGCCCTCGATTCGGGGGCGAACCGGATCGATTCCGTGAGCTTCGGGCTGCGCGATCCCGACAAGGCCGAATCGGCGCTCCAGGTGGCGGCGGCGCGCGACGCCCGGTCCCGGGCTGAGGCGCTCGCCGACGCGCTCGGCACCAAGCTTGGCCCGCTCTGCACCCTCTCGACCCAGGGCGGGGCACCGTTCCCCATGGCCAGCCGCGCCCTCCCGGCGCCCATGCCCGCCAAGGGCCGACGGGTACCGATCGAGGCCGGCACGATCCAGATGTCCTCCGAGGTCTCGGCCAGCTTCGCGGTGGCCCCGTGAGCGCGCCCGAACAGGCCGTGCTCCGCCTCCTGCTGGTCGTCGCAGTGGCGCTTGTCGATGTCGACGGCCGCGTGCTGGTCAGCGAGCGCCCGCCGGGCAAGCAGCTCGCCGGCCTGTGGGAGTTTCCCGGCGGCAAGGTCGAGCCCGGCGAGCGTCCCGAGCAGACGCTGATCCGGGAGCTCGCCGAGGAACTCGGTATCCGGGTCGAGGAGCCGTGCCTCGCGCCGCTCACCTTCGCCAGCCACGCCTATCCGGATTTCCACCTGCTGATGCCGCTTTACGTCTGCCGGCGCTGGACCGGCACGCCGCGCCCGATGGAGGGGCAGGCGCTCAAATGGGTCCGGCCGAAGGCGCTGCGCGATCTCGCCATGCCGCCCGCCGACGCGCCGCTGATCCCGTTCCTGGTCGACCTCCTCGAGGTCTGAGAGCGTTTCCGGCTGACGCCCCCAGGTGACGGAACCGCTCCGTCATCGCGAGCGAAGCGACCTCGGGTGCGAACCGAAGCAAGGCCTTGTTCAGTCGACGGCTTTATGATTCAGGGCAGCCGCTTGCCGAGGGGGAGGCGGCGATGGCGGACCTGTTCTGGCTCTCGGATGAGCAAAGGGCGGTGATGGCCCGGTTCATGCCCAAGGTTCAGTCCGGACCGGAGCGGAAGGACGCCCGGCGAATCATCTCTGGCATCCTGAACGTCCCCCCCTTGGGCTGTCGCTGGCGTGACGGCCCCTCCACGCTGGGCCTCGCACGCGCGCCCACAACTGCTTCATCCGCTGGTCCCGGCGTGGCTTCCGGGAGGGCATGTCGGCGGCCCCGACCAAGACCGGCTGGTCGGGTGAGGCGGGTGCGACCGACAGCAGCACCGTGCGCGCGCATCGCTTGGCGCACAGCGGGAAAGGGGGCGACGGCACAGGCCATTGGCCCGTCGCGCGGCGGCCAGAAGACCAAGGTCCACGCGCTCACTGATGTCCTCGGCCGGGCCGGCGCCCTCCTGCTGACGCCCGGCAATGCCAGCGATGTTACCGCCGCTCCGGCCGTCCTGGCCGAGGCGCCCGGCCGGATTCGCAGCCAGGGTCTGAGGGCCCTGCCCTCACAGCGCCAGGATGCCCTCGACCGCCTCTTGCACGGCGAGCGCCTCCGCGAAGGTGGCGAGGTTGTGAGGCTCGCCGCGCGCCATCCGCACTACGCCCTCGATCTGGCGCCGGAGGGTGAGCGGGCGCAGCCGCTCGTTTGGGATCGCGTCGGGTTCCGGCTCGAAGCGCCCGTCCGGAGCGCGGCGCTCGGCGATGGCCCAGTCGCGCAGCCGCACGGCACCCGCGTCGCCCTCCAGGGTCCAGGTGTTGTGATCGTCCGCGGCGGTGGCGCCGACCCGGCCGGTCAGCGTAACCGGAAGGCCGCCCGCCGTGATTGTGACGTCGATCGCCCGCTCGGACCGGCCGGCCTCCGGGAAATCGACGTGTCCCCGGATGTCCTGCAGGGGGCCGAGCAGGCGGCGCGCCAGGAAGAGGAAGTGCGAGACCACCTCGCGGGTGAAGCCGCCCTGTTCCCGCGCGTCGAGCCAGCGCGCCGCGTCCACCTGCCAGGGCCGCGGCCAGCGGGAGAATTCGACCGCGATGGCGAGCCGCCGCGGGGTCCCGATCGCGCCCGCTTCGATCCAGCGCTCGATCGCCGCCACCCCTGGCGACGAGGCGAACGGGAAGTTCACCGCGCCGGCGCTCCCGGCCTCCGCCACGAAGGCGCGGGCCTCAGCGAGATCGATGGCGAGCGGCTTCTCGCAGAACACGCTGCGCCCCGCGGTCACGGCCGCGCGGGCGTAGCCGAGATGCGAAGCCGGCGGTGAGGCGACGTAGACGCAGCCGCTCGCGGCGACGACCGCGGCGGCATCGGCGACGCGGGGCACGGCCGGAAACGCCGCGGCGATGCGGTCCAGAGCTTCCGGGGCCGGGTCCCAGATCGCCGAGACCCGGACGGGCGAGTCCGGCGCCCCGTGGATGGCGTTGAGCAGGCGCTCGCCCATGATCCCCGCGCCGATGATCCCGAGGGCGAGAGGAGCGTCGGTGGTCGGCATCCGCGGTTCCGTCATCTGTCAGGCCCCGGTCCGAGGCTCCGACAGGCTTTACGGGCACCGAAACGCGCGGGAAAGGCCGCTGCCCCGCTCAACTCTGGATGAAGGCCAACGGGCGGGTCCGAGACGGCGAACGGTCAGACCCGGCCCCGCCGCGCGTCGAGGCTGAGCGGGCCGGCCCCGAACGCCGCGACCTGCAGCAGGCCCCCCGCCACCGCGAAGTTCTTCAGGAAGTGGAACATCTGGTTGGGATCCGCGAGGGCGCTGTGGAAGGTCAGCGCCGTGGCGACCGCGAAGGCCGCCAGGACCAGGGCGACGATCCGAACGCGGTAGCCCGCGATCAGCAGCAGGCCGCCGCCGATCTCCACCAGGGCGGCGGCCGCGAAGGAGACCTCCGGCAGCGGGAGGCCGGCGGCCCGGATGGTGGCGAGGGTCGCGGCGGCCGCGGCGAGCTTGCCGACGCCGCTCACCAGGAAGAGCGCGCTCATCAGAACGCGGCCGGTGACCGGCAGGAGGGTCGCCGGCAAAGCACCGGCGACGCGCGGGAGGGGGGAGGTCGAGGAGGCCATGGCGGTCATTGTCCTGTGCGAGAGCGGGGGAGAATCAGGCCGCGCTCGGGAGTGCGTGGCCGCGGGTCCAGTCGACCGCGAGGTTGATGTCGGCCTGCGACAGGCCGTGGCCCGTGGGCAGGATCCGATGCTCGACCGCCGCACCCGCGGCGGCGAGCTGGTCGGCGAGGCGGCTCGCGTTCTCGGCCGGCACGATCGGGTCGATCGCCCCGGAGAGGATCAGGACCGGCTTGCCGGCGAGGTCGGCGGCAGGCGCCTCGGCGAAGGGCACCATCGGGCGGATGAGCACGGCGCCGGCCAGCACCTCCGGCCGCAGCATCAGCAGCGACGCGGCGATGTTGGCGCCGTTGGAGAAGCCGAGCGCCAGGGGCGCTCCGATCCCGTAGCGGTCGCGCGCCGCCGCCACGAAGCCGGCAAGATCCGCGGTGCGGCGGCGCAGATCGGCCTCGTCGAACACGCCCTCCGCCAGGCGCCGGAAGAAGCGCGGCATGCCGTTCTCCGACACGGCTCCGCGTGGCGACAGCAGGGCCGCGCCCGGCGCGACGATCCGGCCGAGCGGCAGGAGGTCGAGCTCGTTGCCGCCGGTCCCGTGGAGGAGGAGGAGCGGGTGCGCGGCATCGGCGCCGGGCTCGAAATGGTGGATGAAGCCGAGGGTATCCTGGGTCATGGCGACCTCGCTGATGGTGGGAGTGGGCGCCCGCCCCGCGGATGGCGGGGCGGGATTGTGGGATCAGGCGACCTTGGGCAGCACGGCCTCGATCCGGGCCCGGTGCGGCTCGAGGCCGGCGGGCAGCTTCAGGGCCTGGCCCAGGGCCTCCACCGGCTCGTCGACCGCGAAGCCGGGCGCGTCGGTGGCGATCTCGAACAGCACGCCGCCGGGCTCGCGGAAGTAGATCGAGCGGAAATACTGGCGGTCGCGCTGCTCGGTGACGTGGAGCCCCCGCGCGGCGAGCTGTTCGCCCATCGCGGCCTGGGCGGCATCGTCCGCGGCCCGGAACGCGATGTGGTGGACCGAGCCGGCGCCCGGCCGCCCCGGAAGGAAGCCGCCCACCGCCCGCAGGGTCACGAGGCTGCCGATCGCGGCGCTGCCCGCGAAGCGGACCAGATTGCCCTCGCGGCCGACCTCGTGCAGGCCCAGCACCTCGGTGAGGATCGCCGCCGTGGGCTCGGCCTTGTCGAGGAGGAGCGTCACGCCGTGGAGACCGCGGATCGCGTGCTCGGCCGGCACTTCGGCCGAAGCCCAGGCCGCCTCGCCCCCGACATCGACGCCGACCAGGGCCAGCATCATGCCGTCGGGATCGCGGAAGCGCAGCGTCGGCTCGCCGAAGACCTGGACCAGCGGCTCGTGGGCGACACCCTTCTCGATCAGCCGGTGGGTCCACCAGCCGATGGAGGCGCGGGGCACTCGGAACGCGGTCTCCTGGGTCTCGCCGATCCCGACGCGGCCCGGGGCCGCATGCTCGATGGGGAAGAAGGTCAGGATCGTGCCGGGCTGGCCGGCCGCGTCGCCGTAATAGAGGTGGTAGGTGCCCGGATCGTCGAAGTTGACGGTCTTCTTCACCAGCCGCAGCCCGAGGATGCGGGTGTGGAAGTCGAGGTTGCGGAGGGCCGGGCCGGAGAAGGCCGTGACGTGATGGAGGCCGGTCTGAACCATGACGATGTCTCCCGGGAGATCGCCGCGAGGGGTGCGGCGCGTTCTCCGATGACCGCAATGTGCCCCTTGCCAGGTCCCCCGAAAATAGAAACGATGGAAACGTATCGTTTCCGGATTTGACCCATGCGACTGCCCGATTTCGAGGCCTGGGCGGTGTTCGCCAAGGTGGTGGAGACCGGCTCCTTCGGTCGGGCCGCGGCCGATCTCGGGCTGTCGAAGGGCACGGTCTCCAAGGCTGTCGCGCGGCTGGAGAGCCGGATCGGAGCGAGGCTGTTCAACCGCACCTCGCGCAAGCTCGCGCTCACCGAGGCCGGAACGGCGGCCAGGGCGAGTGCCGCGCGCATCCTCGCCGAGGGCGAGGCGGCCGAAGCCCTCGCCACCGCGGGCGCCACGGAACCGCGGGGCTTGGTGCGGCTCGCCGCGCCCATGACCTTCGGGGTGATGCACGTGGCGCCGCTCCTGCCCGATTTCCTCGACCAGCATCCGGCCGTGTCGGTGGACCTGCACCTCTCCGACGCGGTGGTCGACCTCGTCGGCGGCGGCTTCGATATCGGTCTGCGCATCGCGGCCCTGCCGGACTCGTCCCTGCGGGCGCGCCGCCTCTGCGCGATCCGGCGGTCGCTCGTGGCCACGCCCGCCTATCTCGACCGGCAGGGCCGCCCCGAGCATCCGGACGACCTCGCTCGGCACGCCTGCCTCGGCTACGCCTACCTGCCGACGCCCGACCGCTGGCGTTTCGTGGACGGGACCGGGGCCGAGGCCGTCATCGTGCCCGGCGGTCAGTTGCGGGCGAACAACGCCGAGGCGCTCGCGCCGGCGCTCCGGGCCGGCCTCGGTCTCGCGCTGCAGCCGGACTTCATGATCTGGGACGACCTGGAGGCGGGCCGCCTGGAGCGGGTCCTGCCCGGCTGGTCGCCGCCGCCGATCGCCCTTCACCTCGTCACGCCGCCCGGCGACCCGCGCCCGGCCCGGGTAACCGCTCTGATCGGCTACCTCGTGCAGAGGCTCGCGCAGGCCCCCTGGGCGGATCCGCACGGGCGTTCCGTTCCGCCGGCCGAACCGCGCTCCAGGAAAAACTAATGTATTTGAGGGCAATTTGACGGGCTTTGGAATATGTTCCCCGCCCCGTCTACGCTCGCTCGGCACAGAGCGGGCGCGTCCCGTGAATCCGCCTTGGGATGGGAGTGAATGGTGTGCGATTGCCCGGTGCCGGCCCAAGCCCCTCGACCTCAGCGGGGCAGATGGTCCGGCTGCACGTCCGCACGCACTCTAGAGAGTGCCAGCCGCGCGTCAGGTTCCCTTTTTGGCAACCTGACGTGATTATCGGCGCCGCTTCTGTCACCGGTAGGGTTTGATCGCTGCGGACCGCTATGTATAAATGCGTACAGTGATCCCGAGGCGTTGATGTCCCCAGCGGTTCCGGCCCGACCCGCATCCGACCGGTTGCGGCACAAGACCGTGGCGGCCGCCGTGGCCGACTCGCTTCGCCAGCGGATCCTGAACGGGGAATTGCCGCCCGGCGTCCAGCTCCGACAGGATGCGCTGGCCGAGGAGTTCGGGATCAGCCGGATCCCGGTGCGGGAAGCGCTCCTGCAGCTCGAAGCCAGCAACCTGGTCAAGATCATGCCGCACCGGGGTGCCGTGGTCTCGGGGCTGTCCCTGGAGGAGGTGGAAGACATCTTCCAACTGCGCTGCCAGCTCGAGCCGCAACTCCTGGCACTCTCCGCGCCCCATCTCACGAAGACTGACCTTCAGGACCTGCACGCGCTCTCGCGCGAGTACAACCGCGTGCTCAAGACTGGGGAGTCCCAAAGGTGGGGGGAGCTGAACAGCCGGTTCCACCTCGATCTCCTGCGGCATGCGGCCCGTCCGCGGGCGCTGACCATCGTGTCCGGCCTGCTGCAGGATTGCGATCGCCCGACCCGCATCCAGCTCTCGACCCCGGACGACATCGCCCGTGCCGAGCTGGAGCACACGCAGATCCTGGACCTGTGCGAGGCGCGCAAATTCGACGCCGCGGCCGAACTCCTGCGCGCCCATATCGAGCATGTCGGGGTCTCCCTGATCGCGATCTACCGCGGCGCCCTCGCGGTCGCCTGACCGGGCGCGGGACCTTGACGCTGAAGCGTTTGCCCCGTCATCACGGGGCCACGCAGCGGGGCCCGGGTTCCAGGCACCCGGGTGGTTCTCGTTCTGCACCGACGGCGGTTCTCGATACCGGGCTCGCCTCCGGCGCCCCGGAACGACGAAGTGGTCGACCAGCCCGTTGGCCGGATCTCTGCCAGCATCAGCCTGTGATGCCGCCCTCGGCCTTGGAAACTTAGTCTCCGAAGCGATTGCCCCGGGTGCCGCCTTCGCGGGCCTGGACGGACGGGCCCGAACGCGTCAGGGTCCCGCCGATCACCCCTCTGCCGGGATCCTTGCAGGCGCGATGCCCGCCATCGGCCTGCCGCGTTGCGCGGGCATCGCGCATCCCGGCGCACGGAGAGCCGTCGCGAATCATGGCCGCATCCTTCGCTCCTGCCGCGCCCGCCGATCTCGCGGACGCCCTCTCGGCGCGCATCCGGGGGATCGGCACGAGCCAGATCGGTCTCGTAGCGGATCGCGGGCGCGACGACCCGGAGGTCGTGAAGCTCTGGATCGGCGAGGGCGACCTGCCGACCCCGCCCTTCATCGTCGAGGCGGCGCACCGGGCCATGCTGGCGGGGCATACCCGCTACACCACGTCGCTGGGCCTGCCGGCGCTGCGGGCGGCGCTCGGCGCCTATCACGCGCGCCACTGGGGCGTTGAGATCCCGCCCGACCGGTTCGCCGTGACGGCCGGCGGCATGAACGCGATCATGCAGGCCGCCCAGGTGCTGCTGGAGCCCGGCGACGAGATCATCATCCCCTCTCCCGCCTGGCCGAACCTGCGCGAGGCCGTGCGCATCACCGGGGGCGTGCCCGTGACGGTCCCGTATCGGAGGCTGCCCGACGGGCGCTTCGCCCTGCCGCTCGCCGATATCGAGGCGGCGCTGACGCCCCGCACCCGCGTGATCATGATCAACTCGCCCTCGAACCCGACCGGCTGGACCATGCCGCTCGCGGAAATGACGGCGCTGCGCGACCTCGCCCGCGACCGCGGCCTGTGGATCCTCTCGGACGAGGTCTACGCGCACTTCACCTACGGCAACCGCATCGCGCCGTCCTTCCTCCAGATCTGCACGGAGGACGACCGGCTGATCGTGACCAACACCTTCTCCAAGAACTGGGCGATGACCGGCTGGCGTGCCGGCTGGGTGATCTACCCCCGCGGTCTGGCGCCCACCTTCGCGAAGCTCGGGCAATACAGCACGACCTCGATCTCGACCTTCGTGCAGCACGCCTGCATCGCGGCGCTGGACGAGGGCGACAGCTTCATCCGCACCATGGTCGATCGCTGCGCCGAGGCCCGGGCGATCCTGGTGGACGGGCTGTCCCGGCTGCCGGGCGTGACGGTCGCGCCGCCGGACGGCGCCTTCTACCTCATGGCCCGGATGGGCGGCGACGAGCCGAGCCTCGACTTCGCGCTCCGTCTGCTGCGGGACGCGAAGGTCGGTGTGGCCCCCGGCACCGCCTTCGGGCCCGAGGGCGAAGGCCTCGTGCGGATCTGCTTCGCCATCAGCCCGGCCCTGGCCCGGGAGGCGGTGGCGCAGCTATCGGGCGTGCTGAGGTAGCCGGATCCTGCCGGGCCAGCGCACTGACTCCACGGCCCGGTACCCCACATGCGTTCCGGTCCGGGGAGGCGAATGCGCGTTCTGGCCCAGACCCCCTGCGGCATTCCAGCTGAAACAGTGGCCGACGTCACCGCCCCCAGCGCAGCACCAGAGCGTCGTTCCGGCGGGCGAGCTCGATCAGGCCCGCCCGGGTCGCCGGGTGGAGCGGCTGGATCGGCAGCCGCGCGATCTCGTGGGCGATCACCCCACCTGCCTGCATCAGCGCCTTGCAGGCGAGCAGCCCGCATTGCCGGTTCTCGTAGTTGATCAGCGGCAGCCAGCGTTCGTAGGCATCCATCGCCTCCGTCCGGCGGCCGGCCGCGTAGGCGTCGGTGATCTGGCGGATCCCGTCCGGATAGGCGCCGCCGGTCATCGCCCCCGTGGCGCCGGCATCGAGGTCGGCCATCAGGGTGATTGCCTCCTCGCCGTCCCAGGGGCCGACGACGGCGTCGCCCCCGAGGGCGATCAGCTCACGCAGCTTCGCGGCCGCCTGAGCGGTCTCGATCTTGAAATACGCGACGTTGGCGATCTCCCGGGCCATGCGCGCCAGGAAGGCGGCCGAGAGCGGCGTGCCCGAAACCGGGGCGTCCTGGATCATGATCGGGATGGAGATCGCATCCGAAACGGCGCGGAAGAAGTCGTAGATGCCGAGCTCGGGCACGCGGATCGTGGCGCCATGATAGGGCGGCATGATCATCACCATGGCGGCCCCGGCGTCCTGCGCCCGGCGCGAGCGCTCGGCGCAAACCTGCGTGGCGAAGTGCGTCGTGGTGACGATCACCGGCACGCGGCCGGCGACATGCTCCAGCACGGCGTGCATCACGCGCTCGCGCTCGTCGTCGGTGAGCACGAACTGCTCGGAGAAGTTCGCGAGGATGCAGATACCGTGACTGCCGGCCTCGATCATGAAGTCGATCGCCCGGCGCTGCCCGTCGAGGTCGAGGGCGCCGGAGGCGTCGAACACCGTGGGGGCGACCGGGAAGACGCCCCGGTAGGTCTGGGTGGGCGAGGTCATGGGCGCTCCTTCCGTCGGTCGGGCTCCGCCCCGGCGCGTGACTCGCTCTAGGAATCGGGACCCGCCTCCATTTAGCACGGACCCGCCGCGCCGCCGTCGTGACGCGGAGCGAGCGGTCGGGACAATGCAGCCCCACCGTCAGCGGCCGGCCGTCTGCTGGGTCCTGGACAGCGGTGGATAAAGACGCGCGGCGCGGAGTAGAGCTTCACGACGGGACAGAAATCCGCCGCCGTTGATCCGGTCTCTTGCCAGCACCACCCGACTCGATTCATGGCTGCGATGCACGTGCGGAGCCGGGAACGACTTTCGCGACGGCGAGAGAACATTGTTATCGAGCAGGAGCAATTGAGAATGCGACTTTTCTCGACGGGCGTGGCCGCGATGCTGGCCGTCTCGGCGTTTCTCCTGGGCGCAGCCGCCCGGGCGGACGATCTTGACGCGATCCGCGCCGCCAAGACCCTGCGCATCGGCACCGAGGGGACCTACGCGCCCTTCACGTTCCACGATGCCTCCGGGGCGCTCGTCGGCTTCGACGTGGAGATCGGCCGCAAGGTCGCCGAGCAGCTCGGCGTCACACCGCAATTCCTTGAGGGCAAGTGGGACGGCCTGATCGCCGGGCTCGACGGCAAGCGCTACGACGTGGTGATCAACCAGGTCGGCATCACCAAGGAGCGGCAGGCGAAGTTCGACTTCTCAGAGCCCTATATTCGGGCGCGCGCCGTGCTGATCACCCGCGCCGACCGGGCGGACATCCGATCCTTCGCCGACCTGAAGGGCAAGAAGGCCGCGCAGAGCCTGACCAGCAACTTCGCGCGCCTCGCCGAGCAATCCGGGGCCGAGCTCGTTGGGACGGACGGATTCGACCAGTCGGTCCAGCTGGTCCTCACCGGGCGCGCCGACGCGACCATCAACGACAGCCTGTCGTTCCTCGACTTCCACAAGCAGAAGCCGAACGCCCCGGTGAAGATCGCCGCCGAGCAGCAGGACGCGGACGCGTCCGGGATCATCCTGCGCAAGAACAATCCCGCGCTGAAGGCCGCGATCGACAAGGCGCTGGAGGCGATCAAGGCCGATGGCAGCTACGCGGCGATCGCGCAGAAGTATTTCGGCGCCGACGTCTCGAAATAGACCGGGGCCGCAGCGCGCTCCCCTCCCCCTTGCGAGGAGGGATTGGCGGTGGCGGTGGTTCAGGATCGAGCGATGCCGCGCCTTCTGCGCCACCCCCACCCCTGACCCCTCTCCGCACGGGCGGGGGAAACCGCCCTCCTCAAGGCTCTGGTGCCCGACCGAGATCCCGGAAGTTGCAAGCTCGCACGGGAACGGGCCCCGCGCACGTTCCTGATGTCTCGTTGCCGGGCAGCTGGGTGCCTCCGAAAGCTCCCTCGGGATGGAAGGCCCGCGCCCCATCCATCGCGACGAACATCCCAGCCGGCCGCCGAACCTGTATAGCCGGTCACACTCCGCCCGGAAGGACACGCCACCCCGTGCCGCACTGGCTCGACCTCATGCTCCAGTCGCTCGAGCCGCTGCTCGCAGCGGGCCTGCGCTTCACCGTTCCGCTGACCCTCATCGCCTTCGCCCTGGGCCTGGGGCTCGGCCTCGGGACCGCCCTCGTGCGCCTGTTCGCGCCCCGCCCGCTGGCGGCGCTGGCATGGCTCTACGTGTGGATCTTCCGGGGCACCCCGCTCCTCGTGCAGCTCTTCGTGATCTTCTACGGCCTGCCGAGCGCCGGGATCCTGATCGACGCCTTTCCGGCCGCGGTGATCGGCTTCACGCTCAACGTCGGCGCCTACACGTCGGAGATCATCCGGGCCGCCATCGGGTCCCTCCCGCGCGGCCAGTGGGAGGCGTCCTACGCGATCGGCATGACGCCGAGCCAAACCCTGCGCCGCACGATCCTGCCGCAGGCCGCGCGGGTCGCGGTGCCGCCGCTCGGCAATTCCTTCATCGCCCTCGTGAAGGACACCTCCCTCGCCGCCGCCATCACCGTGCCGGAGCTGTTCCAGGCGGCGCAGCGCATCGTCGCCGTCACCTACGAGCCGCTGATCCTCTACAGCGAGGCCGCCCTGATCTACCTAGTCCTGTCTTCGCTCCTGTCCTGGCTTCAGACGCTCCTGGAGCGGCGCCTCGGCCGCTACGGCGGCTACCTGGAGGCGCGCGCGTGATTGCCCTGTCGGCCATCGAGAAGCGCTTCGGCGCCACAACGGTCCTGCACGGCGTCGACCTCGCCGTTGCGGAGGGGCGGGTCACGGCGCTGATCGGCCCGTCGGGCTCGGGCAAGTCGACGCTCCTGCGCTGCGTGAACCTGCTGGAAATCCCGCAGGCGGGGACCCTCACCCTCGGCGATCTCCGCCTCACCTTCCGGCCGGACAGCCCGCCGGCGCGGCGCGCGGTGCTCGCCATGCGCCGGCAGACCGGCATGGTGTTCCAGAACTTCCAGCTCTTCCCCCACCGCACCGTTCTGGAGAACGTCACGGAGGGGCTCGTGACCGTCGCCCGGTGGCCGCAGGCCAGGGCACGGACGCGCGCTCTGGAATTGCTGGACCGGGTCGGCCTCGCCCACAAGGCGGCGGACTGGCCCGCCAGCCTGTCGGGCGGCCAGCAGCAGCGGGTGGCGATCGCCCGGGCCCTCGCCCCCGCCCCGCGCCTGCTGCTCTGCGACGAGCCGACCTCGGCCCTGGATCCGGAACTCGCCGCCGAGGTGGTCGACGTGCTGGCCGGCCTCGCGGGCGAAGGCATGACCATGCTGATGGCAACCCACGACCTGCGCCTCGCGCGGCGCGTCGCCGACCGGGTGGTGTTCCTCGAAGGCGGCGGGATCGTCGAGCAGGGACCGGCCGCCGACCTGTTCGGGCGCCCGAGCGATCCGCGCACCCGCCGCTTCATCCGGACCTTGCTCGGCGAGGCGGCGGACCAGAGCTGATCCGCGGTCCGAGCCCCCGGGTTCCTGTCGTTCAGCGCGACAGGCAGCGCAGGCTGAGGAGGTCATCGCGGGTCGGCGCGGTCCCGAAGATCAGGGGCCGCCACGCCGGCAGCGTTGCGAGGATCAGGCCGGCGGTCAGGACGAGCCAGGGAAGAACCGGACGGAGGCCGAAGCCGGCGGCCCTCATGCGGCGGCCCGCGCCGCCGAGGCCTCCGCCGCGCGGCCGTCCTGCACGAGGCCCAGGCCCGCGGCCAGCAGGCCGCCCCAGGGCAGGAATCCGATGTCCCGAAAGAGCCCCTGCGCCTGCGGCACCCGTTCGTTGACGTGATGCACGCCGAGGTTCTCGCGGTCGATCACCCCCTCGACGGGATTGAACAGGCTCCAGCCGATCAGGAGCGGCCCGGCGCGCAGCTTGCTGGACCAGGCGCGATGCGTGCGGTGCGCGGCCCGCCAGAGGATGAACCGCCGGAGGACGACGAAGACGTATGTCGTGCTGTCAAAGATGCCGTCCCACAGGGTGTTCAGCGCGAGATCCGCGATCGTATCGATCGGGTATCAGGAGCTCAGCATGTGATGCCATTGCAGGACTTGGTGCAGCACGATCCCGTCGCAGAAGCCGCCGAGACCGAGCCCGAACAGGATCCCGGCGCTCAGCGGAAACGCGCGTTCCCGGGTTGCCGCCTCTGCCATGCTTACATCCAGCTCGGGAAGGACCGGGATAACGGCGGTCGCGCGCCTCATACCCTCATCGCGAGCGCACCGCAGGGAAGGAATCCCTCTGGGAGCACGGAAATCCATCACGGGTCGCGTGGCGCCATGGCCGGGGACGAGACCATCCGCAGGTAGGCGGTCAGGCCCGCCAGGAAGACCGCGAGGCCGAGTCCGGTGGCGTAGGGCGCGAAGCCCTTGCCGGCGATCGCGATTGCCGAGCTGTGCCCCGCCAGGAGATCGGCGCCGGCGAGCAGCACGCCGACGCAGCTCTCCCCGACCAGGAATCCCGAGGCGAGGAGCACGCCGCGACGGCGAGCGGTCCCCACCGCCTTGTCGGCCGTCTTGTCGCCTTTGCCGCCGACCCGGGCGCGCAGCCGGCGCTCGGCGACCCAGCCGAGAATGCCGCCGATGGCGATCGTCATCTCCACCGAGAGCGGCAGGTACATGCCGATCCCGACCGTCAGCGCCGGAAAGGTGAGGTTGCGCCGCTTCAGCCATGTCTCCGCGGCGACCAGGACCACGCCGAGCCCTGCGCCGATCATCACCATGCGCCAGGGCAGCGCGCCCTGCGTGATGCCGGTCGCGATCTGGGTCATCAGAGCGGCCTGCGGCGCCGCCATGGCGCTGCCCGCATCCTGCCCGTCATGCGCGGGGGCGCCGACGAAGCCGTAGGCCTCGTAGAGCAGCGACAGGAGCGGCGCGATCACCACGGCGCCGACCCCGACGCCGAGGATCAGCGCGACCTGCTGGTGCCAGGGCGTGGCGCCCAGGACCTGTCCGGTCTTCAGGTCCTGCAGGTTGTCGTTGGCGATCGAGCAGGTGGTGATGATGACCGACGTCAGCAGCAGCGCCATGCCGGTGACGAACCGGTCGCCCTCCGGCCCGGCGGAATGACCAAGGATGAAGGGCAGGAGCAGCGCGGTTGCCATCGTGGTCAGGATGCCGATCCCCGAGATCGGGCTCGACGAGGATCCAAGCAGGCCCGCGAGGTAGCCGCAGGCCGCCGCCATCAGGAAGCCGAACAGGACAGCGAACAGCGTCGCGGCGACCGCCAGCACGATCATCAGGCTGCCGAGATCGGCAGGCTTGGCGAAGAAGCCGAACAGGATTGCGAGCGGCACGCACAGGCCCAGCGTCGCGGCGGCGACCCAGGCGATCGGCAGGTCGCGCTCCTCGCGCGGGTGGTCCTTGCCGAGACCGCCGCTGCCCGACAGGGCGGCGCGGATGCTCGCCAGGATCGGGCGCGCCAGAGACCCCACGGTCCACAGGCCGCCCACCGCGATGATGCCGGCGCCCATCAGGCGCACCTGACCGGACCAGACCGCCTCGGCGGCCTCCCCGGCGGATTTCGCGGGATCGCTCGACAGGGCGGTGAGCACCGGCACCGCGATGCCCCAGGCGATCACGACGCCGGTCAGCAGCGCCAGGCAGGCGCCGATACCAACGAGGTAGCCGACCCCGACCAGCGCCAGCGAGAAGCCGGTTCCGGTGCGGAACACCGCCCCCCCGAGGCTGATCGCGCCGTTCCACCCGTCGCCCAGGATCTTCAGCCCGGTGGTGGCGAGCCCGATCGTCCCGGCGGCGGCGGCGGCCCCGAGCAGGTCGCGCAGGCCTTGGCCGCCCTCCGCCTCCTGACCGGTCCGCAGCACCTCGGCGGCGGCGATGCCCTCGGGATAGGGAAGGTCGCTGCCCGAGACGAGGGCGCGGCGGAGGGGGATCGAGAAGGCGACGCCGAGCAGACCGCCCAGCATGCACACGGCCGTGGTCTGCCAGAACGGGAAACCGTGCCAGTGCCCGATCAGCACGAGCCCGGGCAGGGCGAGGATGACGTTGCACAGGGTGCCGGCGGCCGAGGCCTGGGTCTGCACGATGTTGTTCTCGAGGATGCCGGCCCCGCCCATCAGCCGGAACGCCCCCATCGAGATCATCGCGGCTGGGATAGAGGACGAGAACGTCATCCCGGTCTTCAGGCCCATATACAGGTTGGCGGCCATGAAGATGACCGTGATGCCTGCGCCGAGCGCGATGCCGCGCAGGGTCAGCTCGGCCTGACGGTCCTGTCTATGCGACGTGATCGCGGGGCTACGGGCGTCCATCATCCACTCGGGCTGTCGTACGCCAACCACTCAGGGCGCGGAAACTTTCCCCGAGCCCGCAGCCGTGACCCCTTCGCATTTGCGCGGGCCATTGCCTGAGGCGATGTGTCCCTGGCTCTTGCTACCAGGAGGATGCAGTCACCCGCCGCGCGCCAGGGTTGCCCAACAGACCGACGCACGCCGCCGCCTCCAGCGCGCAGGCCGCTCCCCCTCCGGACATCCCAGGCCGCCCATGTGGTATCTCTACGGCTTCGCCCTGCTGGCCGGCGTCGCCAACGCCATCGAACCCGGCCAGAACGCCACGCTGGCGAAGGTCACGGGGCAGCCGATGCTGGCGGGGGTGTTCTGCTTCGCTCTGTCGATCGCCTGCTTCCTCGGGATCATGATCGTCGTGCGGCTGCGCGGCCACAGCCCGACCGAAGCGGCCTCGACCGTTCCTTGGTGGGCTTGGCCCGGCGGCATCCTCGGCGCCGCGGTCGTGCTGGCGCAGCTCTACATCTCGGAGCAGATCGGCGCCGCGACGTTCCTGGGCTGCGTGATCACGGCGGGCGTGGTCGGCTCGATCGCCCTCGACCATTTCGCCCTCGTCGGCTTCGAGCGCCATCGCGCCAGCTTCTGGCGCATCGTCGGGGGCGTGCTGATGGTCGCGGGCGTCGCCCTCGTGGCGGTGTTCTGACGGTTCCGGCCGACGACCCGAACGTCCCCCCTCCCTCAGGATCCCCGAATGCTCTTCCTCTACGGCTTCGCCCTGCTGGCGGGCATCGCCACCGCGATCGAACCCGGCCAGAACGCGGGCCTCGCCAAGTCCCTTGCGCGGCCGCTCCTGGCCGGCGTGATCAGCCTCGTCGTCAGCATCCTCACTATCGGGATGATCATGCTGCTGACCGGACAGTTCGGGCTGCCGGGGGCGGACCGCCTCGCGCAGGTGCCCTGGTGGGCCTGGCTCGGCGGCCTGATGAGCGCGGGCCTGACGATGGCACAGCTCTACATCTCCAAACGGATCGGCGCCGCCACCTTCCTCGGGCTGATCGTCACGGCGGGTGTGGTCACGTCGATCCTGCTCGACCATTTCGGACTGGTCGGCTTCAAGGTCCACGAGGCGGGACTCTGGCGGATCCTGGGCGGCGCGCTGATGATCGGCGGCGTCGCGCTGGTCGCCCGGTTCTGAGACGCGTTCCGTCCGATCAGATCGTCCAGCCGCCGTCGATGACCACCGCCTGGCCGGTCGTGTAGGTGGCGCCCGCGAGATAGACCGCGAGATCGGCGATCTCCTCCGGCGTGCCGAGCCGCCCGATCGGCTGGCGGGCGATGAAAGCTGCACGGGTCTGCTCGTAATCGCCCTGCTGGCGGATCCGCTCCTGCAGCGACGGGCTCTCCACCGTGCCGGGGCAGATCGCGTTGCAGCGGATGTTGTGGCCGACGTAATCGGCCGCGACGGACTTGGTCAGGCCGATCACAGCCGCCTTGGTCAGCCCGTAGGCGAAGCGGTTCGGGACGCCCTTCACCGAGGAGGCGACCGAGGCCATGTTGACGATCGCGCCGTCGCGCCGCTCCAGCATGCCCGGCAGCACGGCCCGGATCGTACGGATCATCGCCTTGACGTTGAGGTCGATGGCCAAGTCGAGATCGGCGTCGCGCATCTCGAGGATGCTGCCGGCATGGACGATCCCGGCGCAGTTGAACAGGACATCGACCGGCCCGATCCGCTCCACCAGGGCCGTGACGGCGCCCGGGTCCAGGACGTCGAGGAGCGCCGTCTCGAGCCTGTCGGCCGGCAGGCCGGCGAGCGCGTCCGCGTTGATGTCGGTGGCGTGGACCCGCGCCCCAGCTTGGGCGAAGGCGAGCGCGCTCGCGCGCCCGATCCCCTGCGCGGCGGCCGTGACCAGGACGGTCTTTCCGGAGAGATCTGCCATCGCGTGCTCCCTGCAGGCTGCGTGCGGCGTGCCGGCATCGGGCCGCGCGGCGGAGAGTGTAGGTCCGGCCGACGTCCGGCTCCAGGCGCGTCGCGGCAATCTCCAACATAGGCTGTCGCCCGTGCCAAGCCGGCCCCCTACGGCAGAACCGGTCTGGTACGGGGGGCCGGCGTGAGCGGCATCGTGCGGTGACATCGGTCGAGCGCGGTTGGGATCAACTGGCGTGCCGCAGCCCTGCTCGGCCTGTTCAGCAGCGACCGGCGCCTGCGGATCATGGCGCAGGGGATCCGCCACGAGCATCGGGGGGAAATCGCCCTGATGCACGGGCTCGACGGCCTCGCTGCGGTGCAGGCGGCTTTGGGCGACCTCGTCCTCCCGGCCGGCCGCGCGGCCCCCGAGCAGGCGGCCGGACAGCGCTTGGGCCATAGCCGGAGCAACCCGGGATCCTAACCGGCCGGTGCCGCGTTTTCCTGACCGATCAACGCTGCCGGGAGGAATGCCGTGGGACTCGCCGCCTTCGTGGTCTTCGTCGTTCCGTGGATGGCCTTCGCCGTCTGGCTGGCTCTGAAGCCGGGCAGCATTCGTCTCGGTGCACCGGCGGCGCCCTGGCGTCCGCTAACCGACTATCCGCCCCCGGCGCGGGACCAGCGGCAGGCCGGGGAGACGCAGAGCATGGCGTCGGGCGCCGCCCATGACGGCAAGCACCAGCCCATCGCGTCGATCTGATCCTCGGATCGCGGCGGTGCCGCCGTCTTTGCGAGCAGAGCGAAGCAATACGCGCCGATGCACCAGGATCCTGCACCGGCAGCGGCTCTGGATTCCGGGCTCGTCTGCGGCGCCCCGGAATGACCGCGCGTGGACACCGCTTCGCTCACGATTGCGGCGCGGCGGCCGCGCTCGCACGACCCGGGGGGCGGATTCGGTCCGGCGTTAACCAACCGATGACCATGCGAACCGAGCGCATCCGATAGAAGCGGCGCTCCCGCGCCGGTTGGGCGCTGGCGATGAACGCCGTCGATGTTCCGTATTCCTAGTACGCTCCGGCTGCGGCGCACCTCGATCTGTTCGGATCCCTGGGCCTATGCCTCGGCTTCATCGCGGGCCTCATGCCGCGCCGGGATCGGCTCCTCTCGGCGTCGGCGGCCTGTGCCGCCTGCTTCGGTGCCCATTACCTGACGCGCGGCGCGCTGACCGGCCGGCGATGTGCGCCATCTCGGTGATGCAGAGTCTCGTCTCCCGGCGGTGCGTGGGCATGCCGGGCCGGAGCGCCTGGGTCCCGCCGCTGTTCGCGGCGAGCACCCTCGTGGCCGCCTGCCTGACGGTGGCCACATGGAGCGGATGGCCGTCGGCCTGCGCGGCCTCGGGCACGCTGCTCGCGACGGCCGCACGGCTCCACACGGCGCCACAGCCCATGCGGCGCCTCTTCCTCGGCGCCTCCCTGTGCTGGGGCGGCCACAACCTGCTGGTCGGCTCGGTCTTCGGCCTGACCTGCGACGTGCTGACGATCTGCGGTCTCGCGATCGCGCTGCTGCGCGCCGTTGAGACCCGCACGGTCGAGCCGGAAGGCTTGGGGGTCATAGAAGGCTTGCGGGCATCGCAGGGACGCGGCGCCGGCCGCTGCCGGTCCATCAACAATTGAGCGCTCGAACGAGCCGCGACTCCGGTATCCCGACCAAGATTCCTTAAGGGCTGGCAGGCAGGATCCGGGCATCGTCAGCACTTCGGAGCCGGCCGCATGTCCGAGCATCGCAAAGAGACGCGGCAGAGGGTCTTCCTCAAGGGCCGCATCGTCTTCAACAACGCGTCGTCGAGCTTCGACTGCCTCGTGCGGGATATGTCCTCCTCCGGCGCGCGCCTGGTCATGAGCGAGGCCACGACGCTCCCGGAGGCGTTCGACCTCTACATCCCGCAGAAGGACCGCACATACCGGGCGACCCTGCGCTGGCGCCGGGAGGACGGCATCGGCGTCACGTTCGATGAGCCGGCGCGAACCGGCGCCGGTTCGGCGTCCGCCCCCGATCCGACCTCGACCGAGGCGACCCTGGCCATGCTGCTGAAGCGCGTCAGCGAGCTGGAGACGGAGAACGCCGCCCTGCGCCGGCTGCTCGCCAGCATGGCCCAGGCGGGCGGTTCGGTGAGCGCGGCCTGAGCGTCAGACCTGCTCTTCGAGCGCCTTGCGGATCCTCGCGGCGTGCTCGGCCAGGAGCGCATTGTCGGCCATCCCGCCCTCGTGTCGCGTCAACGACACGCCCTCGCGCCGCGGGATGATGTGGACGTGCAGGTGGAACACGGTCTGGCCGCCGGCCGGCTCGTTGAACTGGAACAGGGTCAGCCCCTCGGCCTGGAACGCCGCCTTCACGGCGCGGGCGACCTTCTGGACGCTGGCCATCAGGGCGCCGAGCGACTCGGGCTCGGCATCGAGCAGCCCTCTGGCCGGCGCCTTCGGGATCACCAGGGTGTGGCCCTCGCCCTGGGGCATCACGTCCATGAAGGCCAGCGTGTGCGCGTCCTCGTAGACGCGCTGGCACGGGATCTCGCCCCGCAGGATCTTCGCGAAGATATTGTCGGGATCGTAGCGGGCGTCGGCCATGCTGCCTCCGGGCATTCTTGAGCGGGCGCAGGTTGCACGGGGTCTCGGTCCGCGTCCACACGGGAACCGGCGGCGCGCCGGAACGCTTGCACCGCCGCGGCCGACGCCGCGCGTGACGGCGTGCAGGAGGGTACCGGATGGCGCATGAGAGCACGGGGGCGATCTACGCGGCGGCCGGCGCCAATCTCGCCATCGCGGCGGCGAAGTTCGTCGGCGGGGCGCTGACCGGCTCGACCGCGATGATCGCCGAGGGTGTGCACTCGGTGGTCGACACGGCCAACCAAGTGCTGCTGCTCATCGGCATGAAGCGGGCCGAGCGGCCGGCCGACGCGCGCCACCCGTTCGGCTACGGGCGTGAGATCTACTTCTATGCCTTCGTGGTCGCACTGATGATCTTCCTCGGCGGCGGCCTGTTCGCGATCTACGAGGGCATCGCGCGGATCCGCCATCCGGAGCCCGACGTGGATGCCGAGATCCTGGGATACCGGCTGCCGGGGATCTGGGTGAACGTGGCGATTCTGGGCTTCTCCATCGCGGCCGAGGGCACGTCGTTCTTCGTGGCGTTGCGCCAGTTCTGGGCCGAGAAGGGCAAGCTCTCGGCCGTGCGGGCGATCCGGCGCAGCAAGGATCCGACCCTGTTCACGGTGCTGGCCGAGGACGCCGCCGCGCTGATCGGCCTCCTGATCGCTTTGGCCGGCGTGTGCCTGTCCCACATCCTGGAGATGCCGAGCCTCGACGGCTGGGCCTCGGTGGGGATCGGGCTCGTGCTCGTCGGCATGGCCGGGTTCCTGATGATCGAGACCCACGGCCTGCTGATCGGCGAGGCGGCCGACCCCGAGATCGTGGCGGCGATCGGCGCGCTGGCGCGAGCCGAGCCGGGCGTGCTCCACGTCAACGAGGTGCTGACCCAGCACCTCGGCCCGTCCGACATCCTGGTCAATCTCAGCATCGACATGGCCGACGACCTGAGTGCCGGCGAGGTCGAGAGTCTCGTGACGCGTCTCGATCGGGCGCTGAAGCAGCGCAGCCCGGACGTGACCCGGGTGTTCATTGAGATCCAGCAGCAGGGCGAACACGGGGTCCGGGCGGCGGCGTGACGGGCGCCGCGTGCGTCAGGCCCCGCCTCTGCACCGAGCGCCGTATGGACGAACGACACACAGGCGTCCCTACACGCGGGGTGACGCGGAGGCGCTTTCAAGCAGAGCATCCGAGACCCGGAGGTACGCACGCTCGCCGAGATGGTGATGAGGAGGACCGGTGCGCCCAACCTCACGGCCGCCATCCGACGCGCGCTTCAGAACGAGATCCGGCGCGCGGACGCGGCTGTCCCGTTGGCCGAGCGCGTGCGCGCGCTTCGTGCGAGGGCCTTGGCGGCGACAACGAAGACGCGGCAAGCTCCGCTGACCGAGGCCAAACGCGACGACCTCTGGGGCGCGTGATGTTCGTCGAGACATCCGCCATCGTGGCAATTCTGGCAGACGAGACCGAGGCCGGCACCGTCCTCGCGCGGATCGAGAACGCCAGAACCCGGGAGACGGGGGCACATGTCCGCCTGGCGGCAATGATCGATCTCGCGCGCATCCTCAGCCTCGAGGTGACGCAGGCGAACGACCTGTAGGACAGCTTTCTCGCAGCGGCCGAGATCGCCGTCATCCCGATTACCGACGCCGTGGCCCGCCGAGCCGTCGAGGCCTCTGCCAGATACGGAAAAGGCCACGGCCATCCGGCCCAACTCAACGTCGGCGACTGCCTGTCCTATGCGTGCGCCATCGCCAGCGGTGCGCCGATGCTCTTCAAGGGACGCGATTTCTCCAAGACGGATCTGAAAGCGGTCCATCTCTGAACCGCGTCCGTCATTTCAGTCGCTCCGGCCGACCTGCCGGAGGCTGAGCGCCCAGACCCGTTCCTGCACGGCCTCGTCGCGGCTCTCGGCCGAAGAGGGCTTCGGCCGCCGATGCGAGAAGTAGCGGCCGGTGACGCCGTCGAGCTCGGGCGCGCTCGCGACGTGGAGCGAGGTTTCGGCGCCCTTGTCAGGGCTCGTCAGGAACGGGCGCATCAGCGACCACGCGGAGCCGAACAGGCCGCCGGTGTTCTTGGCGAAGCCGGTGTTGATCACGCCCGGATGCAGGGCATTGACGGTGATGCCGCTGCCGCCGAGGCGCCGGGCCAGGGCGTAGGTGAACAGGACGTTGCCGAGCTTCGCCTGGGCGTAGGCCCGCATCGCCCCGTAGCGCCGGGTGCCCTCGATGTCGTCGAAGTCGATATGGCCCCGGTAATGGGCCGCCGAGGCGACGTTGACGATCCGCGGCTTGGCCCCGGCCGCCGCCGAGGCCTTCAGGGTGTCGAGCAGTTCGAGGGTGAGCAGCACGTAGCCCAGATGGTCGAGGGCCCAGGTGCGCTCGATGCCGTCGACGGTGAGCGTGCGCCGGTCGAAGATCGCACCGGCATTGTTCACCAGCACGTCGAGGCGCGGATGGGCGTCGCGCAGGACACCGGCGAGGCGCCGGATCTCGGCCTGGGCGGACAGATCCGCGATGTGCGCGTCGACAGCCGCGCCGGGCACGGCCGCGCGGATCCGCGCGGCGCAGGTTTGCGCCTTCTCCGCGTCCCGCCCGACCATCACGACCCGCGCGCCGCAGCGCGCGAGCCCGAGGGCGGTCTCGTAGCCGATGCCGTTGGTCGCCCCGGTGACGAGGCAGACCCGGTCCCGCATCGCGCCGGCCTCAGAACACCGCTTGCCCGACCGCGAAGGCGATCACGACGATCACGATGGCGATCAGGAGGAACAGCCCGAACAGGATCCGCGCCAGCGAGCCCGCGCCCGAGGCGATGCCGGTGAATCCGAGCCCGCCCGCGATCAGCGAGATCACGAAGCAGATGAGGGCCCACTTCAGAAGGGTCATGGCGTCACTCCGGCTTGGCCCGCAGGGCGGGCTGACATTTGCTGCCTCAACCGGCACCAAGCGAGACCGTTCCGCAGAATCCAGCCCGGTCCGCTTTTATTCTCAAGATCGGTCAGGCGGTCTTGGTCACCGGCTGCGCCGGGACATCGGCGCGCTCCAGCATGATCTCCGCCAGGGTGTGGTAGAGCCCGCCGCGGCAGACCGCCTTGGAGGCGGCGTCGGCGATCAGCGCGGCCACCATCAGGGGGATCATCATCGAGTGGTTCTGGGTCATCTCGGTGACGATGACGAAGCTCGTGATCGGCGCCTGGAGCACCCCGGTGAGATAGGCCACCATCCCGATCAGCACGAGGGCCCCCACCGGCATGTCCGGCAGCAGGCCGTGGACCGTGCCGCCGATCCCGGCCCCGACCGCCAGGGAGGGCGCGAACAGGCCGCCCGGGATGCCGCTGATCGAGCTGAGCACGGTGGCGGCGAATTTCAGGGGCGCGTAGCTCCACCCGGCAGCGGCGTCGCCGTGGAGGATCGCCCGAGCCTCCTCGTAGCCGGTACCGTAGGCGGCACCGCCGGAGGCGAGCCCGCACAGGGCGACGCACAGGCCGCAGGCGGCCGCGAAGACGACCGGCCGGCCCCGGACCAGCCGCCCGGCGGCGCCGGGCAGGCCTCGGGCGAACAGGATCACGACGCGGCTGAACACGCCGCCGGCGAGTCCGCCCAAGACGGCGATCAGCACCACGATCCAGCCTGCGGCCAGCGGCAGCTCCGCCTGGGTCGTTCCGAAATACGTGTAGTTTCCGAGGAGCCAGAGGGAGGTCAGGCCCGCGGCCACGATCCCGGCGACGATCAGCCCCGACGAGCGCGCCTCGTAGGCCCGGCCCAGTTCCTCGATCCCGAACACGATTCCGGCGAGCGGCGTATTGAACGCCGCCGCCACGCCCGCCGCGCCGCCGGCGAGCAGCAGCCCCGGCAGCCGCTCCGGCGTCAGGCGCCCGAAGGCGGCCATGATCGCGGCACCGACCTGCACGGTCGGCCCCTCGCGGCCGGCCGAGGCGCCGCAGAGCAGCCCCAGGAACAGGACCATCACCTTGCCGAAGGCGACCCGCGGCGAGATCAGGGCGTAGCGGAAGCCGGCGTCGCGGGCGTGGCGGGCGGCGATCACCTGCGGGATGCCCGAGCCCTGCGAGTTCGGAAAGACCGTGCGGGCGAGGAGCGCCGCGAGCGCGAACCCCGCCGGCGTGAGCACCAGGGCGATCAGCGGCGAGATCGCGATGAGACGCCGGAATCCGTCCTGCGCGAGATCCGCACCCTTGGCCATGAGCACGGCGGCGAGGCCGACGCCGATGCCGCCGGCCAGGAACAGCAGCCGGCCGCGCCAGAGCGGATAGGCCTCCATCGAGGCCGAGCGCAGCCGCATGATCGAGCGGCGGTAGCGCGAGCGCTTCGCGGGCGGGGCGTCCATCGTCTCCTGCGCCTCGTCCCGCATCTCGACCCTGTCTGAGCACTGCACCCGCGCTGGCGGAGCGAACGCTATACCGCAATCGATGGATAAGGGACCCTCTCGGAAGCCGGACGCCTTCGCCGGCACATCGCGGTTGCGGAGGCGAAGGGCCGACGAGGCCGACGGCCAGACGGGTGCTGGGAACCGGCGCGCCCCGGTCGCCCGGATGCGCCGGTTCAGATCCGCTCCATACAGTCCTCGTCAGACCTTCGGAGCCGGTTGTCCGGCCAGCGGGTTCCCACCCGATCGGCGGGATGGCGATGCGAGAGGCCGAAGTTGCGGCCCACGACAAGACCGTCCATAAGACCGATGTGATGCAGACTATCTTCACCACCGATGAAGTACACTCGAGAGATCGCTTCCGACAGTGGCGGGACGTCTGCGAAGACCGTCTCGTTCCGATGGCGCAAAGCTGCTTGGGCGAGGATCCGTTCGATGCCGTGATCGAAGGGACCAGCATCGGGAGCCTGCAGTTCACGAAATTTTCATTGAGCAATTTAAGAGCGTCGACAACGACGCAGACGCTGCGGCACGAAAATCACAAGACCGATCAGCTATTCATGAGCATGGTACTGTCCGGGGCCGTGCATTCAGAACAATACGATCGTTCGAGTACCGACAATATTGGAGACTTCTCAATACGCGACACGAACAGGACTTGGACGATCGAGCACAAAGGATATAGCGAGGTGCTCGCCATTCAGATCCCGCGGGGATGGCTGGAGGCCATGCTGGGCTCCACCCGGCGTTTTGCCGGCCTGACCGTGGGCGGCCATCTGCCAACCGCCACCCTGGCCCGGTCGTTCGTGAGCAACCTTCTGAACGTGGGAGACCGGCTCTCGCCGCAGGAGGCCGAACGGATGACCGCCGTGGCGATCGACCTTGTCGCGGCAAGCCTCGCCGAGCGCTTGGCGCTGGACACGCCCAAGGCCCTTCACGGGACGCTGGTCCTCCAGCGGGCCAAAGCTCACATCGCCGAGAACCTCGGCGATCCCGATCTGGGACCGACGCAGGTCGCGGCCGCGGCGAGCGTGTCGCTGCGCCGCCTGCAGGCGCTGTTTCGCGAGGACGGGCGCAACGTCGCCGCCCACATCTGGGAGCGGCGGCTCGAGAAGGCCGCGCGATACCTCAGCGATCCGGGCTGCCTCCATATTCGGCTCGGCGAGGTCGCCTACCGTTGCGGCTTCGTCGATCAGGCGCACTTCTCCCGTCGCTTCCGCGACCGCTACGGCGTCAGCCCGCGCGACTACCGGCATGCGGCGTTGACCCGGACCCGATCGGAGCCGGACCCGCCCTACCCGTCCGCCTCCGCGGCGCAGAGCGCCTCGACCGCCTTCACATAGGCCTTGGCGTCGAACTTCTTGAGCGAGTTCTCGCTCTGATAGCGGACCGTGCCGAAGATCTTGCGCTTCTGCCACGGGCGATCGTGAAGGCCGAACACCCAGGCGACGTTGGTGAAGGAGTTCGGATCACGCCCGTCGAGGAAGTAGCGGTTGTTGAGCCGGAGCGTGCGCGCGAAGGCCTCCTTGGGCGAGGGCGACCAGTCGAGGATCTTCTTGCCCCAGTACATCCGCAGCTGGTTGTGCATGTAGCCGGTCTCGCGCATCTCGCGCATCGCCGCGTTCCAGTACAGATCATGGGTCTCGCCGGCCGCGAGCTGGTCTTCCGAATAGGTGTGCGGGCGGGCGTCCTCGGCGTGCTCCGCCAGGGTCTTGCGCGCCCAGTCCGGCACCGCCCGGTCGTAATCGTCGTACCCTTCCGTGTAGAAGACGTGGTTCATGGCGAGCTCGCGCCGGACGATCAGCTCCTCCAGATAGGCGCTGTGGTCGTCGGCATCGCCGATCTTGGCCTCCCGCACCGCCAGGGCGATCTCCACCGGCGAGATCTGGCCGAAATGCAGGTACGGGCTCATATGCGAGGCGGCGGCGGCCTCCGGCCTGTTGCGCCCGGCCCCGTAGCCCGCGAACCCGTCCTTCAGGAACGCCTTGAGGCGCTTGCGGGCCTGCGTCTCGCCGCCGGTGAAGCGCTTCACCGGCCCGACCACCCGGTCGAGGCTCATGCCGGCCAGCACCGCCTCCGGGTCGGAGACGTCGATCTCGGACTTCAGCTTGAGGCCCTCCGCCTTGCGCTTCAGCTTGCGCGGCGCCAGCTCCGCGAGGAACGGGTCCCAAAGCCGGTTGAGCTTCGGCCGCAGCGTCCGCGCGGCGTATTCATGCTTCTGCGAGGCCGTTTCCACGGGCACCACCACGTCGCCCTCGACCTGAACGATCCGCGTCGTGACGGCCGCGGCGATCTCCCGGTACCAGCCCTTCTGGATGGCGAGATAGCCGCGGTCGAGGACGAGGAGCGCCGCGTCCGCGGACAGGTCGATCGCAACCTTGGCGGGCGAGGCCTTGCGCATCACGAAGCCGATCTCGCGCTTCTCGAGACCCGCCTTCGCATCCGCGAGCCCCTGAAGCAGGAAGGCGTAGTGACGGGCATTGGCTTCGGGGAAACCGCTCGCGCCATCGAGCAGGCCGAAGCAGGCCACAACCGGCAGGTTCAGCCGGTTCGCCTCCTCGATCGCAAATTCCAGGGCCGGGTTGAAATGGGCCCGATTGGCCTGCTGCAGGAGGTACAGGACGTAATCCCCGTCTCCACGCGGCTCGACATCGTTGAGAACCCGGGTCCGTTCACCCTGAATCGCCATGCGCACCCTGACCCTTGCTTCACCCGCCACGCGGAAGACTTGGCCGGAGAGCTAGAGCGCATGGCGAATTCGTCTCTCGGAGGGCGAGAAATAAGAAGACGCAGTCGAACCGCTGAACGGCGTGCTGCCTGATCCGACAAACCCACGCTTGATCAGGAACTTATGGGATCTTCCGCCGCGGCGGCTCGGGAAAATTCAGACTTCGGTCAGGCTGCACCGCCTGCGACATTTTCAGCACAGGCTCCCGCGGACTCATGTGCAAAAGCACAAAAGGACAGCCATGCTGTCCTGATCCCCTTGCAATTTTCTCCGGCGAGCGCAGATTGTGCAGCGCGGGAGAGCGATGGCGTCGCCCTTCCGCAGCCCTTCTTGGGCGTTTCCTCCCTAGACTTCGGGCCGCTCCTTCGGGAGTGGCCTTTTTTCTTTTTCGGCCCCTGGTTCGGCGTCCTTTGTCACCGGAGCGCCCCCGCATGGCTGGATCCCGCCTGCGCCGAGCGCCATGCTGGCCGCGAGCGTCGGGACAGGCGCGGGAGGGAATACGCCATGAGGATTTTCGCCGCGCTGCCGGCACTTGCCTGCCTGCTCGCTCTCGCCGGTCCGGCGCCTGCGGCGGATGCACCGCGCTTCCAGGTCGACCCGGCCTGGCCGAAGCCGCTGCCGAATGATTGGATCATGGGCCAGGCGTCCGGCGTCGCCGTGGACGCGCAGGACCATGTCTGGGTGATCCAGCGGCCCCGGACGCTGACCGATGACGAGAAGGCCGCGAGCCTCGATCCGCCGCGCACCAAATGCTGCAAGCCGGCTCCGTCGGTGCTGGAATTCGACCAGGCCGGCACGCTCCTGCGAAGCTGGGGCGGCCCGAGCGCGGGCTACGACTGGCCGACCAACGAGCACGGAATCCAGATCGACGGCCAGGGCTTCGTCTGGATCGCCGGCAACGGCGACCAGGACGGGCAGCTCCTGAAGTTCACGCCCGACGGCAAGTTCGTCCTGCAGATCGGCAAGTCAGGCCCGCAGACCGACAGCCGCGACACCAGCCGCCTGGGCAGGCCCGCCAATGTCGATTTCGACATGGCGGCGAACGAGGTCTACGTCGCGGACGGCTACTACAACCACCGCATCATCGTCTTCGACCGCGATACGGGCGCGTTCAAGCGGATGTGGGGCGCCTACGGGAAGCCGCCGACCGACGACAAGCTCGGCCCCTACGACCCGGCGGCGGCGCCGTCGCAGCAATTCGCCAATCCGGTCCATTGCGTGCGGATCGCCCGGGACGGGCTGGTCTATGTCTGCGACCGGACGAACGACCGCATCCAGGTGTTCAAGAAGGACGGGACCTTCGTGAAGGAGTTCTTCGTCGAGAAGAACACCCGGGCGAACGGCTCGGTCTGGGAGCTGGCCCTGTGGCCGGACGCCGACGAGACCTACCTGCTCAACGCCGACGGGGCCAACAACGAGGTCCGGACCCTGTCGCGGGCCACCGGCGAGGTGGTCGGAGCCTTCGGCCGGAACGGGCGCATGGCGGGCCAGTTCCACTGGGTCCACAACCTCGCGGTCGATTCGAAGGGCAACGTGTTCACCACCGAGGTCGACACCGGCAAGCGGGCGCAGAAGTTCCTGGCGCTCGGGGACTTCGTGCTGCGCAAGCGCACGCCGTGAGCGCACGCGACCGGTCGCCGTGAGAGCGGCGCGCCAGACGACGGGCCCGCTCGACCCTGGCGGCCTGCCTGAGCCGCGCCGTTATCACGCGCGCAGCGGAGTGACCCAGGGGGGCACCACCTTGGAAAGCGTGGCGCCGCCTGGATTGCTTCGCTCCGCTCGCAAAGACGCTGGCGTCTGCGCGCGCATCGCCCGGACCCGCTCGCCGCGCGCTCAGCGCGTCGCGCTGGCCCCGCCGCGGCTCGCCGCCAGCGCCGCGGCCTTGCCGGCCGCCGTGTAGAGGTCGAGGCGGGAATAGACGCCGAACTCCGAGCCGTCGTCGAGGAAGCCGCCGCCCGGTCCCTGCGTGTCGGTGAGGATGGCGTTGGCCTCGTCGAGCGTCAGCGCCGGGAAGGCCGCGGTCAGCAGGTGGCCCGCCTCCGGGGCGACCTTGGCCACGTCCGCCCGGCGACCGGCGATCTCCGGATGCACCACCGGCAGGCCGTACGTCTGGGTCGCCGCGTAGAACGCCGCGTTGGCGGCCGGATCCTTGAACCGGCCGTCATCCTTCGCGGCACAGGCCGCCACCGTGTCGCCGCAGCCGGCCTTCAGCGCTGCGGTCATGGCCGCCCGGGCTTCCGTCAGGAGCGCCCGGTAATCGGTCACGGACACCATCTTGTCGGCCTGGGCGCTGGCCTTGTCGAGCACGGCCGGGTTCTTCCGGATCTGGCCGACATAGGCCGGATCGTTGGCCAGCAGGTGGGCCAGGGCGTGGAGCGAGGTCGCCCGCCCGCCGAGCACATCCATCGCGTAATGGGCTCCGACGATGATCCGGTCGTTGCCGTACTCGGCCGCGCGCGCGACCATCTGCTGGTAGCGCTCCGGCACGAGGAGCGCGAGCAGCATGGACTCGGTATAGCCGTAGGTGGTGTGACCACTCGGGTAGGATGGGCTGTCGACGAGATCCTGCGAGGGGCCGCGCAGCCAGTCGAGGCTGTGGGAGGGATCGCCGAAATAGTCCTTGCCACGATAGGCCCGGAGGCGCGGCAGGGTCTGGAACGGCCGCGAATTGCCGTAGCGGTCGGCGCCGGGGCTGCCGGCGGGCCGGTCGTAGGCCTTTCCGAACACGTCGGTCACGGCGCCGTCCGCCAGGATCGCGGCGGCCTCGGCCGAGACCGGATGCTTGCCGTTGGTGGTGGCGTTGGCGAAGAAGTACTTGCCGGAATTCGAATCCGACTTGCTCACGTTGTTGGTGTACCCGATCAGATCGGCAACCGCCGGCGCGATGCTCGTGAAGGTCTTGTAGTCGCTGTAGGTCGCCTTGGCGTGGTAGGCCTGGGCCAGCGCAGTGCCGAGGCCGTCGGCGAGGTTGGCGGCGTTGCCGTCGGTGATGAAGCAGTCCCGCAGGGCGAGCTGTTGCTGCTCGGGGAACGGCAGGAGGATCGGCTGCTTGAGATCGCCGGTCTGGATATCGCCGGTGACCCGCAGATTCGCGTCGAGCGCCGCCTGGCCGTCCGGCGAGGTCTGCAGCCGCGCCACCGGGACGAGCCCGCGCAGGGCCGTCAGGTTGGCGGCGGATTGCGCCTGCACCTGGAGGGGCAGCGCGGCCCCGAGCAGCACCAACCCGACCTTCAGCGCTCCGGCCATCCAGCCCTCCCCGCTCATCGTTGCCCGGCCGGACGCTATCCCCGCGCCCGCGCCCGGATCATGAAATTGTCGTAGGTATACTCCGCCACCTGGAACCAGAGGTATTCCTCGTTGCGGAAGGTGCGCATCGCCTCGTAGATCCGGCGGAAATCGGGGTTCTTGGCGGCGATCTCGCCGTAGACGTCGTTGGCGTTCTTGAGGGCCGCCTCCATCACCTCCTGAGGGAAGGGGCGAAGCTGCGCCCCCGCGGCGACGAGCCGGCGCAGGGCCTGGGGGTTGCGCGCGTCGTACTTGGCCTGAACATCGGCTCCGACCTCGGCGGCGGCCATCCGGAGAACGGCCTGATAGGCCTTCGGCAGCGCCTTCCACTTCTCGGCGTTGAACCAGAAGTGCAGCATCGCGCCGCCCTCCCAGAAGCCGGGATAGTGATAGACCGGTGCGACCTTCTGCAGGCCGAGCCGCTCGTCGTCGTAGGGGCCGATCCACTCGGCGGCGTCGAGCTTCTTGCTCTCCAGAGCCGCGTAGATCTCGGGACCCGGCACCGCCTGCGGCTGGACCCCGAACTTGGCGAGCACCTGCCCGCCCATGCCGCCGATCCGGAACTTGAGGCCCTGGAGGTCGGCGAGGCTCTTGATCTCGCGCCGGAACCAGCCGCCCATCTGGGCGCCGGTATTGCCGCCGGGCAGGCAGACCAAGCCGGCCCTCGCGAACACCTCGCCGAAGAGCTCGGCGGCGCCTCCCGCCTGCCACCAGGCGGCGGCGCCCCGCGCGTTGAGGCCGAACGGGATCGCGGTGGCGAGCGCGAAGGTCGGGTCCTTGGCCATGCCCAGCGTCGCGGGGCCGTGGCCCATCTCGACGGTGCCCGCCGCCACGGCGTCCAGCACGCCGTCCGCGGGCACCGGCTCGCCCGGCCCCTGCACCTGGATCTGGAAGCGTCCATCCGTGGCCTCGGCCACGATCCGGCTGAGCGACTCGGGGGCGCCGAACAGGATGTCGAGACTCTTCGCGTAGGCCGAGGACAAGCGCCAGCGCAGTTCGGGGGCGCCCTCCGCGCGGGCGGGAGCCGCCAGCGGACCGGCGATCGCGGCGGCCGCGCCGAGGCCGGCGGTCAACACCGTCCGGCGCCGCGTCCCGGCCGTAGGGGGGTGCGCGATGTGAGTCTCGTCCAACGGCATCTCGTTCGAGCAACTCCGATCCGGCCGGCGCGGGATCGGCGGCCGCAGGTAGCACGTCCGCGCCGGTTCTCGAAAGTCGCGGGCGCCGGGGCCAGTTCCGTTCCGCCTCGAAACCGGCGTTCGCCCGTGCTAGGCGCCGCGGATGCGATCAGAGCCCGCCGTCACCCTGCACACCGTCTGCGGCCTGGAGGAGCTGACGGGCCACGGCGCGCGCGGCGTCAGCCATGTCCTGTCCCTGCTCGATCCCGGCACGCCGGAACCCGAGGCGTTCGCGGGCTACGGCCGTCATACCCGCACCACCCTGCGCTTCCACGATTGCCTGGGCCCGGGCGAGGGCCTCGTGCCGCCGGAGCCCGCGCACGTCGAAGCCATTCTGGACTTCGGACGTCAGCTCGACGGCGCCGCCCATCTCTTGGTGCATTGCCACTACGGGCTGTCGCGCTCGACGGCCGCGCTGCTGACCCTGTTCGCCCAGGCCGAGCCGCAGACGCCCGCCGCGGCGCTGGTCGCGCGCCTGCACGCCCTGCGCGAGCCCGCTTGGCCCAATGCCCGGATGATCGGCTTCGCCGACGCGATGCTGAACCGGGACGGCCAGCTCAGCGAGGCGGTCCGGCAGCTTCACGCCCTGCAGCTGCAGGTGCGGCCGCACCTCGCCGACCTGCTGCGCGGTCTGGGCCGCGGCGCGGAGGTCGATGCCGCGAGCGGCTAGGGCGCGAAAAGACCCGCCCGCGGGCCGTCATTTCCCGGCCGGCGTGAAGCTCCCGTCCTTCCAGACGTAGAGCACGTAGCCCTGCGCGGTGACGTCGCCCTTGGCGTCGAAGCCCACCGTCCCGAGCACGAGGTCGAAACGCTCCGTGTGGAGGGCCTGGGCGATGGCCCTCGGCGCGGCGGAATGGGCGAAGTTGCCGGCCGCGACCAGGGCCTGCATGGCTGCGTAGCCGTAGATCGTCGAGCCGGTCGGATCGACATTCTCGGCCTTGAACGCCTTCACCACGCTCGCCGCGGCGGGCTGCCGGCTCGGGTCGAGGTAGAAGGTCATCAGCACGCCGTTGCTCGCCGGCCCGGCGATCTTGGCAAAGTCCGGCGTGGCGATCGCCGAGGTGCCGAACCATTGCGGGCGAAAACCCCGATCGGCGGCAACCTTCACCAAGCGGCCCATCTCGACGGCATCACCACCGTAATAGACCACCTCGATCCCCGCGGCCTTGAGGCGATCCGCCAATGCGGCATCGTCGGCGTCGCTGGGCGAGAAGGACAGCGACAGCGCCTCGTTGACGCCGATGCGGTTGAGATTGTCCTTGGTGGCGGCCGCGAGGGTGCGGGACGCCGGAGTCGGATCCTGGATCAGCGCGATCTTCCGGTCCCGGAAGCGCTCGGCCAGCACGGCCGCCGACAGCCGGGCCTGATCGTCATCGCGCCCGCAGACGCGGAAGACGGTCGGCAACCCCCGGTCGGTGAGCCGCGCCGCCACCGAGGCGGCGGTGATCATCACGACGCCGTTCTGGGCGTAGATGTCGGAGGCGGCGATCGAGGCGTTGGAGCAGACATGGCCCACGACGAGGCGCACGTCGGAGCGCACGAAATGGTTGGCCACCGCCGTCGCGGTGTTGGAGTCGCAGGCGTCGTCCTGGACGTCGAGGGTCACGGCCTGGCCGTCGAGGCCGCCCATGGCGTTCGCGTCGCGGGCCGCGGCCTCGACCCCGCGCAGCACCTGCTCCCCGACCGCCACGTAGGGTCCCGAGCGCGGAACCGCCACGCCGATCACCATGTCGGCCGCCGCCGGGGCGGCTGACAGGAGCGCAACACACAGGCTCAGGGAGATCAGCGCGGGCCGGAACGGCCCACCTGCGGGGACGACGCGTCCGATCTTCATCGGCCTCTTCTAGGCATCCTTGCGTACGGCAGCCACGGGCGAAGCGGAGTACAATGTCCACAAGTTTCCCGCACCGCACTCGAAGCCCATACGCGAGGATCACGGGAAACGCGATTTTTTTCCGCCGCGCCCCCGAAGGCGGGGCGCCTCTACTTCGTGTAGGCGTAAGCTGTGGCGATTGAGGAGACCGGTCCGGTGACGCCGCTGAACGCGGAGAGCACCTTGGAGACCTCGGTGAACGGCGCATTCGAGACGTAGACGAGGTCGCGGTTGCGCATCCGGAACGCCTGGGAGACGAACAGGCTGTTGGGGTCGCGCATGTCGATCCGGTAGACCACCGGCACCAGCGGCGTGCCGAGCAGCCGCGAGCCGGGGCTGAGCCGGCGCACGACGCTGGCCGGCTCGAACCGGAAGATGAACGTGCCGGCCGGGTCGGCGGTGAAGTCTGACAGGCCGCGGGCCTTGGCCAGCGCCTGCGCCAGGGTGATGCCGTCGGCCTGGAACGCCAGCTCGGTGCTGTTGCCCAGCGCGCCGACCGCGATGAAGGTCTGCGGATCGCGCACCAGCGTGAGCACGTCGTTGGGCCGCAGGTAGATGTTCTCCTTGGGGTTCGACACCACCGCGGTCAGCGGCACGGTGGCGGTGACCGGCCCGCGCGAGAGCCGCACGAAGGTCTCGCTGACCGGCGCGCGGTTGCCGCCGGCGGCCGCGATGACGTCGAGGATGCGGTCGCCGTGGCCCGAGAGCGGCAGGCGGGCGCCGGCCGCGCCCTCGCCGGTGACGGTCACGGCCTGGCTGATCGGCCGCGTGACCGAGACCAGCACCTGCGGCTGGATGGCCTTTCCGGCGAGCTCGGTCTCGATCAGCGCCTGCACGTCCTGGGTGCGGCGGCCGGCGACCTTGATGCGCCCGGCATAGGGCACCGAGATGGCGCCGTCGCGCCCGACCGGCTGCTCGGGGATGAGGGCGGACTTGGAGCCGGCCGAGAACCGGTCGGCGACCAGCGGCCCGGAGAACAGGCCGCCGGAGCCGGCTTCCCAGACCGAGACCGAGACCATGTCGCCGATGCCGATGACCGGCTCGGTCGAGGGGCGGTGGTCGCCGAACGAGGCGAGCAGGCTGTCCAGCGGACGGCCGCGCAGGGCCTCGACCACGCTGGGGGTGACGTCGATGATCTCGTAGCGCGCCACCAGGCCGCCATCGGCGGTCGCAACCTCCGCACCCGCCTGGATCGCGCTCGCCGTCGGACCCGCCGCGGGCAGGTACGTGCAGCCCGACATCGCCGTCGCGGCGAGCAGAGCAAGGGGAAGTGTGCGCATCCAGATGTTGCCCATCGGTATTGCCGAGCCCGTGCCTAGCCCAAGGCCGCCCGGGTGTCCGTAGCGGGTGGGCCACACTGCACCCGCGACGGTCGAGCCGGCGGATTCATCCTCGCTAAGCACAGCTTTTTCGGGGCAAGCACCGCACAATGCCGCTTGCGGCGGCACGTCAGCACTATCGAGTTCTGAAAAAGGCCCCCCCCGCAACCCGGGCGGATCGGCGTCGCCCGCCTCGGTCCGGCGTTCTCAATTGGCCTGGGTGATGGCCGTGTTGATCCGATCGTAGACCGTATTCAGGCGCGACACGTAAAACCGGATGCTTCCGACGGCGACCACGAACACCAGGAAGCCGATCAGCGCATATTCCAGCGCCGTCGATCCGCGCGCATCCTGCTTGAATCGTATTCCTTCGGCGGTCGTCCGACCTGCGAGGCCGGCGAGGATCCGGAACAGCGGGGTGCCCGCCCCCGTCCTGCCGCAACTCGGCTCGTCCATGGTCGAAACGCCCTCTCGGCAAGCGGTGCCATGCGCGTGGCCGCTCAGCCCGAGATCCCGTCTAGCGTCCCTGCACTTGCCGCCGGCTTAATGGATTGCGCGAAACAGGGTCGTCGCACAGGCTTCAACAGGGATTGACCCCCACGAGGGCGCGCCCGATCACCCGGACGCGCCCGCCGGTCGGTCAGGCGTGACCGGCCTTGTGGCGCAGATCATCGATCCGCTTGGAGGCCTCGGCCTTGTCGAGTTCCGGGTCGAACGCCTCGGGAGCCTTGGCCTCCTCCGAGAGCGTTTTGAGATAGGACGCCTGAGCGCCGGTCATCGGCTCGCCGCCGGTGGTCCACTGGTCCGGATCCTTGATCTGGTTCGAGCTGTCCTTGGGGTCGGTCTTGGGGTTGTCCGCAGACCCTGCGGCCTTCTGATCGGTCTTCGAGGCTGACTTCCCGGCGGTGTTGGCCATGGATCTATGTTCCTGAAATGTTCTGTCTTCGCGGAGGGGAACGCGCGGTTTGCGGGGTGGTTCCTGGCCCGCCGAACGGTCCCCGGATTGATGCGACGATCTTTCCTTCCCTGGTCCCCGTCCTATTGATGAACCTCACGGCGCCCAGTGCGCCGCGGAGCCGCGGTGATCCTGATGAGTCCGCAGACGAGGACGACGCACGATGCCGGGAGTCCAGCCAGCGCCGCGCAGGTCCTCGTGGTCATGGGCGTCTCGGGTTCGGGCAAGAGCACCGTCGCCGCCCTGATCGCCGAGAAGCTCGGCTGGATCTTCGTCGACGGCGACAGCTTCCACACCCCCGAGCATGTCGCCAAGATGCATGCGGGGCACGCCCTGGACGACGAGGATCGCGCGCCCTGGCTGGCCCGGATCGCGGTCTGGGTCCGGCATCGGCTTGAGGCAGGGGAATCGGGCGTGGTGGTCTGCTCCGCCCTGCGGCGGGCCTACAGGGACGTCCTCACCGGCGGGAACCGCCAGGTGCGCGTCGTCTTCCTCGACGGCGACCGGGCCCTGATCGCCGGCCGCCTCGTCGCGCGGCAGGGACATTTCATGTCGCCCCGTCTTCTGGACAGCCAGTTCGCCACGCTGGAGGCGCCAGGTCCGGACGAGCACCCGATCACGGTCGGGATCACCGAGCCGCCCGAGAGGATCGCCGATCGCGTCGTGGCACAGCTCGCGGCCGAAGCGCGCGCCCAGACCGGAGCAGGGTGAATCGATGGGATCGGGGCCCACCAAAGCCGCCGGGATCGCCCTGGTGATCTCGGACGTCGACGGCACCCTCGTGACCGGCGACAAGCGCCTGACCGCCGCCACGGTCGCGGCCGTGAGCCGGCTGCGCGCGGCCGGGATCGGCTTCAGCATCGCCTCAGCGCGACCGCCGATCGGGCTCCGGGCTCTCGTCGCCCAGCTCGGCCTCGATCTGCCGATGGGGGCGTTCAACGGCGCCAGCGTGGTGCGGCCCGACCTGTCGCCGATCGCGGAGCGCCTCATTCCGGAAGCCGCGGCCAGGGCCGCGCTCGATCAGCTCCTGGCCGCCGGGCTCGATGTCTGGGTCTTCGCCGAAGGCGCCTGGTGCCTGCGCGATCCGGACGGCCCCTACACGGATCTGGAACGCCGCACGATCGGCGCGGAGCCGCGCGTCGTGGACGATCTCGGCACGCTCATGGGCGCCGCCGCCAAGATCGTCGGCGTGAGCCGCGACCCCGCCCACCTCGCCGCCTGCGAGGCGCAGATCGGGGCGGCCCTGGCCGACCGGGCCACGGTGCATCGCTCGCAGGCCTATTATCTCGACGTCACGCCGCCCGACCTCGACAAGGGCCGGTTCGTGACCTGGATGAGCGGGCATCTCGGCATTCCGCCCGAGCGGATCGCCACCTTCGGGGATGCCGGCAACGATCGGCCGATGTTCGCCTGCAGCGGCTTCTCGGTGGCGATGGGCAATGCCGAGGCGGCGGTGAAGGCGTCCGCGCACGCCGTCACGGACAGCAACGACGCGGACGGCTTCGCCCACGGCGTCGCGCGGTTCATCCTGCCCTGACGCGCTTCCCGCAGCGCCGGTGCGCGCGCCTCCGCATCAACCTGTGGATAACGCCGCCGGCGCCCGGAGGGCCGCACGGCTGTTGCCGGCGAAACACAGATCCGGGCGCGACCATGCCCGATGCACCCGTCGCCCACAGGCTGCCGAACCGAGGCCGCTTTCCGGCCTCATTTGCCCGCGACCTAGCTTAGCCACAGAACAAGCAGCTCCGGGTCTCGGCATGCATCGCCTTCTCTTGGCCGCCGCCATCGCGGTCGTGCCCGCCGTCGCCTTCGGGCAGGGCGCGCGCGACAACATCGACGCGCTGATCGAGCAGCAGGCCAAGGCCAACGGGGTTCCGGCAAGCTTCGTCCACGCGGTGGTCAAGCGCGAGAGCAACTACAACCCGAAAGCCAAGGGCGGCAGCGCCCTCGGGCTCATGCAGATCAAGCACGCGACCGCGCGCAGCCTCGGCTACACGGGCGACGCCGCGGGACTCTACGATCCGGCGACCAACCTGCGCTACGGCGTGGCGTATCTGGCGGGCGCGTACCGCACCGCCCAGGGGAACGTCAGTCAAGCCTACCAGTACTACAACCGCGGCTATTACTACGCCGCCAAGCGCCAGGGCATCTCCACCGAGGTCGCCTCGGTCGTCGCCCCCGTGGCGGCGTCGGCCAGCGCCCTGGCGAGCCTGTTCGGCGGCGGCGCGGCAGATCGCAACGCCGGCACGGCCGCGTCCGCCCTGGCCTACGCGCCGAGTGCCGCGGCGGTGGCGGAGGTGCCGAGCGAGCGGGTCGAGGTGCCCCTGCCGCCGCGCCGCCCAGCCGCCCTCGACGGGGCCACGGTCCAGCTCGCGAGCCTGTCCGTCGAGCCGACTGCGGCCGCCGCGGCCCCGGCGGACCAGGCCGCTGCGGTCCAGGCCGTGGAGGTCCCGCTCCCGCCGCGCCGGCCCGTGGGCCTCGGCAGTGCCGTCGCGGTGGCGGACGCGCGTCCCACCGCGATCGCGGAATTGCGCCTGTCTCCGCAGCCGCAGGCCGAGGCCGCTGCGGCCGCCGAGGCGGTCGAAGTGCCGCTGCCGCCGCGTCGTCCGCCCGTTCAGATGCTGGCGGCCGCCACGCCGCGGCGCGCGCCCGCCAGTGTGGCCGTACGCGAGGCCGTGGCCCTGCCGGTCGAGTGACAGACGCGCGGAGCCGCCGCGTTCGACCGGACGCAGACTGCGTCGGCCGCCCAACTGCCCACACAAGGATCATGCCCAAGGCTTGACCATCGGGGCGTTCCGCAACACATAGGCGACACGCCAGCAGCGTGGTTGGACCGGCCCGGTTTGCATCGGCGCCCGGTTGCAGCGGCCGGACACAGGCGGCGCAACACAGACCTCAGGGCAGGATACGTCAGTCTCCGCGCAGATGCTCGGGCAGCTCGCTGCCCTGCGGGATCGCGGAGTGCGATGGATCGCGAAGCGGCAGGTATGCAGGGTACGGTCTCTGCTTTCGAGCTGGCAGGAAAGCGGACGACGCCATGAGCGGCGTGGTGGAACAGGAATCTCACTTTCTCACGGACCTCGGGCGCCGCGTTCGGCACGCGCGCACCGTGCGCGGGCTGTCGCGCAAGGTCCTGTCGCAGACTTCGGGCCTCTCCGAGCGCTACATCGCGCAGCTGGAAGGCGGCCAGGGCAATGTCTCGATCATCCTGCTGCGGCGGGTGGCGAACGCCATGGGCGTGCGCCTGGATGACCTGATCACCGGCAACGACGCCCTGCCCGACTGGCCTCTGGTGCGCGACCTTCTCAGCCAGGCCAGCCCGGCCCAGATCGCCGCCGCCAAGGAGGCGCTCTCCGGCGGCAACCGGCCGGAGGCGAGCAATCGCCCGCGGGTGGCGCTGATCGGCCTGCGCGGCGCCGGCAAGTCGACCCTCGGCAAGCTCGCGGCAGAGCGCCTGGGCTGGACCTTCGTGGAGCTGAACGCCGAGATCGAGCGCGAGAACGCCCTGTCGGTGCAGGAGATCTTCGCGATCTACGGCCAGGAGGGTTACCGACGCCTGGAGCAGGCGGCTCTGCGCCGGCTGACCGAGCATCCCGGACCGCTGATCCTGGCGACCAGCGGCGGGATCGTCGCCGAGCCGCTGACCTACGATCTGCTGCTCCAGGCCTTCTACACGATCTGGCTGCGCGCCCGGCCCGAGGAGCACATGAGCCGTGTCCGCGAGCAGGGCCATCTCGCCACGACGGGTGATCATGCCTCGGCGATGCAGGAACTGCGCGCCGTGCTGGCGAGCCGGGAACCGCTCTACGCGCGGGCGCCGGCCACCGTCGACACCTCCGATATTCCGGTTCAGACGATGCTGGACCGGCTGACGGCGGCGATCGAGGCCCGGTTCAAGCACCCGGTGCCGACAGCGGACTGATCCGCTGCCGGCCGGCCCGGTGACAGCCATGCCGTCAACGCAGCCCTTCCGGCGCGTCGGCCCTTGATCACCGCGGCGCAACACACCACGCTAGAGCCGGACCATCGGCCCTGCGGAGCGGGGTCCACCACCCCGCTCTGACCCGGCGCAGTACGGCAGGGCGGCGGCGAGCAAGCCTGGAGTCTCGGACATGAGCATCCGATCATGAGCGCCAGTCCTGCCCTCAACCGCGAGCCCCACGATCCCGCAGGCCATGACCTCGCGGTCTTGGACCCGGTCTGGTCGCGGCTTCGCGCCGAGGCCGAGGACGTTTTGCGCAGCGAGCCGCAGCTCGCGTCCTTCATCGTCGCCACGATCCTGAATCACGCCACCCTGGAAGCGGCGGTGTCCCACCGGGTCGCCGCCCGCCTCGGCCATCCGTCCCTGCCGGCCGACCTCGTCGCGCACGCGTTCCACGAGGCGATCACCGCGGATCCGAGTATCGGGCAGGCGTTCCGCGCCGATATCGGCGCGGTGATCGACCGCGATCCGGCGACGCTCAGGGCCCTCGAACCGGTGCTCTACTTCAAGGGCTTCCATGCCCTCCAGGCCTACCGCCTCGCCCATCACGTCTGGAATCGGGGCCGGCGCGACCTCGCCCTCTACCTCCAGAGCCGGGTCTCGGAGGTGTTCCAGTGCGACATCCACCCGGCAGCGCGGATCGGACGAGGCGTCTTCCTCGATCATGCCACCGGCCTCGTGGTCGGCTCGACCGCGGTGATCGAGGATGACGTGTCGATCCTCCACGCCGTGACGCTGGGCGGCACCGGCAAGCAGCGCGGCGACCGCCACCCGAAGATCCGCCGCGGCGTGATGATCGGGGCCGGCGCCAAGATCCTCGGCAACATCGAGGTCGGGGCCTGCGCCCGGGTGGCGGCCGGCTCGGTTGTGCTGCGCCCTGTGCCGCCCAACACCACGGTGGTCGGCGTGCCGGCCCGGGTGGTCGGCACCGCGGGTTGCGACGATCCGGCCCGGGCGATGGATCAGCTGGTCGCCCTCGATCAGTTCATCCACCTGGGCGACGGCATCTGAGGCGGCCGCGCGGCGCGAATGGCAGCGCTTGCCGCTCCGTCGCAGGCGTGGCAAGCCCACCGCCCATCAGCGGCGCCAGCGCCGCCAGGGAGATCAGACAGCGTGACCAAAGCCGAAACCGCGAAGCTCCAGGACTACCTGCGCCGCAAGTTCGCGAACAACAACATCCGCCTGACGGCGATGAAGACCGGCGATTCCGCCGAGGTGTTCATCGGCGAGGAGTCGATCGGCGTGATCGCCGACGACAAGGAGGACGGCGACGATTCCTTCGTGTTCCGGATGGCGATCCTCGACATCGACCTTGAGGAAGACGCCTAAGGCACGAGGCCCGGCCGTCTGAGCCGCTGAAGCGTCCGCCCCCGTCATCCCGGGTCCGCGTAGCGGCACCCGGGATCTAGAACCGCCGTCAGGGCAAGACCTCGGCGTGCCAGCGTGTTGGGATTGCCCCGTCCGGCGTGCGCCTTGGAGTCCGGGCTCGCCTGCGGCGCACCGGAATGACGGCGCGGCCGATCGGTCAGCCGGCGAGATTTCCAGCGGCAGTACAGTCCAGGATATCGCGCCTCGTCCGGGAAAGACCTGCCCTGACGCGTAGGGCCCGGGTTCCACCCATCGGTGCCTGTGTACGGGTTAACGCTAACGCGTGGTCGTGCTTAACAACCGGTAAATGGCGGGTCTAAGCTGCGCGCAACCTGTATAGGAGCGCGAATAATGGTCGTCACGCCTGCCGCCCTCGAATCGATCCGGACGCTGTGCATCGGCCTGGCGCTCTCGGGTCTGATCGCCAGCGCCTTCGAGCTATTCGCCGCGCGGCGGGCGAGCTTCAGCCTGCTGGAGCGCGGCGGCCTGCCCGCCGTGGCGGCCCTGCCGATGCTGGCCTTCTCGGCCCCCTTCATCATCCTGCGCAACACCGTGCGCGGCCGGCGGATCGAGGGACGGCCGATGCCATTCGTCATGCTGGCCACGGTCATCGCGTGCGGCTGGGGCCTGCTCTCGGGGCGCGTCGCCCTCGATCTCGCGGCGATGCTGGTCGGCGCCTGAACGTCGCCCCGGTCAGGGCTCGGCGGTCGCAACCTGTGCGGCACCGTCCTTGCCCTCCAGGGAGACCCAGGCCGGCCCATCCTGTCCGGCCCGCTTGATGAAGCTGTAGCCGGTGCGCCGCCAGGAGCGGATCGCGTCGGTCTTGTTGTCGAGGATGAAGTCGCCGCGATCGGTGCGAATCGTGAGCACCGCGTGACCCTCGTTGGTCTCGTCGATCACCACGGTCATCAGCAGGGCGCGCCGTGGCAGGCCGCGCTCCACCAGCATGCGCCGCTTCAGAAGCTGGTAATCCTCACAGTCCCCGAACCCGTCATCCGGGAAATCCCAGCGATCGACGATGCCCCAATGCGCCTGATCGGTGATCGGCCGGATGCGCGCATTCACCCGCCGATTGACGCTCTGCAGCGTTCGCCACACCGCCACGGTAAGGGGAACCGCAGACGGCTCGGCGGTGTCGATCGTGCATTCCTGAGGCAGGCGGGCGCAGAAATCGGTCCAGCCCGCAATGGCACGCACCGGTCCGGTCGACTCGGCGACCGCGACGTCGTCCGGCAGGACGAGGCGCGCATGGGCGTGGGTCGTGGCGCCGCCCATCGTGAGGATCGTGCCGACCAGAGCGAAGCTCGCGACCTGGCGCGCCCGGCGCACAGGATCGGTCCAGCCGCGCCACCGCAGCTCGCCGAACGTCTGACACGAGAGTCCGCCATCCGCGTGCCGCATGGTCCAAGCCCCCGCCGCCCGATGATGACGGAAAGGTGACACGCTCTCATGCAGCGCACAATGGTCAGAGCCGAAGGCAACAACGCGCGGGGGGCCGGATCGGTTCCATTTTAAGCGCGTGTTGCATCCGCAGACCCGAAACCGAGCTCATGCGACTTGCGCATGGCCGGTCTGCGTGACGACCGCAGGCCTTGATTCGCGTCAGCTTTGCCGGCTTTTCAGAGCCGCTCGCGCGCAGGTCTCGCACTGCGCCCGAACAGATCGCAAAAAGGCGGCCAGTCCGGTGTTGGACCGAGCCGAACCGCAGGCAAGGATATAGAGATGCAGCCCGCCATCCAGCAGGTGATCAGAGCGCTCGCCGAGGATGGTCGGGCCGGCGCGATCGATATCGCGGAACACGCGGTCGATTCGTATCTGGCCGGCGCAACGAGCGAGGGCGATCGCGTGCTGTCGCGGGACATCCTGGTCCGGGACCTTGCGAACCTTCGGGGCGTCGCCCCCCACCTCGCGGCCTTCATCGGCAAGGTCGAGTCCTACGTGGCGAGCCTCGCGCGGCTGCCGCTGAGCCGGGCGGCGTGAAGCCCCTCAGCGATTGGCGGTCGTGACGGGCGAGGTGACGCCGCCGAGCGACACCCAGGCGACGGCATCCTGGCTCTCGCGCTTGATGAACACGTAGCCGGTCCGGTGCCAGGGCAGGATCGCGTTGGTCTTGTTGTCGAGCACGAGGTCGCCCCGGTCGGTGACCAGCGTCAGCACCGCGTGGCCCTCGCCCTTCTCGTCGATCACCACGGTCATGCGCATCGCCCGACGCGGCAGACCCGCCTCGGCCAGCAGGTGGCGCTTCAGCAGCTGGAAGTCCTCGCAATCGCCGATGCCGTCCTCGGCCAGGTCCCAGCGGTCGGCCACGTGCAGGTGGTCCTGGTCGGTCATCGGCTCGACCGCCTTGTTCACCCGACGGTTCACCGACACGATCGTCGCCCAGGTCGCTGGCGTCAGGCCGATCCGGGCCGGCTCGGTCCGGTCCACCGCGCATTCGGCCGCGTAAGACTGGCAGAACGTCACCCACGCGGCGATCGGACGGGCATCGCCCTGCACACGGGCACCCGCCTCCGCCGGAAGGCTCGCCAGCGTCTGCGCCGACGCTGGGAGCGCCAGGCCGAGCAGCACCGCCGCACCGGCCAGCATCGCCCGAACCGTCCTGAGAAGCCCCGCGCCCATCGCACCCGTCCCCGTTGTTGAGGCCAGGATTGCGCCGCAGAGCCTCCGGGGCGCTGAAGCCGATGCGCGCAATTTTATCGATCCGCTGGCGGGGGTCGGGTGACGCACGACAGCGTCGACGGGTCGCTTGATCAGCCCGGCGAATCCGTGGCTTCGGCTTCGGAAACCGGCAACCTTGAGCGTTCGTCACCGGCGCACGGAACGCCTTGGGGACGCCGCCATCGACCGCGCGAGCGGCGCGAAGCAAATCAAGGGCGCCCCATCAGCCGGTGTCGCGCTAGCCTGGATTCCTTCGCGCCCCGCGCGATGAAGCCGCAACGGTCACCCCGCGGTCTGGTCGAGCTTCCGCTCCGCCTCGGATTTCAGCTCGGGGAAATCCGCCTGGCTGTAGGCCTTGCCCCGGTGTGGATCGTCGGTGACACCCTCGTGCTCCAGACGACGCAGCTGCACGCGACGGATCTTGCCCGAGATGGTCTTGGGCAGGTCGGTGACGAATTCCAGTCCGCGCAGGCGCTTGAAGGTCGCGAGCCGGGCATTGGTGAAGCGAAAGATGTCGAGCGCCGTCTCCGGCGAGGCCGATGCGCCCGCCACGAGGGACACGTAGGCCTTCGGGATCGTGTGGCGCATCGGGTCGGGTATCGGCACGACGGCGGCCTCGGCCACGGCCGGATGCTCGATCAGCACACTCTCCAGCTCGAACGGGCTGATGCGGTAGCCCGAGGACTTGAACACGTCGTCGGCCCGGCCCACGAAGGTGTAGCAGCCCTGGTCGTCCACGAAGGCGACATCGCCGGTGTGATAGAGGGCGTCATCGGCACCCGACAGGTTACCCTGGCCGTCGTCGTAGCCCTGCATCAGGCCGGCGGGCCGGTGCGCCCCGAGTTCGAGGCAGACCTCGCCCTCGGAGGCCGGCTGGCCGTCGAGGTCGAGGACATGGACCCGGTAGCCCGGCAGGGGCCGGCCGAGGGCCCCGGGCACGACCGGTTGGCCCGGCGTGTTGGCCATCAGCGCCGTGGTCTCGGTTTGGCCGTAGCCGTCGCGGATCGTGAGGCCCCAGGCGCTCTTCACCCGCTCGATCACCTCCGGGTTGAGGGGCTCGCCCGCCGCGCAGACCTCGCGCAGGGCGAGGGTCCGGCCGGTCAGGTCCTCTTGAATGATCATGCGCCAGACGGTCGGCGGCGCACAGAGCGTGGTGGCGCCGGTCCGCTCCAGTTGCGTCAGCAGCGCGGCGGCGTTGAAGGGCGCCTGGTTGATCACCAAGATCGTCGCCCCGGCGTTCCACGGCGCGAAGAACGACGACCAGGCGTGCTTGGCCCAGCCCGGCGAGGAGACGTTGCAATGCACGTCCCCGGGCTGGAGCCCGAGCCAGTACATGGTCGAGAGCGCCCCCACCGGATAGGAGCGGTGGCTGTGACGCACCAGCTTCGGCTTCGCCGTGGTGCCGGAGGTGAAGTAGAGGAGCATCGGGTCGTCGGCCCCCGTCGGAGCGTCCGCCGCGAAGCTGTCCGACGCCCTGAGCGCGTCGTCATAGGCGGCCCAGCCCTCCGTCGCGGCCCCGGTGACGAGGCGGATGGCGCCGCCGGTATCGAGGCCCGCGAACCGCGCGATCTGCTCCGGGCCGGCCACGATCGCCCGCGGGCGCCCGCGGGCGAGGCGGTCGGCGAGCTCGTCGGCGGTCAGCAGCGTGGTCGCCGGGATCACCACGGCGCCGAGCTTCATCGCCGCCAGCATGGTCTCCCACAGGGCCGGGACGTTGCCGAGCAGCAGGAGCAGGTGGTCGCCGCGCTTCAGGCCGAGCTGCCGCAGGTGGTTGGCGACGCGGTTGGAGCGCGCGGCGAGCTCGCCGAAGGTGAAGCTCTGCTCGGCGCCGCTGCTCACCTCGACGATGCGGAGCGCGTCGCGGTCGCGGCTCTCGGGACCGGCGAGGACCGCGTCGAACCAGTCGAGCGCCCAGTTGAACGGCACCGGATCCGGCCACGCGAAGGCCGCGACGGCGGCGGCGTAATCGGTGCGATGGGCCAGCAGACAGTCGCGGGCCTCCCGGAAGCTCGGCATGGTCGTTCCCCCTCGTCCTTTGACCGCGTCCTCCCCCAGAGGGACGGGCTCCGCTCAGGTGTTCTCGAATCGGGGCGGCCGCTTCTCCACGAAGGCGGCCATGCCCTCCTTCTGGTCCTTGGTGGCGAACATGGCATGGAACACCCGCCGCTCGAAGCGGATGCCCTCGGTCAGCGTGGTCTCGTAGGACCGGTTGACCGCCTCCTTGGTCATCATGGCGATCGGCAGCGACATGGACGCGATCGTCTCGGCCGCCTTCAGCGCCTCGTCGAGAAGCTGGTCGGCCGCGATCACCCGCGAGACGAGGCCCGCGCGCTCCGCCTCGGCGGCGTCCATCATCCGGCCGGTCAGGCACATCTCCATGGCCTTGGCCTTGCCGACGAAGCGGGTCAGCCGCTGGCTGCCGCCGATCCCCGGCATGACTCCGAGCTTGATCTCGGGCTGGCCGAACTGTGCGGTGTCGGCCGCCAGGATGATGTCGCACATCATGGCGAGCTCGCAGCCGCCGCCCAGCGCGTAGCCCGCCACCGCGGCGATGATCGGCTTGCGCACGGCGGTGAACCGGTCCCAGTCGGCGAACCGGTCGCCGGCGTACATCTGCGCGTAGGTGGCGTGCTGCATCTCCTTGATGTCGGCGCCGGCCGCGAAGGCCCTGGCCGAACCGGTGACGACGATGCAGCCGATTCCCGGATCGGCATCCGCCTCGGTCGCCGCCCGGATCACCTCCCGGGTGAGCTGCGCGTTGATGGCGTTCAGCGCCTTCGGCCGGTTGAGGGTGATCAGCAGGACGCGGCCGCGCGTCTCCGTCAGGATCGTCTCGTACGTGTCGCTCACGACTCGCCTCCCTGACCGCGAAGCATAGTGATGATCGCGGAAAAGTCCTCGCCGCCGTGGCCGGCGCTTTCGAACAGACCGTAGATCTGCGCGGCCTCCGCGCCGAGTGGCGTCGCGGCCCCGGAGGCCAGGGCGGCGGCTTGGGCGAGCCGGAGGTCCTTGAGCATCAGCGCGGCGGCGAAACCCGGCTTGTAGCCATTGTTGGCCGGCGAGGTCGGCACGGGGCCCGGCACCGGGCAGTAGGTGGTCAGCGACCAGCACTGGCCCGAGGAGACCGAGGCCACGTCGTAGAGCGCCTGATGCGACAGCCCGAGCTTCTCGCCGAGCGCGAAGGCCTCGCTGACGCCGATCATCGAGATGCCGAGGATCATGTTGTTGCAGATCTTGGCCGCCTGCCCGGCTCCGGCATCGCCGCAATGGAACACGTTCTTGCCCATCGCCTTGAGCAGCGGCTCCGCCTTCGCGAAGGCGGCTTCGGCGCCGCCGGCCATGAAGGTCAGCGTCCCGGCCTTCGCGCCGCCGGTTCCGCCGGAGACCGGCGCATCCACCGACAGGCAGCCCCGCGCTTCGGCGAGGGCGTGGGCCCTGCGTGCGCTCTCGACGTCGACCGTGGAGGAATCGATCAGCAGGGTGCCGGCTGGAAGCGCCTCGGCGAGTTGCGTCCAGACCTCGACCACGTGCCGCCCGGCGGGCAGCATGGTGACCACGACATCCGCCCCTTCGGCCGCCTCCAGGGCCGAGCCCGCGATCGCGATTCCCTCGGCGCGCGCCGCCTCCAGCGAGGCCGGCACGAGATCGAAGCCCCGTACGGTATGGCCCGCCTTCACGAGGTTGGCCGCCATGGGCCCGCCCATGTTGCCGAGACCGATGAACCCGATGGTCTGCGCCATTCAACCCTCCCTGTCCTGTGTCTCGCTCCTCCCGCCCCGACGGCCGGCCTGGCCGGTCCATTGCGGGCTCGCCATACCCCCTCTCCCGTGCGGGGGAGGGTTGGGGTGCGGGATACGCCTTCTCCGGAAAGACCCGGTCCCTCACCCTGTCCCTCTCCCGCACGCGAGAGGGGGGCCAGCGCTCCCATGGAGATCCGGAAGTGCCGACGGTCAGGGATCTGGGACGCGGCACCTCACATCACACCGCCCCCGTGCGCGCGTCCGAAAAAACCGGCCCCGCCCGCTTCTCCAGCCAGCGGGCGATCCGCGCCGGATCGACGGCGTCGACGGTCGGCGGGTTCCAGCGCGGGTGCTTGTCCTTGTCGATCACCGCGGCGCGGATCCCCTCGCGGAAATCGCCCTCCTCCAGGAGAGCCAGCGACGCGTGGTACTCGCGCTCCAGGCAGGCCTCCAGGTTCGGGGCACCGCGGCCGAGCCGCAGCAGGCACAGCGTCAGGACGAGGCTCGACGGTGCCTTGGTCAGCAGGGTCTTCCGGGTCGCGGCCGCGAAGTCCGAGCCGTCCGCGTCGAGGGCGGACAGGATCTCGTCGACCATGTCGAAGGCGAAGCAGCGGTCGATCAGGGCCCGGTGCGCCCCCAACGGTGGCGGGCCCGGATCCTGCGCGAACCGGGCGATCACGTCCCGCACGCCGTCATGCCCGGCATCCGGATCGAGCGCCACGAGGGTGTCGATCAGGTCAGGCAGCACCGCAGACGGCACCAGGGCGTCGGCCAGCCGGCAGAACATCGCGTCGGCGGGGCCGACCGGCTCGCCGGTCAGGCCGAGATAGGTGCCGATCTCGCCGGGAGCCCGGGGCAGCAGCCACGTGCCGCCGACATCCGGCAGGTAGCCGATGCCGGTCTCCGGCATGGCGATGCGGGAGCGCTCCGTGACGATGCGGTGGGCGGCATGGCCGGCGAGCCCGACGCCGCCGCCCATGGTGATGCCGTCCATCACCGCCACGAACGGCTTCTCGTAGTCGGCGATCCGGGCGTCGAGGCGGTACTCGTCGCGCCAGAAGGCTTCGGCGAAGGCGTTGCCCCGGCTCTCGTACAGGCCGCGCAGATCGCCACCCGCGCACAGGCCGCGCTCGCCCTCGCCGGTGAGCAGCACCGCGGCGATGCCGGGATCGGCGGAGAACTGGTCGAGGGCCTGGTCGATCGCCAGCACCATGCCGTGGTTCAGGGCGTTCAGCGCCTTCGGCCGGTTGAGGCGCAGGCGGCCGAGGGCGCCGACGCGCTCGACGATCACGTCGGTCAACGGCGGCCCCCGGTCAGCCCGCGGGCGATGATCACCCGCATGATCTCGTTCGTTCCTTCGAGGATCTGGTGCACGCGCAGGTCGCGGACGATCTTTTCCACGCCGTACTCGGCGAGATAGCCGTAGCCGCCGTGCAGCTGGAGCGCTTGGTTGGCGACATCGAAGGCCGCGTCGGTGACGTGGCGCTTGGCCATGGCGCAGAGCTGCGTCGCGGCCGGGTCCCTGGCGTCCAGCGCGGCGGCCGCGTGGCGCAGGAAGGTGCGCGAGACCTCCAGGCTGGTCGCCATGTCGGCGAGGCGGAACTGGAGCGCCTGGAAATCGGTGAGCTTCGCCCCGAAGGCGCGCCGGTCGCCCATATAGGCGAGCGCCTTGTCGAGGGCCGCCTGGGCACCGCCGAGCGAGCAGGCGGCGATATTCAGCCGGCCGCCGTCCAACCCGCTCATGGCGATACGGAAGCCCTGGCCCTCCGCACCCAGGCGGTTGGTCGCCGGCACACGGCAGCCGTCGAAGCGCACGGCGCGGGTCGGCTGGGCGTTCCAGCCCATCTTGCGCTCGTCGGCGCCGAAGGACAGGCCGGGCGTGCCCTTCTCCACCACGATCGCCGAGATGCCCGAAGGCCCGGCCGCGCCGGTGCGGACCATGCAGACGTAGAGGTCGCTGGCGCCGGCGCCGGAGATGAACTGCTTCTCGCCGGTGAGCACGTAATGATCGCCGTCCCGCTCGGCGCGGGTACGGAGCGCCGCCGCATCGGAGCCGGAGCCCGGCTCGGTGAGGCAGTAGCTGGCGATCCGCTCCATGCCCATCAGGGACGGGAGCCAGCGCCGGCGCTGGTCATCATCGCCATAGGCGTCGATCATCCAGGCGCACATGTTGTGGATCGACAGAAATGCCGCCACGGTCGGGCAGCCGGTGCTGAGCGCCTCGAAGATCAGGGTCGCGTCGAGGCGCGAGAGGCCGGATCCGCCGACATCCTCGCGGACGTAGATGCCCGCCATGCCGAGGGCGGCCGCCGCCCGCAGGGTCTCGACCGGGAAGGTCTTGTCCCGGTCCCAGTCGAGGGCGTGCGGCGCGATATGCTCGGCCGCGAAGCCGAGGGCCATCTCGCGGATCGCGGTGCGATCCTCATCGAGCCCGAAACTCATGGGCGTGGCTCCAAAGGTCAGTGCAGGCGCTCCCCACTCCCCCTTGCGGGGAGGGGTCAGGGGTGGGGGTGGTGCAGGAGGCACCCGACCGCTCGATCCTGAACCACCCCCACCTCCGGCTCCTCCCCACAAGGGGGAGGAGAGTGCGCGGGCCCCTCCCCACAGAGCGGGGAGGAAGAACCGCCGCTACCGCATCGTCGGGATGGAGAATTCCGCCCCGCTCTTGATGCCGCTCGGCCAGCGCTGCGTCACGGTCTTGGTCTTGGTGTAGAAACGGATCGAGTCCGGCCCGTGCTGGTTCAGGTCACCGAAGCCCGAGCGCTTCCAGCCGCCGAAGGTGTGATAGGCGATCGGGACCGGGATCGGCACGTTCACGCCGACCATGCCGACGTTGACCCGCGCGGTGAAGTCCCGCGCCGCGTCGCCGTCCTGGGTGAAGATCGCGACGCCGTTGCCGTACTGGTGGGTCGAGGGCAGCGCCAGCGCCTCCTCGTAATCCTTGGCCCGCACCACCGAGAGCACCGGCCCGAAGATCTCCTCCTTGTAGATCGTCATGTCGGGCGTCACGCGGTCGAACAGCGAGCCGCCCATGTAGAAGCCGTTCTCGTAGCCCTGGAGCTTGAAGCCGCGGCCGTCGACCACGAGCTCGGCGCCCTCGGCGACGCCCTTGTCGATGTAGCCCGCGACCTTCTGAACCGCTTCCGCCGTGACCAGCGGCCCGTAATCGGCCGAGCCGTCATGCGACGGGCCGATCTTGAGCGACTCGACCCGCGGGATCAGCCGCTCCATCAGCCGGTCGGCGGTCTTCTCGCCCACCGGCACCGCCACCGAGATCGCCATGCAGCGCTCGCCGGCCGAGCCGTAGCCGGCGCCGATCAGCGCATCGACCGCCTGGCCCATGTCGGCGTCGGGCATGATGATCATGTGGTTCTTGGCGCCGCCGAAGCACTGGGCACGCTTGCCCGTCTCGGCGGCGCGCACGTAGATGTACTCGGCGATGTGCGAGGAGCCGACGAAGCCCACCGCCTTGATGTCCTCGTCGTCGAGGATCGCGTCGACCGCCTCCTTGTCCCCGTTGACGACGTTGAGGATGCCCGGCGGCAGGCCGGCCTCCAAAAAGATCTCGGCGATGCGGATCGGCACGCTCGGGTCGCGCTCGGACGGCTTCAGGATGAAGGCGTTGCCGCACGCAATGGCCGGGGCGCATTTCCAAAGCGGGATCATGGCCGGGAAGTTGAACGGCGTGATGCCGGCGACCACGCCGAGCGGCTGGCGCAGGGAATAGACGTCGATCCCAGGCCCGGCCCCTTCCGTGTACTCGCCCTTGAGCAGGTGCGGGATGCCGCAGGCGAACTCGACCACCTCGACGCCGCGCTGGATGTCGCCCTTGGCGTCCGGCACGGTCTTGCCGTGCTCGGAGGCGAGCAGCTCGGCCAGCGCGTCGTGCTCGCCGCGGATGAGTTCCAGGAAGCGCATCATCACCCGGGCGCGCTTCTGCGGGTTGGTGGCCGCCCAGGCCGGCTGGGCCGCCGCCGCGTTCTCGATCGCCGCGCGCATCTCGGCCTTGCTGGCGAGCGCGACCTTGGCCTGGACCTCGCCGGTCGAGGGGTGGAACACGTCGGCGAAGCGCCCGCTCTCGCCGCCGACGTTCCGGCCGCCGATGTAATGCCCGATCGTGCGCATGCGCGCCTCCCTGTCGTGGTGGATTTGGTTTGGGCGCAGCCTAACAGGATCCCTTGAACGATAAAGCCGGATGCGCTTACAGCCGTCGTGCATCGATGCACAGTGGGGGTGCGCTCATGGCCAGGGTGGGGCCCAACTGGGACGACCTACGCTTCTTCCTCGCGGTGGCGCGGACGGGGACGCTCAGCGCCGCCGGGGCACGCACCGGCACCGAGCACACCACGGTGGGCCGTCGGATCCGGGCCCTGGAAGAGGGCCTCGGGGCCCGCCTGTTCCACCGCAGCAACCTCGGCTACGCGCTGACCGAGGACGGCGCGAACCTGCTGGGCGTCGCCGAGACGATGGAGAGCGCATTCCTGTCGGCGAGCGCCGCCACGGAGGCGGCCCAGGCGGTCTCCGGCACGGTGCGGATCGGCGCGCCGGACGGATTCGGAAGCGTCTTCCTCGCGCCCCGCATGCACCGGCTGACCGCCCGTCACCCGGGCCTGGAGGTGGAGATCATGGCCACCGCCCGGATCTTCAGCCTGTCTAAGCGCGAGGCCGACATCGTGATCAGCCTGTCCGGTCCGCAGCAGGCGCGGGTGGTGGCGCGCCGGCTCACCGATTACCGGCTGTTCGTCTACGGCGCCGAATCCTACCTCGCAGCCGCGGCGCCGATCGCCGGGCTGGCGGACCTGCCGGCGCATCCCTTCGTCGGCTACATCGAGGACATGCTGTTCACGCGCGAACTGAACTACCTCGGAGCGCTCGGCCCGGCGGTCTCAGCCCGCCTGCGCTCCACCAATCTCCTCGCCCAGGTCCACGCGACGCTCGGCGGCGCCGGCCTGTGCATCCTGCCGGCCTTCATCGCGGCGGCGCATCCGGGACTGGTCCCGGTGCTCCCCGAAGCGGTCTCGCTGACGCGCTCGTTCCACATGCACATCCACGAGGATCACCGGAAGGCGGCCCATATCCGCGCGGTGGCGGGGTTCATCGCCGGCGAGGTCGAGGCGGCGGGGGCGCTGTTCGCCGGGCCGGGCGCGCAGGCGGCCAGTCCAGGTCAACGCGGGCACGCCGCGCCTTGACCTGACGACCCCGTCATTCCGGGGCGCCGCAGCCGAGCCCGGCATCCAGAGCCCCCGCCGGTGTTCGATCGGTCAGGACGTCGCGGATCTGGATTCCGGGCCCTGCTGCGCCGTCCTAAAATGGCGCGGTGGCTTTTGCAGACCGCCGATGGCCGGAAACGAACCGCTTCCTTGCCTCGACTTGTCAGCGGTAGCCGTTTCGCCCCGCGGACACAGGGCCTAAGATCGGCCGTCCCGGCGCGCCAGCCCAGGCGCCGGGTGGGAGACGCAAGACATGGTCGCCTCGATCGCCCTGCCCCGGCTGATGCGCGTCGGACCCGGCGCCTCGCGGCTCCTGCCGGAGGTGCTCGGCCAGCTCGGCCTGTCGCGCCCCTTCGTGGTCACCGATCCCTATCTCGCCGGGAGCGGCCGCACCGACACGCTGCTCGAGCGCCTGACCGCGGCGGGCGCGAAGGCGACGATCTTCTCCGAGACCGTTCCGGACCCGACGGTCGCCTCCGTGGAGGCGGCGCTGGCCGCCCTCCAGGCCGGCGATTTCGACTGCGTCGTCGGCTTCGGCGGCGGCAGCCCGATGGACACCGCCAAGGCGGTGGCGGTGCTCGCCCGCCACGGCGGCCACATGCGCGACTACAAGGCGCCCCGCCAGCAGGACGAGCCGGGCCTGCCGATCGTGGCGATCCCCACCACCGCCGGCACCGGCTCGGAGGCGACCCGGTTCACCATCGTCACCGACGAGACCTCGGACGAGAAGATGCTGTGCATCGGTCTCGCCTACCTGCCGGTGGCGGCTCTGGTCGATTACGAGCTGACGCTCTCGAAGCCCAAGCGGCTCAGCGCCGACACGGGCATCGACGCGCTGACCCACGCGATCGAGGCTTACGTGTCGCGCAAGTCGAACCTGTTCTCGGACGGGCTGGCGCTGCAGGCGATGAAGCTGATCGCCCCGAACCTGCGCCGGGTCTGGACCGATCCCGGCGACCGGGCGGCCCGGGAGGCGATGATGCTTGGGGCCACCCAGGCCGGCATCGCGTTCTCGAACGCCTCCGTGGCGCTCGTACACGGGATGAGCCGGCCGATCGGCGCGCATTTCCACGTGGCCCATGGCCTGTCGAACGCGATGCTGCTGCCGGCGGTCACGGCCTTCTCGGCCCCGGCCGCCATCGACCGCTACGCGGCCTGCGCCCGCGCCATGGGAATCGCAAAGCCGGACACCGACGACAGGAGCGCGGTCTCGGCGCTCGTGGCGGAACTCGAGGCGCTGAACGACGACCTCGACGTGCCGGGCCCCCGGGAATACGGGATCGACCCGGCCCGTTGGGACGCGCTGCTCCCCACCATGGCGGCCCAGGCCCTCGCCTCCGGCTCCCCGGCCAACAACCCGCTGGAGCCCAGTGCCGACGAGATCGTCGCGCTGTACCGGCGGGTCTGGGCGGGGTGATCGGCGGCTTCGGTCCGCGGATCCGACACACCGCCGGCTTTGCGAGCGTCAGCGAAGCAACCCGGCCGCGCCGCGCTCACCGAGGTGGCGCAGCCCTGGGTCGCTTCTCTGCGCGCGCGATGACGGGGTGAGCCCTACTTCGCCGCCGCCGTCAGCGGGCAGCCGCTCTCGGCCGGAGAGGCGTAGGCCTCCTTGCCGGGGATGGTGGCGAGCTGCCGGTAGAGGTCCCACGGGCCCTTCGACTCGGCCGGCTTCTTCACCTCGAACAGGTACATGTCGTGGACCATGCGGCCGTTCGGCTGCACGATCCCGCCATGGGCGAAGACATCGTCGACCGGCAGCGCCTTGAGCTTGGCGTTGACCGCCTCGGTCTCGTCGGTACCGGCGGCCTTCACGGCCTTCAGGTAGGACAGGACCGCCGAGTAGGTGCCGGCCTGGATCATGTTGGGCATCCGGCCGGTGCGCTTCATGTAGCGCTGGCCGAAGGCGCGGGTCTCGTCGTTGGCGTCCCAGTACCAGCCCTCGGTCAGCGTCAGGCCCTGCGCGACCTTCAGGCCGAGCCCGTGCACCTCCGAGAGGGTGAACAGCAGGGCCGCGAGCTTCTGGCCGCCTTCGACGATACCGTACTCGGCCGCCTGCTTGATCGAGTTCGAGGTGTCGAGCCCGGCATTGGCGAGCCCGATCACCTTGGCCTTCGACCCCTGCGCCTGGAGCAGGAACGACGAGAAATCCTGATTGGAGAGCGGGTGCCGCACGCTGCCCAGAATCTTGCCGCCGTTGGCGGTCACCACCCGGCTGGTGTCGGCCTCCAGCGCCGAACCGAACGCGTAGTCGGCGGTGAGGAAGAACCACGTATCGCCGCCCGCCCGGGTCAGCGCACCGCCGGTGCCCACCGCCAGCGCCCGCGTGTCGTAGGCCCAGTGATAGCCGTAGGGCGTGCAGGCCTTGCCGGTGAGGTCGCTGCTCGCGGCCCCGGTGGTGATGGTGATCTTCTTCTTCTCCTTCGACAGGCCCTGGACGGCCAGCGCCACCGAGGAGGTGGTCAGCTCCATGATCGCGTCGACGCCGTCGCGGTCGTACCATTGCCGGGCGATGGCCGAGGCGATGTCGGGCTTGTTCTGGTGGTCGGCCGTCAGGATCTCGACCGGCACGCCGCCGATCGTACCGCCGATATCCTCGACCGCCATCCGGGCGGCCTCGACCGAGCCCTGGCCGCCGAATTCGGCGTAGAGGCCCGACTGGTCGTTGAGGATGCCGATGCGCACGGCGTTGCCCGAGAAGCCGCCGCCTTGCGCGGCGGCCGGGGTCGAGCCGAGCGCCGTCCCCGCGAGGGCGGCCGCCAGCACCGCGCCGCCGATTGTCCTGATCATGTTTCCCCCGGGTCGAGCCGCGTGTCCGCTTCTGAGGCGGTTCCGGCGGCAGGATAGGTCACGAACGCGTGACGCGCCACGGCCACGCTCGGCCGGATGCTGAAGGATCGTGCGGATTGTGACGCGCGCCGGGATTGGCGCCCCGTTTTCGGACCGGCCGCAAGCCCTGAGGTTATAATAGCTTAACCATAATTACACGATTTCCCGCGCAGGTTCCGGTCACAGGCGGCAATTCGGCCGTCTCCGGCGTGGTCATGCGATGAAACCAGCCCGTTTGGCCGTCCTCGGCATCGCCCTCGCGGCGGGCGGCGGTGCGGCCTTCCTGATGAGCGGCGGCGATCCGCCTCCGCCGCCCGCGCCCCCGCCCAAGGCCGAGGCGCCGCCGGCGCCGATGACCGACGTCCTCGTGGCCGCCGCCGACATGCCCATGGGTCAGGTGCTGCGCGCCGCCGACCTGCGCTGGCAGCCCTGGCCGGACAGCGCCGTGACCGTCGGCTACCTCACCCGCGCGAGCAATCCGAAGGCCCTGGACGAGACCGTGGGGGCTTCGGTCCGCTCGGGCTTCCTCGCCGGCGAGCCGATCCGTTCGCAGAAGCTGGTCCGCCCGGAAAGCGGCTTCATGGCCGCGATCCTGCCGTCCGGGATGCGGGCGGTCGCCATCGTGACCGACAGCCGCGGCACCAACTCGGCCGGCGGCTTCATCCTGCCCAACGACCGGGTCGACGTGATCCGGACCTTCCGCGACGAGACCAATGCCCGGGGCAACAACAGCGATGCGCAGCTGTCCCAGACCCTCCTGACCGACATCCGCATCCTGGCGATCGGTCAGCTGATCCAGGAGAAGAACGGCACCAACGTCGTGACCGGCGAGACCGCGACCCTCGCGGTCACGCCCGCACAGGCCGAAACCCTGGCGCTCGCCCAGAAGGTCGGCGCCCTGTCATTGTCGCTGCGCAGCCTCGCGGATGCGGGGCGGTCGTCGGACGCCTCGCTGGCCGACGCCCCCCCGACGCAGACGCCCGATCCCGCCTTGACCGTCGTGCGCTTCGGCGTCGCGCGGCAGCAGACGCCGTGAGCGCCGTGACCGCCATGACCGCCCCCCTCGCCTTCCGCCGCCCGGCCCGCCATTCGGCCTGCGGCCTCGCCCTCATCGCCGCGCTGACCGGGCCGGCCGCCGCGCAGGACCGCCCGGCCCTCGGTCCCGCGCCGGTGCTCACGGTCGGCTCCGCGGAGGCTGCCTCGACCCGACGGGTCGAGCTGACCGCCGGCCGCTCCGTGATCATCGACCTGCCGCGGGACGCCAAGGAGGTCTTCGTCGCCAACCCGGCGGTGGCCAACGCCGTCGTCCGCTCGACCCGCAAGGTGTTCGTGATCGGCATGGCCGACGGTGCGACCTCGATCTTCATGATGGATGCCGAGGGGCGCCAGATCGCCGCCCTCGACGTGACCGTGGCGCGCGACCTCAACCTCAGCACCCTGCGCGAGCTCCTGAACCAGAGCATCCCGGGCGGACGCTTCGACGTGCGCTCGTCGGGCGCCTCGGTGCTGCTCTCGGGCTCGGTGAATTCCTCCGCGGATGCCCAGCAGGCGATCGACATCGCCAACGCCTTCGTGGGGCTCGGCGGCGGGGGTGCCTCCTCGGGGGCGCCGAGCGGCGGCGTCTCGGCGGGCGCGCGGGGTGCGGTGATCAACAACCTCACCATCCGCAACAAGGACCAGGTGATGCTGCGCGTCACCGTCGTCGAGGTGTCGCGCAGTGTCCTGAAGCAGTTCGGGATCAACACCACCGGCAACTGGTCGGCGCTGAACCCGCTCAGCACGGCGATCGACCAGACCACCGGGCTCGTGACGTCGCCGGCCCTGGTCAACAGCCTTCCGTTCCCGATCACCGGGGGCAGCGCGCCGGCGGCCAACCAGCTCCAGGCCTCTGTGAAGGCGGGCGGCTTCTCGCTTCAGGCGACCCTGAAGGCCTTCGAGCAGGCCGGCGTCTCGCGGATCCTGGCCGAACCGACGCTGACCGCGATCTCCGGCGAGGCCGCGAAGTTCCTGGCCGGCGGAGAGTTTCCGGTGCCCAGCTCGGCCTCCTGCGCGGTCGGCGGCTTCTGCACCCCCGGCATCACCTTCAAACCTTACGGCGTCTCCCTGTCGTTCACCCCGATCGTGCTCGCCGACAACCGCATCTCGATCCGTGTGGCCACCGACGTCACCGAGATCGATCAGCAGTCGAGCTTCAGCTACACGGTCGGCAACTCGACCGTGGCGGTGCCGGGCACCAAGGTGCGCCGCTCCGAGACGACCGTCGAGCTGCCCTCGGGCGGCGTGATGATGACCGCCGGCCTCATCCAGCAGGTGAACAAGCAGGCGATCTCCGGCCTGCCCGGCCTGATCAACCTGCCGGTCCTCGGCGCGCTGTTCCGCTCCCGCGACTACCAGCGCATGGAGACCGAGCTGATGATCATGTGCACCCCCTACATCGCCCGGGCGATGGAGCCGAAGCAGGTCAGCCGGCCCGACGACAACTTCGTCGATTCCACCGACGGCCAGGCCGTGCTGCTCGGCCAGATCAACCGCCTCTACGGCACGGTCGGCCCAACCGCGGCGGCGCCGCTCGGGCGGACGTATCGCGGCCGCGTCGGCTTCATCGTCGAGTAAGGCTGAGGATCGCAAGCCATGACCCGACCTACCACCCGACCGGTGTCCGGACGCCCATCGACCGCTCCGTCGCGCCGTGCCGCGAGCCTACTCGCCGCCTGCGCGCTCGGTGCCCTCGCGGCCGCCTGCAAGAGCGATCCCGCGACCACCGGCGGGATCGACCTGTCGGATTACCGCGCACGCCACCCGATCGTCCTGGCCGACGGGACCCGCAGCCTCGACGTCTTCCCGACGGGGATCGGCCATCTCGACCCCCGCCAGGCCGCCGATGTCGACGCCTTCATGCTGGAATACCGCCGCTTCGGCCGCGGCGTCCTGCTGATGGAAGTGCCCCAGGGCGTTCCGCCGGCCCAGGCGGCGGCCGTGGAGCGCACGGCCGCGGCGCTGAGCCGGCGCGGCGGCCAGGACGGCGTTGGCGCCCGCGAGATCACGGTCAGCGGCTATGCCGTGGCGGCGCCCAGCCTCGCCGCGCCGATCCGTCTGAGCTTCCAGCGCATGCAGGCCAAGGTGGCGGACCAGTGCGGGCTGTGGCCCCAGGATGTCGGGACCAGCAGCTTCGCGTTCGACTACAGCAACAAGCCGAGCTGGAACCTGGGCTGCGCCATGCAGGCGAACGTGGCTGCGCAGATCGCGGATCCGGTCGACCTGGTGCGCGGGCGCCCCGAGGGCCGGATCGACTCCGTGAAGCGGGTCAGGGACATCGGCCAGTTACGCGACGGCAAGGATCCGTCAACCGCATGGCGTCAGGATGGGCAGACCGCCGTCAAGTCTCAGGTCGGCAACTGACGCCGACCGCGAAAGCCACCGCGTCTCCTTCCAACGCCGCGATCCGAACGCGAACCTGAAAGTGCCGTCATGGCAGACCTGTCCGAGACAACCGAGCGCACGATTGCCCCGGTGCCCCGGATCACCATCCAGGCGTTCTGCGAGACCAGCGAGACGGCTGCCATGATCGAGGGCGCCGCCCTCGACCGGCGGATGCAGAAGGCGCAGGTCAAGGTCCGGATGGGCGGCGGCGGCGCCGCGATCGAGGCCTATCGGCACGCGCCGACGCCCAACGTCATCGTCATCGAGACGCAGGGCGTGCGCTCCAAGCCGGTCGAATACCTCGATGCTCTGGCGGAGGTCTGCGACGAGGGCACCCGCGTCCTCGTGATCGGCCACCTCAACGACGTCACGCTCTACCGGCAGCTGATCCAGCGCGGCGTGTCCGACTATCTGATGGCCCCCGTCGAGCCGCTGACACTGATCGCGGCGATCTCCGACCTGTTCACGGCCCCCGGCGTCAAGCCGGTGGGTCGCACGGTGGCGGTCGTCGGCGTGAAGGGCGGCATCGGCGCCTCGACGGTGGCGCATAATTTCGCCTGGTCGGTGGCCCGCGGCCAGGGTGTCCAGACGGTGATCGCCGATCTCGACATCGCCTTCGGGACGGCCTCGCTCAACTTCAACCAGGATCCGCCGCAGGGCATCGCCGAGGCGGTGTTCGCCCCGGAGCGCCTGGATTCGGCGCTGGTCGAGCGGCTGCTGTCCAAGTGCAGCGACAATTTGAGCCTGCTCTCGGCCCCCGCGAGCCTCGACCGGACCATCGACCTCTCCGAGCCGGCCTTCGATTCCCTGATCGAGTACATGCGGGCGAGCGTGCCCTGCGTGGTCCTCGACGTTCCGCACCAGTGGAGCGCGTGGACGAAGCGCGTCCTCACCGCGGCCGACGAGATCCTGATCGTGGCCGGTCCCGATCTGGCCTGCCTGCGCAACACCAAGAATCTGCTCGGCGCGCTCAGGCACGGGCGCCCGAACGACCAGTCACCCCGCATCCTGCTCAACGGCGTCGGCGTGCCCAAGCGCCCCGAGATCGGGGCCGCCGAGTTCGCCAAGGCCCTCGAGGCCCCCGTCGCGCTTACGATCCCCTTCGAGCCGGCCCTGTTCGGGACCGCCGCCAACAATGGCCAGATGATCGCCGAGATCCAGGCCGGCTCGAAGGTGGCCGAGCTCTTCAACGATCTCGCGGCCATGACCCTCGGCCGCCCGGAGAACCGGCGCGGGCGCCAGAGCCTTCTCGAGCCGTTGCTCGCCAAGTTCGCCAGCGCCAAGTTCGCGAGCGCCGTGCTCGCCGGCCGCAAGGCTTCGTGATGCAACCGCTTCCCCGAGAGGTCCCTCAGGACGGCGCCGAGGATCTGGCCCATGTTCGGTAGGCGACAGATCGGTGGCGCGCCGGCGGCCGCCCCGCCGGTCCCGCAGGCGCGGACTGCGGCGCAGGCTGTCCCCGCCCAGCGCGAGGCCGCGGCTCCGCCCAAGCCGGCGGCGCAGGCGACCCCGGCGGTCGTCGAGAACGCCCGGTCCGAGGATTATTACCGCACCAAGAGCCTGATCTTCGGCGCCCTGATCGAGGCGATCGACCTGACGCAGCTCTCGCGCCTCGATGCCGAGACCGCGCGGGAGGAGATCCGCGACATCGTCACGGAGATCATCGGGCTCAAGAACATCGTCCTGTCGATCGCCGAGCAGGAGGAGCTGCTCGACGACATCTGCAACGACGTGCTCGGCTACGGCCCGCTGGAGCCGCTGCTCGCCCGCGACGACATCGCCGACATCATGGTCAACGGCGCCAACCGGACCTTCATCGAGGTCAACGGCAAGATTCAGCTGACCAGCGTCCGATTCCGCGACAACCAGCAGCTGATGAACATCTGCCAACGGATCGTCAGCCAGGTCGGCCGCCGGGTCGACGACGCCTCGCCGATCTGCGACGCCCGCCTGCCGGACGGATCCCGCGTCAACGTCATCGCGCCGCCGCTCGCCATCGACGGCCCGGCGCTCACCATCCGTAAGTTCAAGAAAGACAAGCTTACCCTGGAGCAGCTCGTGCGCTTCGGGGCGATCTCGCCCGAGGGCGCCGAGGTTCTGAAGATCATCGGCCAGTCGCGCTGCAACGTGGTGATCTCCGGCGGCACCGGCTCGGGCAAGACCACGCTGCTCAACTGCCTCACCGCCTTCATCGAGCTCGACGAGCGGGTCATCACCTGCGAGGACGCGGCCGAGCTTCAGCTCCAGCAGCCCCACGTCGTGCGCCTCGAGACGCGGCCGCCCAACATGGAGGGCCAGGGCCAGGTCACAATGCGCGACCTCGTCAAGAACTGCCTGCGCATGCGGCCCGAGCGGATCATCGTCGGCGAGGTGCGCGGACCGGAGGCCTTCGACCTGCTCCAGGCGATGAACACCGGCCACGACGGCTCGATGGGCACGCTCCACGCCAACAGCCCGCGCGAGTGCCTGTCGCGTATCGAATCGATGATCTCGATGGGCGGCTTCACCCTGCCCTCGAAGACGCTGCGCGAGATGATCTGCGGCTCGATCGACGTGGTGATCCAGGCCACGCGCCTGCGCGACGGCTCGCGGCGCATCACCCACATCACCGAGGTGCTCGGTATGGAGGGCGACGTCATCACCACGCAGGACGTGTTCCTCTACGACATCGTCGGTGAGGACGCGAACGGCAAGCTGGTCGGGCGTCATCGGTCCACCGGCATCGGCCGGCCGAAATTCTGGGAGCGGGCCCGCTATTACGGCCTGGAACGCCGGCTCGGCGAGGCGCTCGACGCCGCCGAGGTCGTCGATCGGAGCTGAGCGCATGCCCGATCTGTCCATCGCCGCTGCGGGCGGGTCCAACCTGCCGATCGCCGCCGGCCTGATCGGCATCGCCGTGGCGGCGGTGGCCTACGTGGCGATCCTGCCCCTGTTCGGCGACGAGCGCCGGGCGAGCAAGCGCCTGAAATCGATCGGCGTCTCCGCCTCCGGAGCGGCGATCCGGGGGGTGACGGTCAATCGGCGCGAGCAGGTCGCCAAGACGCTGAGCGAGATCGAGGCGAAGGCCAAGGGTGCCTCGAAGGCCACGCTGGAGCTGAAGCTCGCCCGCGCCGGCCTCGCCTGGACCAAGCAGACCTTCTACCTGATCTCGGCCGGCCTCGCGGGCTTCCTCGGGCTCCTGCTCTACATCATCACCGACAGCCCGATCGCGGCGGCCGGCGCCGCCTTCGCGGGGGGGTTCGGCCTGCCGGCCCTGCTGCTGCGCCGCATGCGGCTCAAGCGCATCGCGAAATTCAACAAGGAATTGCCCAACGCCGTCGACGTGGTGGTGCGGGGCATCCGCACCGGCATCCCGGTCGGCGACTGCTTCCGCATGGTCTCGCGCGAGGCCGAGGAGCCGGTCCGCAGCGAGTTCCGGACGGTCATTGAGACCCAGGCGCTCGGCCTCTCGCTCGGCGACGCGGTCACCCGCCTGGTCGACCGGGTGCCCACGCCCGAGGTGAACTTCTTCGCGATCGTGATCAACATCCAGCAGCAATCGGGCGGCAACCTGTCGGAGGCGCTGAACAACCTCTCTACGGTGCTGCGCGACCGGGCCAAGATGCGCGGCAAGATCCAGGCGATGAGCATGGAGGCCAAGGCCTCGGCTTCGATCATCGCCTGCCTGCCCTTCGGCGTGGCGGGCATCACGTCGCTGACGAGCCCGGACTACATCTCGCTGCTCTGGACGACCGATACCGGCAAGATCGCCCTGGTCGCCGCAGCCATCTGGATGTCGATCGGCATCTTCACGATCAAGAAGATGATCGCCTTCGAGTTCTGAGGCGCTTTTGCTCCCGTTGCCGGATACCGCTTCATGATCGACGCCATCGCGGAGAAGCTGTTCGATCCCCGCTTCATGGGCACGTTGCTGACCGCGATCGCGGCCGCCGCGACCGCCTTCGCGGTGGCACAGCCCTTCTTCGAGACCGACAGGCTCGCCAAGCGGATGAAGCTCGTCAGCGACGAGCGCGAGCAGATCCGGCGGCGCGAGCGGCTGCAGGGCGACCGCACGGTCAGTCGGGTCACGCTGCGCGTGGAGCCGAAGGCCTACATGAAATCCATCGTCGAGCGGTATCAGCTCCACCGCTGGCTCGGCACCGACACGGCCAAGCGGAAGCTGATGCAGGCCGGCTACCGCGGCCAGGGGTCAGAGACGGCGTTCCTGTTCTTCCGGCTGGTCGTCCCATGCGCCAGCGTGGTCGGCGCCGTGTTCTACCTGTTCGTGCTGGAGGCGATCGACACCTCCTACCTCGTCCGGTTCGGGCTGGTGATCGGGGCGGCCTACGGTGGCATCAAGGCGCCGGAGCTGTTCCTGGTCAACGCCGCCAAGAAGCGCCAGACCGAGATCCGGAAGGCCTGGCCCGACGCCCTCGACCTCACGCTGATCTGCGTCGAGTCCGGCATGGCGATCGAGCACGCGTTCCGGAAGGTGAGCACCGAGATCGCGGGCGCTTCGGTGGTGCTGGCCGAGGAACTGGCCCTGATGACGGCCGAGATGTCGTTCCTGCCGGACCGCCGGCAGGCCTACGAGAACCTCGTCCTGCGCACCGGGCTCGACCCCGTGAAGGCCGTGGCGACCGCCCTGATCCAGGCCGAGCGCTACGGCACGCCGGTCGGTCAGGCGCTACGGGTGCTGAGCCAGGAAAGCCGCGACCAGCGCATGAACGAGGCGGAGAAGAAGGCGGCCGGGCTGCCGCCCAAGCTCACGGTTCCGATGATCCTGTTCTTCCTGCCGGTGCTGTTCGTCGTCATCATCACGCCGGCCGTCATCCAGATCATGCGGACCCAATGACCGACGGCGCGCCCGGCGGCTCTCTCAGCGGATGCGGCCGGGGCGGGTCGGCTCGAACACGATCCGGCGGTGATAGGCACACCAGCTCTTGCCGTCGGCTACGGGCGCGCCGCAGCAGATCGCGCGGTCGTTCGGCTCGCCGATGATGTACTTGCACACAAAGGCGCCCGACTGCGCGAAGGGCACGCGCAGGTCGGCAGAGGGTTCCTTGACGGTCTCGGCATCGCCGATCTGGGACATGCGGACGAGTTGATTCATGGGATCGATCGGCTCAATAAGCATCCTGCTCGGCGGGAAAAGACGCCCCGGCAGTCAGGGAGGGTGGAACACCTTTCGCTGGGCCGTGCCCCGGCTCGCGTCCACCGGACCGGCCTGCAGGGCGGCCGGCTCAATGCCGGCCACGGGGACCGACGCGAACGGCGTGATTATGATGTCGTAACTGGGGTTAAGGCGTTTTAAAACAAGACCAGCCTGCATTGGCTGCATCGGACCATGGTGCAGGATGCGTAGCTCGTCGTATCACGGGCCGCTGCACTGCCATTCGCGGACCTGACGAAACCGCCTCGACGCCGCGGCTCGGCGAACGCCCGGACGTGCAACCCGGTGCGACCTGTGATTTGGTGCGCGCTCTCGCGAACAGAGCCGGACCTGCCCTATGGCCCATGCGCCCCTCGTGTCCCCCGACTGGCTGCACGACCGTCTCGCCGCCCCGGATATCGTGGTCCTCGACGCATCCTGGTACCTGCCGGCGGCCGGCCGCGATCCCGAGGCCGAGTTCCGCGTGGCGCATATCCCCGGCGCCCGGCGCTTCGACCTCGACGCGATGAGCGACACCGAGTCGAGCCTGCCGCACATGCTCCCCCGGCCCGAAATCTTCGCCGCGCGGATGCGCGCGCTCGGCGTCGGCGACGGCCAGCAGATCGTCGTCTATGACGGCCAAGGCCTGTTCTCGGCCCCGCGGGTCTGGTGGATGCTGAAGACCTTCGGGGTGCGCGACGCTCTGGTGCTCGATGGCGGCCTCCCTGCCTGGATCGCTGCGGGCTACCCCACCGAGGACGGCGAGCCGCGCCAGCCCGAGCGCCGGCACTTCACCGCCCGCCTCGATCACGGCGCGGTTGCGGACGCGACCGACGTCGCCCGCGCCCTGGAGACCGGCTCGGCCCAGGTGGTGGATGCCCGCTCCGGCACGCGCTTCCGCGGCGAGGAGCCGGAACCGCGGCCCGGTGTCCGCCCCGGACACATGCCCGGCGCCTGCAACCTGCACTACGCGGCGCTCCAGCGCGACGGCCGCATGAAGAGCCCGGAGGAACTGGCCTCGGTCTTCGCCGAGAACGGCGTCGACCCGAGCCGGCCGATCGTGACCACCTGCGGCTCGGGCGTGACCGCGGCCATCATCGCCCTGGCCCTGGAAACCATGGGCCGGCCGGCCCGAGGTCTCTACGACGGCTCCTGGTCGGAGTGGGGCGCCGATCCGACCCGGGCTGTGGCGACGGGCGCCTGAGCCGCGGCCCGCGCGTCGAAATCCGGACGCACGGATCCCGCAGCCACAGGGCTGCGGGTATGCCGAGGTCCTCTTGAACGCTCCGTATCAATTCCGATATATCGGAAGCGCCTGCGGTTGGGCGCTCTACGGAGAAAATCATGCCGCTTCACGACACCACTACCCTCTCAGGCACCATCCGGCACGTCTTCGCCCATCGCTTCACCATCGAGGCGGACGGCCAGACGCATCTGGCCGATCTCGGGCCGAAAGGCGCGGACGCGTTCGCGCTGGCGAGCGGTCTCCACGTGATCCTCGAGGGCGAGCGTCGCCCCTCGGAGATCAAGGTTACGCGGATCTCGGCAGCGGGCCGGGATCCGGTGGAGATCCATCACAAGAAACCTCATCACGCGCCCGGATCCAAGCAGGCGGACACGCGTCCCGAGGGGCCGGCCGATCCTGCACGCGCGCTGGCGGCGGTTGCCGCGGCCGGTTGGACGCCGGCGGAAGCGCCGCGCCGCAAGCCGAAGCACTTCGAGGTCCTGGCGCGCCGGGGCGAGGCGGCGGCAACGGAGCTGCACGTCGACTTCGCCGGGACGATCTACAAGGAGAAGCCGGCCGATCCCGCGAAATGGGCCCCGCTGGCCTGAGGGCCGCCGGCGGGGACTGCCCCGGCACCCGCTCCACCGCATCGACCAGCGGTGCGGCGGTACTGGTCGGGCGCGGTCCGAGATGTCGACCCGGGCCGCTTGTCGGCGGCCCGGAATCACCGAGCCCTAGGCCGCCCGGATGGCGCGGCGCTTGTCGGCGGCGCTCCACTGCATCAGGCCGATCATGACCACGATCGTGGCGAGGTAGACGACCCCCTGCAGGGCGGTCGGCCGGTCGGTGTAGCCCACGAGGGCGTGCAGGACGCGACCCGGCCAGGAATTCTCGGCGATCAGCCCAGAGCTGTTCCACAGGGTGTGGCCGAGGATGTCGACCACACCTGCGTTGGCGAGGAACTGGGCAGCCTGCGCGGCGAGTCCCGCGGCCAGGAAGATGATGAGCACGCTGGTTATCGAGAACACGTAGCGGCTCGGGATCGAGGCGAGGCCGAGATAGGTCACCGCCGAGAGGAGCACGCCCGCCCCGATCCCTGAAACGGCGCCGAACTGGATGTCGGCCCCGGAGGTGCCGGACGCCACGAGGCCGTACAGGAACAGGACCAGCTCGGCGCCCTCGCGCAGGATCGCGGCGCCGATCACGATCGAGAGGGCGGCGGCCTCGCGCTCGCCCGAGCGCACCGCCGCACCGGCCGCGCGCAGCTCGCCGGCCAGCTCCTTGCCGTGCTTGCTCATCCAAGTGTTGTGCCAGATCAGGAGCAGCACGGCGACGATCAGCACCGCGGCGTTGAGGATGTCCTGGCCGTTGCCCTCGAAGGCGTCGGAGATCTTCTCGGCGAACAGGGCGACGAGGCCGGCGCCCGCGAGCCCGCCGGCCACCCCGAGCAACACCCAGCGCATCCGCCCGGGAATGCCCCGGGTCGCCGCCAGCACGATGGAGATGATGAGGCCCGCCTCGATGACTTCGCGGAAGGCGATGACGAAGGCGCCGATCATGGCGGTCTCCAGGGGTTAGAGGATTGCGGGGTGCACCGGCCGCGCTACCAGATCCAGAACAGCAGCACCCAGTTGGCCACCGACAGCGCGGCCGCGCCGGCGATGCAGGCCGAGGCTGCGACCCGGCGGAGTCCGCCGGCGCTGAGGCCGGCCACGCGCCAGGCGAGCCAGACGCTCCAGAGGCTCGCGCCGGCGAGCAGGCCGGCACGGATCTCCGCCACGTAAGGGATCACGATGCCGTCGCCGCGCAGGAACGTGACGGTGAGCGCCGAGAGCCCCAGGAAGACGCCGCAACCCGCGACCGGGATCAGCGTCTGGGTCAGGTGATGGAATCGCCGGAGCGACCAGCCGCCGAGGATGCGGCTTGCGAGCGCCACCATCGCCGACAGCGCGACCCCGAGGATCAGCGTCGCGGCGCCGATATAGGCCAGAAGCAGCGCGCCATCGAGGAGGGTCATCACGTCGTTGCGGTCGGGATAATTCGTGAGCACGAACCAGGGCGCGGAATGCTCCAGCGGCCACGTCGTCCCGTTCTCGATGAGCCACGTGGCCGCCGATTGCTTGGCATCGACGTACCAGGGGCTCGCCGACCACTGGAACGCGCCCACCGCCAGCGCAAGCATGCCGAACAGGATCAGCATCGTCTGATCGAGGCTGGGCTCCTGGCCGGCCACGTGGACGATCTCGTGGTTCGGCGAGCGCAGGGCGAGGTGCACCGCGCCGCGATGGTTGCTGCAGCGGCCGCACATGTGGCAGGCCCCGGCCCCGCGCATCGCCTTCACGGGCACGAGCGGCGCGCAGTTGAAGGCCTCCGAACCCCGGGCGGGCTTCGGCGAGGCCGCCCAGGCGGCGCGGTCGACCTGGAAGCTCACGGGGGCGAGCTTCGACAGCACCGCGAACACGCCGTTCACCGGACACAGATAGCGGCACCAGACCCGCTTGTTGCGCCCGTAGAGCAGGCCGACCGCGATTGCCGCGAGGGTCGAGCCGCCGAGCACTGCGAGAACCGGCTTCGGATAGCCGTACACGCTGGTCATCTGCCCGTAGACCGTGGTGCCGGCGAACGCCAGGAATGGCCAGCCCTGCCACGTGATCCAGCGCGGCACCGCATAGCCGCGGCTCCAGCGGCTCGCGAACTCGCTGAGCGCCCCCTCGGGGCAGAGCACGCCGCACCACGCCCGGCCGACCAGCACCATGCTCACCAGCACGAAGGGCCACCAGATTCCCCAGAAGGCGAATTGCGCGGCGAGCGTCAGGTTGGTCCAGATGTGGGCGGCGTTGCCGGGCAGCGGCAGCAGTGCCGGGACGATCACCAGCACCGCGTAGACGCCGACGATCAGCCACTGGATGGCCCGGATGATCCAGCCGTGACGGCGCAGCCCGTCACCGAACCGGGCGAGCCGCGCGTCGAGCACCGCCCGCCGCGACGCGACGCGGGGCAGCGTGAGGGAGCCTGGCGCTGCCGTTGACGCGCTCATTTGGCCACCAGGGTCGCCTTCGCCTCCGGGTGGAAGTCGTCGAACACCTGGTAGGTCCCGGCGTCGAGCGTGCGGAACACGATCGCCGAGGTCGATCCCGCGGCCAGCGCCTTCTCGCGCTTCAGCTCCGTGCTCTCGAACTCCGCCGGCGACTGGCCGGTATTCGAGATCTCCAGCTTGAACCGGGTGTTGGCCGGCACCTCGATGACCGCCGGGAGGATCACCCCGTCGCGCATCTCGACCTTGATCACCGGCAGGTCGTCCGCGCGCGCGGGCGCCGCTGCGGCAGCGGCGAGCAGCAGGACGGCGAATCGGACGTGACGGAACAGACGGGACGGCACAGACAACTCCGGATTCTCAGTAGGCGCCCTTCTTGCCGACACCGGCGAAGGTGAAGTCCTGGGTCACGTCGAAGGGCTCGAACCACGGACCGACCCCGGTCTCCTTGTCGACGTGACGACCGAAATGACTGTCCTTGCCGGGCGGCGCCACCGTGACCGTGAGACGGTAGCGGCCGGGGCCGAACAGCTTGACGTTATCGCCGTAATGCGGCCCGTCATTGGCCACCATCGGCATCAGCATGCCGGAGACCTTCTGGTCCGTGGGCTTGTCGCCATCGAGCTTCACCGCCTCGAAGCGCACCGCGAGCGCCGGCACCCAGTCGCCCTCCGCGAAGCCGTTGCGGTTGTCCTTCGCGGCCCGGATATCCGTCTCGAGATGGATGTCCGACTGCGCGGCCTCGCGCATCATGCCGGGCGGATCCATCTCGATCGGCTGCAGGTAGACCGCGGCGACCTCCAGCCCGTTCCGGGTTACGTGCGGTCCGATCGGCACCTCCTTGGCCACGGCAACGCCCGTGACCGCGAGAAGGGAGGCCGCGGCGAATCCGCGGAGGGTCAGGACGACGTTCGAAGCGCGCATGCCTCGCACATAAGCCCTCGTGCGCGAAGTTCAAACAGGAATCGCAGCAGAATCAAATAATAACAATTCTAATCTAAGACGCTTTCGAAGGCGCACGCTGTATTCCCTGGTCTTTCGTCGGGATCACGGGAAGTCTCAGCGATTCGCACGAAGAGGTTCAACGTGCCGCACCCGCTCGGATCTTGACCAACAAACGGAATTGGGGATCGTCACCGCAATGCCACGCTGGGAAGCGAGAATGCGTTCCGGCGCGGGAAAACGCGAGCCGCCAGGGTACGACCGCGGATCACGGCTTGCACGAGGCCGCACGCCGATTTAGCAAGTGCTATATTCCTGTTGCGAATCTCATGACGATCCCCTCCGTGCACCTGGCCAGCGCCGCAGCGCTCGTGCTGACCTTGCCGCTTCTCACACGTGAGGCGGCGGCGGCGGACCTCGCCGCACAGCGCCCGCCCGCGGAGGCGGCCAGCTACGCCGACTGGTCGGGGGGCTATCTCGGTCTCGAGGGCAGCGCGGGCGGATCTTACGGCGCCTACAGCTTCGGCCCGACCACGATCGGCGGCCGCTCCATCCCTCCCTTCAAGAGCGGCGACTCCACAGGCCGCAGCGATCAGGGTCGCGATGCCACCACCGCGGTCGGCGGCGCCTTCGGCGGCTGGAACTGGCAGACCGGACCGTGGGTCTACGGCGTCGAGGCCAGCCTCGATGTGGCGAACCTGAAGCGGCCCGTCCCGTCGACCATCGCGGGCTTCGGCTTCGGGGGCGTGGATCCGGCCTTCAACATCGTACGCGCCAAGACCGACCTGTACGGGAGCCTGCGGGCGCGGATCGGCTACAGCTTCGGCCGCTACCTGATCTATGGAAGCTTCGGGCTCACGGGCGCCAACGCCCGCGTCCTGGCAGACTATCCGGAACTCGACACGGGCGGCCGGAGCACGGCCCGGCGGGACCTCGGCTATGTCGGCTTCACCCTGGGCGCGGGCGTGCAATACGCCATCTCCGACACGCTCGCCCTGGGCATCGACTACCGCTACATCGACCTCGGCGGCAGCCGGCGCTTCCCGCTGGGCACGATACCGGGGGAGAGCGGCGGACCGGTGACGAGCCGGGCGAGCTTCACCTCGAATCAGATGTTCGCGCGGCTGATGTGGTTCCCGGACGGGCTGAGGGTGCCGCCGGACCCCGACGAGACCGCCCCGCACGATCCCGACAACGGCGACACCGGCCGCTTCTCGCTGCACGGGCAGACCACCCTGATCGCGCAGGGCGTGCCGGGCTTCCGCTCGCCCTACGCGGGTGCGCAGAGCCTGGTCCCGCATCAGGCCCGGCAGACCACCACGGCCACGATCTTCCTCGGGCTGAAGCTCTCCGACAGCACCGAGGTCTACTACAACCCCGAATTCAGCCAGGGCTTCGGCCTGTCCCGGACGCTGGGCGTCGCCGGCTTCGTCAACGGCGAGGCGCAGAAGGCCGGCGCCCCATTCCCGAAGCTGCGCTCGAACCGCTACTACGTGAAGCAGACCTTCGGGCTCGGCGGCGAGACCGTGGAGGTGCCGGACGGCCCGAACCAGGTCGCCACCCGCTACGATTCGGAGCGGATCACGCTGATCGCCGGCAAGTTCGCGCTGGGCGACTTCTTCGACGGCAACATCTACGCGCACGATCCCCGCGTCGATTTCTTCAACTGGTCGCTCTGGGGCTCCTCGGCCTGGGACTTCCCGGCCAATCTCCCGGGCTTCACGCAAGGGGTTTACGCCGAGTACAACCGGCCCGAATTCGCGATCCGCGCCGCCTACACGCAGGTGCCCAAGGAGCCGTCGAGCGACGTGCTCGACCCGCGCGTGTTCCGCCGCGCCGGCCTGAACGCCGAGTTCGAGCAGCGCTACGTGCTCCCGTGGCTGGAGCAGCCGGGCAAGCTGCGCTTCGGGCTGTTCTCGAATGTTGGCGTCTCGGCCAACAACCGGGAGGTGGTGACGCTGACGCAGCTGGGCGCCTTCGACGATATCAACGACGCGGTGGGGGCAACCCGGCGCCCCCGGCGCAAGACCGGCGGCTACATCAACCTGGAGCAGGCCCTCACGCCGGAACTCGGCCTGTTCGCCCGGGCCAGCCTGAACGACGGGCGCACGGAGAACATCTCCTTCACCGACATCGACCAGAGCTTTTCCGGCGGCCTGTCGCTGAAGGGCAAGGCCTGGGACCGGCCGGACGACACGGTCGGGATCGGCGCGGCGATGAACGGGCTCTCGCCCTCGCACCGGGCCGCCTTCGCGGCGGGCTATTACGGGCTGCTGATCGGCGACGGCCGGCTGAACTACGGCACCGAGCGGGCGCTGGAGACCTACTACGCCCTGAACCTCACCAAGTTCGTGACCCTGACCTTCGACTATCAGTTCATCGGGAATCCCGGCTACAACCGCGACCGCGGGCCGGCGCATTTCTTCGCCTCGCGGCTCCACGCGGATTTCTGATCGCGATCCGGTCAGTCCGCCGCCTCGCTCACCGTCGGTCCGAAGATATCCTCGAAGGCGGCCCGCAGCTGCATGTCGACCTCGGCCATGCTCACCGGCAGGCCGAGATCCACGAGGCTCGTCACCCCGTGCTCCCGCACGCCGCAGGGGACGATCCCATCGAAATGCGACAGGTCGGGTTCGACATTCAGGCTGATGCCGTGGAAGCTGACCCAGCGGCGGACCCGGATGCCGATCGCCGCGATCTTGTCCTCGACGCCGGGTCCCTTCTCGGGACGGCGCACCCAGACGCCGACCCGGTCCTCCCGGCGCTCGGCGCGGACATTGAAGGCGGCGAGTGTCTCGATCAGCCACGCCTCCAGGCTCGCCACGTAGGCGCGCAGGTCGCGGCTGCGCCGGTCGAGGTCGAGCATCACGTAGGCGACCCGCTGACCCGGGCCGTGATAGGTGTACTGCCCGCCGCGCCCGGTGGCATGAACCGGGAAACGGTCCGGCGCCACGAGATCCTCGGACCGCGCCGAGGTGCCGGCGGTGTAGAGCGGCGGATGCTCCAGCAGCCAGACGCATTCCGGCGCCGCGCCGCTTGCGATCGCCTCCGCCCGCGCCTCCATCCAGGCGAGCGCCGGCGCGTAGTCCACGGGCGCGTCGCTCACACGCCAGCCCACCGGCCCGGCGACCGGATCGGGGCCGGGTCGCTTGGGGAAGGCGTGCGGACGGACCGTGAGGCGCGGCGCGTTTACCAAGAGTTCACCATCCTGCGTCGATGGTCGAAGCCTTCAACATTCGCGGCCGGCGCTGGCAAGGTCCGGCCGCGAGACGGGATGGCGGGCTGTGGCGGTCTTCGAGACCCTGAAGGTCGATCTGACGGTGGTGCTGGGCCGCGCGCGCATGCCGCTTCACATGCTGCTGCGCATGGGCCGCGGCGCCGTGATCGAGCTGGAGGCCAGCGACAGCGACATGGTCGAGATCCTGGCCAACGATCACCCGATCGCCCGCGGTCAGATCGTGGTGACCGGCGACCGCATCTCCGTCGAGGTGACGGAACTGATCCGCAAGGCGGCCTCGATCGTCGAGCCCGGCATCAGCATCGGCGACGGCGCGGTCCCATTCCTGGAGGGCGGCTACGATTCCCCGTGAGCGGAGCGCTTGTCGGCGGCGGATCGATCTGTTATCCGCTGCGCCGCGCGACACGAAAGCGGCCTCGGGTTTTCTCGCGGGGCGCAACGGTCGGGCAAGCGGACCGGGCTTCGGGTCCGATGCGGCCATGGCGGAATTGGTAGACGCGCTAGCTTGAGGTGCTAGTCCCGCGAGGGGTGGAGGTTCGAGTCCTCTTGGCCGCACCAACCTCTTCTTGAAGTATGAGAAGAGGTCAGGGGCGAAACATCGTGACGGAGGCGACCGGCTGTTGCGCAGCGGTCCCGTCAACGACGTCTCAGAATGATGTGATGGAGCGGTTCGGCCGGCGCGGCGACGTCGCGCGGCGGCCATGCGAGGCCGCCCAGGCCTTCGCGATCGCGTTCCTTCAATCCGTCGAGCCCTCGGGCAGGCCGGCCATGCGTGCCCCCTCCACGATATGTGCATATTCCTCCATGAACGTCGGGTTTCGTGAATAGTCGGCCTTGGCCAGCGTGTGCACCGTGTAGCCGGGCATGAGCTTGAGGACGTTGTCGATAGCGTCCTTGGCCTGTTCCTTGTGACCCAGCCAAGCATGCGCCACGGCCAGATCGATATACGAGAAGTAATACGGCGTGTGCCCGACCGACCGGTTGCACCACTTGATCGCCTCGTCCCAATGCTTCAAATGTGTATGGGCGTGACAGATATAATACTCCCACGCATTGAGGAGCGGGTCTTTCGGACTTAACCGGATTGCCTTCTCGACATGCCCGAAGGTCTTGTCGGCCTTTCCGTCCCAGAGATTGATGATACCGGCAAGTGCGTGCGCGATCGCCATGTTCGGATCGTATTCGACGGCGACCGCGATCTCTCGCAGCCCCAGCTCGAAATCCTTCGTCGCCCGAAGAACCTCCGCCTTCACGTAATGGGCCATCGAACTTTGCGTGTTCGCCGCAATACCTTCATCCGCGAGCCGTAAGGCGAGCCGGGAATCGGCGGCGACATCTTTGCTGACCCTTGTGTTGACGGATTGCGCGATGGCTCTCGCAAGTCCGATCTTCGCTTGCGGGTTGTTGCTATCGATCTTCAAGCTCTGCTCGAACTTGCCGCGCGCCTCCAACGTATTTGCGGGCGTCCGCGGCCGGTTCATCGCGGCCCATCCGAGCATATTCAGGTCGGCGGCAGTCGGGTTGAGCGAGCCCTCCCGCAATATTCTCAGTCCTTCGGCCTGACTGAGCTGAATATCCAGCGAACGCGCGAGTCGCGCAACGAACTCGGCCTGGATCTCTCCCAGCCGACTCCGCTCGCCATCGAAGCGTTCGGCCCAAATGTGCGCGCCCGTCTCCGTCGAGATGAGCTGCGCGTTCAGGAGCACATGATCCCCGGTGCGCCGAACACTCCCTTCCAACGCGTACCGGACACCCAGATCACGACCGACCTGCTTCACGTCGACGGCCTTGCCCTTGTAGGTGAAGGCCGTGTTGCGGGCGATCACGAAGCTGCCGGCAAGATGCGAGAGGTCGGTGGTCAGATCCTCGGTCAGCCCATCGGCGAAGAAATCCTGCTCCGGATCGTTGCTCAGGTTGGCGAACGGCAGCACCACGAGCGAGAGCGGCGGCAGCGGCTTCGGCGGCAGTCCGTTCTGGACCGCGAGCGTCTGCTCCGGCCTCGGCGCCGCCCTCGACCACAGGGACCAGACCGTGCCGCCCGCAAGGGCGAGGATCAGGCCGCCCGCGAGGCAAGCCGACGCGGCAACGCCGAGTCCCCGGCGTGGGCGCGCCGCCGCGGCAGGAGGCGAAAGCGGAATCCCGCCGGTCGCGGCGGACGGCTCGTCCGCGTCGTCCTCCTCATCGTCGGGCGGCGCGAGGGTCCGGACGGCGTCCGCGGAGAGAGCGAACACGCCGATCGGACGCGCGATGTTTTTCAGGTCCAGCTTGCCCTTGTCCTCGAAGCGGTAGGGCACCTTGTCGCGCACCTGCTCGTGGACCGAGCGCGACACGCACAGCCCGCCGGGCTCGGACAAGGGCTCCAGGCGCGCCGCCACGTTGACGCCATCCCCGAACAGATCCCCGTCCGGCTGGGCGATCACGTCGCCGACATTGATCCCGAAGCGCAGCTTGAACCGCTTGTCATCCGGCAATGCGGGCTCGAACCCGGCCATCGCCCGTTGGATGTGGATCGCACAGGAGACAGCTCTCAAGGGGCTCGGGAACTCGACCAGCAGGCCGTCGCCCATCGACTTCACGATGCGCCCTTGTGCCGCCTTGATGGCCGGATCGGTGACTTCGCGACGGAGACCTTTGAGGCGTCGGATCGTCCCCGCTTCGTCGGCGCCCATCAGCCGGCTGTACCCGACGATATCGGCAACCACGATCGCCGCCAGACGCCTGACCATCACCTTTCCGCCCTGCGCTTACGACCCGAACCGTGGCGCCTCATTGCTTTAATCATAGCATGTCGGCGATCCCGAAACGCAAGTCCGGGAGCGTCGACATCGGAGTTCGACCCTGGAATGCGGAGCTTCGCTTATACGAAGGCAGCATCAATGCGGTGCTGCATTCCGATCACGCGAACGGCGATCAATGCCGAAGCGTACGATGAACTTCACAGAAACTCAGCCTAATAATAAATTGGAACATTCGGGATCTATTCTGGCTCGATTGCATCTGCCTCGGAGAGGCCGGCTTCGAACCGGGAGGTTTTGAAGCCGGACCAGGATAGCCATGCCGCAGCATCAAGCAGTGCGCGCCCTGGGACGCTGACGCACGCTCCAGCGACGATCCCGAAGCCTGGCCTCTTCCACAGGGTCCGGCACGCAACGCGGTCGATTTGGCCAGTCCATTCCTAACCTGACCCGGGCGAACCGCGACCACAGGACACGAGCGACCGAGCCGGCCAGCCGTTCGCCGCCCACAAGGCGCGCGCAGGGGGCCAGGACCGCCGATCCCGACACAGGATGCCCGGATCGTTCGAAACTATCCTCTAATGCCACTCATATCAGATCGAGTTTTTATTTCGACGCCGTCAGATGATCGAATTAGAAATATTTCAGATATTCGATATTTTACAGTCAATCTCCAAATACATCCAGCGATTTCCGCAGAGAAACTGTTGCGCCATCTCAGAGAAGGCGCTTAAATTGATCCCAGTCCGACCTCGAGTCTGATCCGAATGGCCTGCACCCCCCAATCCGCCGAGCTGACGTGGCGCGGCATCGCCCTGGGCGGGGCAATCACGCTGCTGTTCACCGCCGCCAACGTCTATCTCGGCCTCAAGGTGGGTCTGACCTTCGCGACCTCGATTCCCGCCGCCGTCATCGCCATGGCAATCCTGCGCCATCTGCCCGGCGCGACGGTCTTGGAGAACAACATCGTCCAGACCGTCGCGTCCGCGGCTGGCACGCTGTCGGCCATCATTTTCGTGCTGCCGGGACTGGTGATGATCGGCTGGTGGCAGGGCTTCCCATGGCTCACCACGGCGGGCATCACCGCGACGGGCGGGATCCTCGGCGTGATGTTCTCCGTGCCCCTGCGCCGGGCGCTCGTGGTGGAGTCCGATCTGCCCTTTCCCGAAGGCCGGGCCGCCGCGGAGGTTCTGGCGGTCGGATCGCGCAGCCGGGCCGAAGAGGCCGACAGCGCCCGCGGGCTGCGGATCCTCGCCTGGAACGGCCTCGTCTCGGCGGCCTTCGCGGCGCTCGCGCAGACCCGCCTCGTCCTCGACAGTGCCGGCGCCTGGTTCCGGGTCGGGGCCGGTGCCACCGGGATCGCCGGTAACCTGTCCTTCGCGCTGATCGGCGTCGGCCACCTCGTCGGGCCCTCGGTCGGGGCCGCGATGGCGCTGGGGCTGGCGATCGCCTGGGGCGGGCTGATCCCGCTCCTCACGGCCGAGCAGCCGATGCCGGGCGTGGGCCTGGAGGCGTGGGTCGGCACGGTCTTCCGCCAGGACGTGCGCTTCTTCGGCGCCGGCGTGATGGGCGTCGCGGCGATCTGGACGCTGGTCCGGATCGCCGGTCCGGTCCTCGGCGGAATCCGCTCGGCGCTCGCCGCCGGACGCGTCCGAAGGGCGGGTGAGGTGCTCGCCCGCGAGGAGCGCGACCTGCCGGTCTCCGCGGTCATCGCGGTCTCCCTCGCCCTGCTCGCGCCGATCGGCTGGCTGCTGTGGGGCGTGCTGGCCGGAACGCCGCTGGAGGAGGAGGCCCTGCCGCTGATCGCCGGCGCGCTGCTGTTCATCCTCGTGGTCGGGCTCGGCGTGGCGGCGGTGACCGGCTACATGGCCGGCCTGATCGGCGCGTCGAACGCACCCCTGTCGGGCGTCGGCATCCTGGCCGTCCTGGCGAGCGCGGCGCTGTTGCTGGGTCTGTTCGGCCGCACGGCGGATCCCCAGGGCACCCGGGCACTGGTGGCCTACGCGCTGGCGGTCACCGGCATCGTGTTCGGCGTCGCCACCATCGCGAACGACAACCTGCAGGATCTCAAGACCGGCCAGCTCGTCGGCGCGACCCCCTGGAAGCAGCAAGTCGCCCTGATCATCGGCGTGGCCTTCGGCTCGGTGATCATCCCACCGGTCCTGAACCTCCTCGGGGCGAGCTTCGGCTTCGCGGGCGCGCCCGGGGCGGGTCCGAACGCGCTCGCGGCACCGCAGGCCGGGCTGATCTCCGCCCTGGCGCGGGGCGTCCTGACCGGCGACGCCAATTGGCGCATGCTCGGATGGGGCGCCGCCGCCGGCCTGTGTCTCGTCGTGCTGGATGCGGGGCTCGGCCGCCTGAAAGCCCTGCGCCTGCCGCCGCTTGCGGTCGCGCTCGGGATCTACCTGCCGATGAAGCTGGTGCTGCCGCTGGTGGCGGGCGCCGTGATCGGCACCCTGTACGATCGCTGGGCCCGGGGCCGGCCCGATTCCGGGCGGTCCCTGCGCATGGGCACGCTTACGGCAACCGGCCTCATCGTCGGCGAGAGCCTGTGGGGCGTCGCCTTCGCGCTGATCGTCTACCTGTCTGGCAGCGACGCGCCCCTGGCGGTGGCCGCAGCGGAGGATCCGGCTCCGGCGGCCCTGGCCGGCCTGCTGCTGTTCGCGGGATCGGGGGCGGCCCTGTACCAGCACGCGCGGCGGTCGGCCTGACGCCGCCGCAACCCGGCCCTGCATTGACTTCGCAGGCGCACACCGTCATATCGCCAGTGCAGCGTCAGCGGCCGTCATGGCCCGCTTGAGGGGGCTGCGTGACGGATCGGGCGCCTTCCGGCGTGATCCGGCCCCCCTCTTCATAACGTGCATGCACCCGGGCCGCCCCATCACGCGGGCTGCCCCCTGCCAACGGACCGGCTCCCCAAGTGTTATCGCTCGCAGTCTCGCGACGCGCGCGGCCGGCCCTGCTGCATCGGATACATCCTTGACCCAATTCACCGATTTCGGCCTCGCCCAGCCCGTGCTGCGGGCGCTCAGCGAGGCCGGCTACGTCGCGCCGACCCCGATCCAGGCCCAGGCGATCCCGCCGGCCATGGCGGGCCGCGACCTCTGCGGCATCGCCCAGACCGGCACCGGCAAGACCGCGGCCTTCGCGCTGCCGATCCTGCACCGCCTCTCGCTCTCGGACCGTCGCGCCCCGCGCCGCGGCTGCCGGGTGCTGGTTCTCTCGCCGACCCGCGAGCTCGCCAACCAGATCGCCGAATCGTTCACCGATTACGGCCGGTACCTGTCCTACACCACCACGGTGGTGTTCGGCGGCGTCACCATCAGCCGCCAGGAGCGGGCGCTCGCACCCGGCGTCGACATCCTGGTCGCCACGCCGGGCCGGCTCATCGACCTGATCGAGCGCCGGTCCCTGACGCTCGACGGCGTCGAGATCCTCGTCCTCGACGAGGCCGACCAGATGCTCGACCTCGGCTTCATCCATGCCCTCAAGCGCATCGTGAAGATGCTGCCGCAGAAGCGCCAGAGCCTGTTCTTCTCGGCCACCATGCCGAAGAACATCGCCGGGCTCGCGAGCCAGTACCTCGCCGATCCGGTCCAGGTCGCGGTGACCCCCGTCGCCACCACGGCCGAGCGGGTCGAGCAGCAGGTGATCTTCGTCCATACCGGCGCCAAGCAGGCCCTGCTGGGCCATATCCTGCGCGATCCGGCGATCGAGCGCGTCCTTGTCTTCACCCGCACCAAGCACGGCGCGGACCGGGTCGTGCGCGGCCTCGACAAGGTCGGCATCGCGGCGGCGGCGATTCACGGCAACAAGAGCCAGCCCCAGCGCGAGCGGGCGCTCGCCGCGTTCAAGGACGGCTCCAGCCGGGTGCTGGTCGCCACCGACATCGCGGCCCGCGGCATCGACGTCGAAGCCGTGAGCCACGTGGTCAATTTCGATCTGCCGAACGTGCCGGAGAGCTACGTCCACCGGATCGGCCGTACCGCCCGTGCCGGCGCGGACGGGCTCGCCATCTCGTTCTGCAACGACGAGGAGAAGGCCTACCTGCGCGACATCGAGCGCATCACCCGCCAGAAGGTGCCGGTCGCGGGCTTCCCCGAGGGCTTCAACCCGCCGTCGCGCCAGGAAGCCGCGGAGATCGCCCGTGAGGAGGAGCGCCGCCCCGAGCGGCAGCAGCGCCCCGGCGGCGGTCGACAGGGCCAGCGGCCCCGACAGCAGCAGGGCCGTCCCCAGCAGGGGCAGCCCGGTGGCGGCCGCGGATTCGGCGGTCAGGGTGCGCCCCGTCAGGGCCGCCCCCAGGAGGGTCGGGCCGATGGCCGCGGCCACGCTCCGCAGCACGCCCCGCAGGGTCGTGAGACCCGCGCGGACCGTCCCGCCCGGCCGCAGGGCGAGCGCCCGAGCCAGGGCCGTCCGAACCGCGACGCCCGGCCGCCCCAGCGGGCGGATGCCCGTCCGCGCAGCGGCGGCAGCGAGGGCCGCAGCATCGGCTGGCTGGAGCGGTCGCCCCGCTCCTGAGGCCTGACGCTGCCCATCGCGATCACGAAGCCGCCCGGGACGAGTCCGTCCCGGGCGGCTTTCTTTTTGAGAGTCGCTCGGAAGCGCCTGCGAGGCCGCGCCTCGAAGGGCATCGGCGGCCGATGCCAGCGTCGCCCGCGATGACGGAGCCGCGCGCAGGCACCGCGTGCGGCCGGCCGACGTCCGGTCTCTTTCCTCCGCAGGCCGTTCGACCCATCTCCTTCCGGATCTCACAGGGAGCCTGCACCATGCGGTTCGAACTCTACCGGGACGCGAAGGGCGAATGGCGCTGGCGCCTGCGGGCCCGGAACGGCGAGGTGATCGCGGAGTCCGGCGAGGGCTATGCCCGCCGCGAGGATTGCGAGCACGGCATCGCGCTTGTGCGCCAGAGCGCCGAGGCTCGTGTCGAGGACATGACGACCAAGATCGCCTGATCCTGCCAGTCCCAGCCGGGTCTCAATCCGCGATCAACCCTGTTCGAAACGTCGCAGCGGTTAAGCTGCAACGCTTCCGCTCGCCCATGCGTTGCAGCGGTTCGAACCGGGCGGAGGTCCTCGCATCCCGTGCGGTTCGTCGACCGAGACGCAATCACACAAAGGGAGTCGAGACCGTGCTGAGGAAATTCCTGCTCGCGGCCCTGCTGGTGCTGGGCTTCGCGGCCGCCGCGCCGCAAGGAGCGTCCGCCGCCCCCGTCGGTCCGGGGCTCGCCCTGCCGGCCGGCGCTGCACCCGCTGTCACCGAGAAGGCCCAGTACTACTACCGTCGCCGCTTCTACGGCCCGCGCCCCTATTGGCGCCGCCCGTATTACGGCCGCCGGTTCTACGGCCCGCGTCCCTACTGGCGCCGCCCGTATTACGGCCGCCGGTTCTACTACTAAGCGCCAGCTGGCTTGACCGGCCCGGCGGCTCCCCTGAGCCGCCGGGCTTTTTCATATCCTGATTCGAGGTGCGCAGACGGCGCGCCTGCTTTATTGTGCAGGCGATGGGACAGGCCGCGGCAGATCGGCCTGCCCGGGAGGACATCCGATGAACGATATCGCGCAACGCGCCGAGCCGGCAGCGCCGACGCGGGACCTCTGGCAATCCATCCCGCTCGAATGCATCCTGAGCGCGGTCGCGGTTCTGCTGGCGGCGGGATTGAAGCTCGCCGGCCTGCTGTCCTGACGGCGCGAGGCGGGCGGATGGACGGCATGCAGCAGGTCGGACTCTCATCGGCCGGAGGTGTTCCTGTGCCGCAGGACATCGATTCACCTCAGGGCGACCTGACGGTGCGCACCATCGCCATGCCGGCCGATACCAACGCCAATGGCGACATCTTCGGCGGCTGGGTTCTCTCGCAGATGGATCAGGCCGGCGGTATCGCCGGCGTCGACCGGGCGCAGGGCCGGGTCGTGACCGTGTCGCTCAACGCCATGACCTTCATCCGGCCGGTCCGCGTGGGCGACGTGCTGTGCGTCTACACCCGGGTGTCGCATGTGGGCCGCACCTCGATGAAGATCGAGGTCGAGGCCTGGGCGCGGCGCTTCTGCACCCAGGTCCGCGAGCGCGTGACCCAGGCCACCTTCACGTTCGTGGCAATCGACGAGGCTGGCCGCCCGCGGCCGATCCCGCCGGCGGTGCCCTCGCCCCGCGCGGCTACTTGATCACCCCGCAGGCAACCCGGTCGCCAGCCCCGCCGATCGGCTGAGCCGTGTGATCGTCCTCGTTGGCGTGGATGATCAGCGCCGATCCGTCGCCGTCCTTGAGCCCGCCCTCGCCATTGAGGGGCGTCTCGCTCGACACCTCGGCCTGGGCCGAGCCGTCCTGGCCGACATAGAGGTTCGGCAGATCGCCCTCGTCGGGACCCTCCGCGTTCAGCAGGCCGTGTTTGCTCTGGTCGTGGTTCACATGGGCCTTGGAATTCATGAACTTCGGATCCGAGCAGTCGCCCACGGCGTGAAAGTGCATGCCGTGCCAGCCGGGGGGCAGGCCGCCGGGCTGGATCGCGACACGCAGCACCAGCGCGTTCGCGCCGTCGCGGATCGCCAGCTTCCCGATCGTGTCGCCCTTGGCGTTCTTGATCGGGGCCTCGTAGGTCTCGGCCGCCTTGGCGGATTCCTTGGCGGCCTCCTTCGGGGGTTCCTGCGCGAGGGCGCCGCTCGCGGCGAAGGTCCCGAGCAATGCGAGCAGCGGCAGGGTACGGATCATGCGGTGGCTCTCCTGTACGGCCCGGTCTAGTTAGGGAGCGCGCCGCCCTTCGACAGGGCCGCACCGCCGAACCTCTACCGCAGCTCTACCGGCACCGCACGAAACCCTGATGAATCGCGACCGGCCCATACCGGATCCCGCCACGACCGCGGCGGCTGAACCGCCCAAGCGGCGCGCCGACCTGTTCCTCGTGGAACACGGCCATTTCGAGAGCCGGGCGCGGGCGCAGGCGGCGATCCGGGCCGGGCTCGTGCGGGTCGACGGGCGGCCGCTCACGCGTCCGTCGGACGCGATCGCCCCGGGCGCCCGGGTCGAGGCGACGCCGGAGCATCCCTACGCGTCCCGGGGCGGCCTCAAGCTCGCCGCGGCCCTGGAGGCGTTCCGGCTGGTTCCGGATGGGCGCACCTGCCTCGATGTCGGGGCCTCCACGGGTGGCTTCACGGACGTTCTGCTCGCCGGCGGCGCGTCTCATGTCTACGCGGTGGATGTGGGACGCGGGCAGCTCCATCCCCGCCTGGCGGCCGATCCGCGGGTGACGAACCTGGAAGGCACCGACATCCGCACCCTCGCTCCGGCCGCGCTGACGCCGCCTCCGGATCTCGCGACCGTCGACGTGAGCTTCATCGGCCTGCGTCTCGTGCTGCCGCCTCTGCCGGGGCTGCTCGCACCCGGCTCCAGCCTCGTCGCGCTGATCAAGCCGCAATTCGAGGCCGGCCGCGCGCGGGTCGGGCGCGGCGGCCTCGTGCGTGATCCGGAGGTGCACGCGGAGGTCTGCGCGACAGTACGGGACGCGCTGCTGGCGCTCGGTGCCACGATCCTCGGCCTGATTGACTCGCCCGTTCCGGGCGGCGACGGCAATGCCGAATTCCTGATTGGCGCGCGATTCCCATGAGCGAGACGGTCACGATCCGAGACCTCGGCGCCCGCGGCGACGGGATCGCCGAGGACGGGGTCCTCGTCCCCTATACGCTGCCCGGCGAGCGCGCGACGATCCGCCGGGAGGGCCGGCGGGCCGAGCTTCTGGGCATCGCGCAGGCCTCGGCCGACCGGGTCGAGCCGTTCTGCCCCTACTTCATGCGCTGCGGCGGCTGCCGCACGCAGCATCTCGCCCGGCCGGCGGAACTCGCCTGGAAGCGCGGCCTCATCGCGCAGGCCCTCTCCCAGGCCGGCCTCGACGTGGCGCCCGACCCGGCCATCGACGCGCATGGCGCCGGGCGGCGTCGGATCACGCTCCATGTCCGGGAGATCGACGGCCGAGCCGAGGCCGGCTTGATGGCGGCGCGCAGCCACGCGCTGGTGCCGATCGACCATTGCCCGATCACCGTGCCGGCGCTGCACGCCGCGCCCGAGGTGGCGCGCCGCCTCGCGGCGCCCCTCGGCCATGGCCGCAAGCCCCTCGACGTGGCCGTCACCGCCACCGACCAGGGCCTGGACGTCGACCTGCGCGGGCACGGGCCGGTGAGCGCCGGCGTCGGCGCCGCCCTGGTGCGGATCGCCGGCGAGCTCGGCCTCGCCCGGCTCTCCCTTCACGGCGAGCGCCTGATGGAGGCCGAGCCCGTCTCGGTCACCGATGGCCGAGGCCGCCTCTATCCTGCCCCCGGCGGCTTCCTCCAGGCAACCGCCGCCGGGCAGGCCGTGCTCACGGATCTCACGCTGTCGGCGCTGGGACCGCGCGCCAAGCGCGTCGCGGACCTGTTCTCTGGGTGCGGGCCGCTCAGCCTCGCGCTGGCCCGTGAGGCCGCGGTCCAGGCCGTGGAAGCCGATGCCGCCGCCCTCGCGGGCCTCGACCGGTCGGCCCGTGCGGCCACGGGACTGCGCGCGATCACGCGCGAGCGCCGCGACCTCTTCCGCCGGCCGCTGCTCCCGATCGAGCTCGACGCCTTCGACGCGGTGGTGTTCGATCCGCCGCGGGCCGGCGCGGAGGCCCAGGCCCGCCAGCTCGCCGCGTCGCGTGTGCCCCTGGTGGTCGGCATCGCGTGCGATGCCGGCACCTTCGCCCGGGATGCGGCGGCGCTCGTCGCGGGTGGCTACCGGCTGGAGCGGGTCACGCCGGTGGACCAGTTCCGCCATTCGGACCACGTCGAGATGGTCGGCGTGTTTCGCCGCCCGCCCGCGCGGCGGCGCTGAAACCACGCAACCGGCGGCGAAGTCCCACGTTCTCTCGAGGATTGGAGGTCCCATGACTCGCCGCTCGCTTCGCCCGCTCGCGCCGGCCGTCCTGAGCCTCGCCTGCGCAACCCCGCTGGCGGCGCAGACCGTCGCGCCCGACCAGACCGGGACCGGCGGGGGACCGGCCTCGACCATCACGGCACCGAACACCAACAGCCTTGGCGTGACCAAGCCGCCGGGCACGTCGCTCGGCCCGGGCGAGATTCCGTCGCGCCGGGAAGAGCGGCGCGAGCGGGCGCTGACCGACAAGATCGACGACAGCATCTGCGAGGGCTGCAACTGAGGCCGGGCCGTCCCTGCGAGGCGGGCGGCGATGTCACGGAAGCGTCAGAAAACACCGCCACATCCGCCGCACAGCTTGCGTCGGGACTCGGCGTGCCGGATGCGGGCTGGGCCAGCGTCGCTCCGTGACCGTTCCGCATCCGAGACCCGTTCGTGATCTTCATCCACCAGCCTGCCGTCGGCGCCGGAGCCACGCTGCTCGAGCGCCGGGTCATCGACCTTCAGGACACGATCCCCGACGACACCATCTGGCTCGACCTGATCCGACCGAGCCGCGAGGAAGAGCTGAAGGTCGAGGCCTTCGCGGGGATCGAGGTTCCCACCCGCGAGGAGATGAAGGACATCGAGCCCTCCGAGCTGCTCTACGTCGAGGACGGCGCCCGCTACATGACCGGGCGCGTGCTCTCGAAGGTGAGCGACGCCGAGGAGCCGGGTCTCGCCGGCATCACCTTCATCCTGCGCGGCAACCGGCTCGTGACCGTGCGCCACGAGGAGCCGCAGGCCTTCCGCATGTACACGCAGCGCGCCGGACGATCGATGGGCAACGGCAGCGCCTCCGCGGCCTCCGGCGAGGCGATTCTCGCGGGCCTGATCGAGGCTGTGATCGACCGCGCCGCCGACGTGCTCCAGCTCCAGGGCGAGCGCATCGACCGCCTGTCCGGCAAGATCTTCGAGGTGCAGGAGGACCCGTCCGCCCGCAACACCGCCCTGCAGGACACGTTGCGCGCGCTCGGCCGGCATGGCGACCTGATCTCGAAGCAGCGCGAGAGCCTCGTCTCGATGGAGCGGATCCTGCTCTCGCTGTCCGCGACGTATCGAACCAACAAGGCTCCGCGTGATCTGCGGGAGGATGTCCGTTCGACGCTGCGGGATCTTCAATCCCTGGAGGAGCACGCGACCTTCCTGTCCACGAAAATTCAATTCTTGCTCGATGCGACCCTCGGGCTCGTCAACCTCGAGCAGAACAACATCATCAAGCTGTTCTCGGTCATGGCCGTGGTCTTCATGCCGCCGACGCTGATCGCGTCGATCTACGGCATGAACTTTAAATCCATACCGGAACTAGATCTCACCTTCGGATACCCGATGGCGCTGGTCATGATGGTGGTCGCCGCTGTATTCCCATACGTTTTCTTCCGGTGGAAGAAGTGGCTTTAGCCAGAAATGCTGGTACAGAGCCGATAAAATATTAAGACCTGTGCGGGAGCATGGCGGAGCCTGTAGGCGCGGCTCGGCCGCGAGGACGGAAACCTCATGCGACTCTCTCTCAAGACGGTCCTCGCCGGTGCGATCGGCCTGCTCGCCCTCGCCGCCGTCGGCCAGGGGATCGCCAGCGTCGTGACCCTGTCGGAGATCGAGCGGAACGCCGACGCGGTCTCTCAGCAGGCCCTGCCCGCGCAGAACCAGGCCGAGGCCATCGGCACGGCCGTGCGGGAGGCGCGGCTGCGCCTCTACCGGCTCGCGGTCGCCTCCCCCGACCCGGCGGCCCTGGACAAGAACCAGACCGCGCTCACCGACACCTTGGCGGAGCTCTCCAACCTCCGGCAGGCCTATCAGGAGCGTCTGACCAGCCCGCGGGATCGTGAGGTCTACGAGCGCTTCACGACGGCCTGGAACGCCTACCAGAACATCCAGCTGCAAGTGGTCGAGCTGATGATCGCGGGCGATCAACCCGGCGCCCTCGGGCTCGTACTGGACCCCGCGACGGCGGCGCAGAACGACGCGGCGGTGGCGAGCCTGACGGAATCGATCGCCTCGGCCCGGGCGTTGACGGAAGCCAACGTCGCCGAGACCGTGCAGGCGGCAACGCGCGCCAAGCTCATCGCGATGGCCGCCACCGTGGTGGGCCTCGCGGTTGCGGCGGCCGCGATGCTGTTCGCCCTGTTCGGGATCGCGCGCCCGATCGAGCGGATGACCGGCGCGATGGGCCGGCTCGCCCAGGGCGACGAGACCGTACCGGTTCCCCACACCGGACGCGGTGACGAGATCGGCGCGATGGCGGCGGCCGTGCAGGTCTTCAAGGACAACCTGATCCACAGCCGTGCCCTGGAGCGGGAGACCGCCCTGGCGCGGGAAGGCGCCGAAGTGCAGCGCCGACGCGCCGTCCATGCCATGGCCGGGTCCTTCGAGGCGGCGGTCGGCGGCGTGCTGGCGCGGGTTTCGGACGCCGCCCTCGGCCTGCGGGCGGAGGCCGAGGCCATGACCAGCACCGCCACCCACACGGCCGAGCGCTCGGCGACCGTGGCGGGTGCGGCGCAGGAGGCCGCCATGCATGTCGGCACGGTCGCGGCGGCCGCGGAAGAACTCGGGGCCTCGGTCCTGGAGATCGGCCGGCAGGTGGACGGCTCGGCCGAGCTTGCCCGGGGGGCCGTGGTCCAGGCGGGCGAGACGGCCGGCCTCGTGCAGGAGCTGAGCATCGCCGCGGGCCGGATCGGCGACGTCGTGCGCCTCATCACCGACATTGCCGGTCAGACGAACCTGCTGGCGCTCAACGCCACGATCGAGGCCGCCCGGGCGGGTGAAGCGGGCCGCGGCTTCGCGGTGGTCGCCAGCGAGGTGAAGCAGCTCGCGGGCCAGACCGCCCGGGCGACGGAGGAGATCGCCGGGCAGGTCGGCCGCATCCAGGGCGCGACCGGTCAGACCGTGGGGGCGATCGACGAGATCGCAACGCGCATCCGCGAGATCGACAGCGTGGCGAGCTCGATCGCGGCGGCCGTGGAGCAGCAGGGTGCGGCGACCCGGGAGATCGCCCGCAACGTCGCCGAGGCCGCATCCGGGACCGGCGCCGTCACCGGCACGATCGACGAGGTTGCGCGGGCGGCCGATGACACGGGCTCCGCCGCGACGCGGATGCTCGCCTCGGCGGCGAGCCTCTCGGAGCAATCCGCCGAGCTGCGCCGGGAAATCGACGTGTTCCTGCAGACGGTGCGCGCCGCCTGAGGCTCAGCCCGGGCTCGACAGCTTCATCAGGACGAGCCCGGAGCCGATCAGGCCGGCGGCGAGGATCCGGCTGGCGCTTGCCTGCTCCCCGAGGGCGGCGATGCCGATCAGGAACGCGCCGACCGCGCCGATGCCGGTCCAGATCGTGTAGGCGGTTCCCAGGGGCAGCGTGCGCATGGCCAGCGCCAGGAAGCCGACGCTGCCGGCCATCGACACAGCCATGATCCCGGTGGGCCACAGGCGCGTGAAGCCGTCGGATTGCTTCATCGCGAAGGCCCAGACGACCTCCAGCACGCCCGCGGTGACGAGATAGATCCAGGCCATGCGGCCCTCCTGAAAGGGCCGGGCCGTCCCGGACTTGTATCCCGCCTGCGGGGGAGGACGTGGCCTCGCGGAAGCTCAGCTAAGGTTCACAGAAGCCGGCCGCAAGGGCGGTGGCGCGCGCGCCCCCCGTCCCCTCATCCTGAAGCGCCCGCGTCAGCGGGCCTTGAAGGCGGGCTCCAGGGATCGCGCGGCTGGCTGGAGGCCTCCTTCGAGGCCTCCGCTGCGCTCCGGCACCTCGAAATGAGGACGCCGGCGGGATACCCTGAACAGGCGGCCCGTCAGGCCACCGCCGCGAGGTGCTTGACCTCGGCCTTGGCCACCACCTTGCCGACCGGCGGCGCCTTGCAGGTCTCGGCCTCGGGTGCCAGGACCGGCGGCTGCACCCAGCGGCCGGCATCGAGCTCGGCGATCCGGCCGTTGATCTCGCGGATGACGTAGCGCGAGAACGGGTAGACGTGCAGGTAGATCACCATGTTGGTGACCACCGCCTCCAGGGCGGCCGGGTTGCGGCGGGCGGTCTCCAGGAACACGCTCCAGAAGTGCTTGGCCAGTTCCGGACGCCGCACGGTCATCCGCCAGCACACGCGCAGCAGCGAATAGAGATCGTGGACGATGTGGCGCCAGTTGAGCTTCTGAGCGGCGAATTTCGGCCGCTTCACCTGCCGCGCGACCACCCGCACCCGGTCGAAGAAGTTCGGCGGGTCGTAGATCTCCTGGAGGACGTCGCGATAATCGGCCAGCACGTCGCGCTGCGGGCGCAGGGTCACGAAGTTGATCCCCTGCGTGCACTGGTCGCCCTGGTCGGCCGTGGTCGCCGCGTAGTTCTCGTAGAGGCGGCCCTCCTTGCGCAGGCGGCGCGAGAGTTGGGTGTTCGGCAGCGCGAAGAGCAGGCCGACCATGGCGATCGGGACGCCGGTCTGGCTGATGCAGAGCGACATCGCCTTGCTGATGCTGTCCTTCTCGGTGTCGAAGCCGACGATGAAGCCGGCGGTCACGAACATGCCGTGCTCGTAGAGCTTGTGCACGCTGTCGGCGATCGACCGCTTGGTGTTCTGCTTCTTCTGCGTCTGGATCAGCGTCGCCTCGTCGGGCGTCTCGATCCCGGTGAACAGGGCGAAGAAGTTCGCGTCCCGCATCATCCCGAGCAGCTCGTCGTCGTCCGCGAGGTTCAGCGAGGCCTCGGTGGAGAACTTGAACGGGTAGCCGTGCTCTTCCTGCCACTTGATCAGGTGCGGCAGGAACAGCTTGATCGCCTTCTTGTTGCCGATCAGGTTGTCGTCGACGAAGTCGACATGGCCGCGGTAGCCGAGGCCGTAGAGCCGGTCGAGCTCGGCCAGCATCTGCGGTGTGGTCTTGGTCCGGGGGGCGCGGCCGTAGAGCTCGATGATGTCGCAGAACTCGCAGGTGAACGGGCAGCCGCGCGAGAACTGGACGCCGATATAGAGGTAGTGGCTGAAGGTCAGCAGGTCGAAGCGCGGGATCGGGCTCTTGGTGACGTCGGCCTTGAATTTCTCGGCCATGAGCCGGCCCCGGCGCTCGCCCGCCTCCCAGGCGGCCACGAACTTGTCGAGGATGCCCTCGGCCTCGCCCAGCACCAGGAAGTCGGCCTTGTCGTAGACTTCCGGCGTCGAGGTCGGCGCGGGGCCGCCGACGCAGACCGGGGTGCCGAGGGCGACGCACCGGTCGATGACCACGAGGCAGTCCGGCTCCTGGGGCAGCATGCCGCCGGTCATCACGAGGTCGGCCGCCTGGATCTGCGCGTCCGTCACTTCCTCGCAGTTGCGATTGACGAGCGTCACCTGCCAGGCCGGCGGCAGCATCGCGGCGAGCGTGATCAGGCCGAGCGGCGGCGCGGGGGCGCGGGCGCCCTGCAGCTCCATGGCCTCTTTGAAGTTCCACATCGAGTTTTCGTAGAACTTCGGGAACACCATCAGCACGCGCGGCGCCGTGTTCGCTTCCGACATGCCAATTCCCTCATTCAGACGCGCAGCCCAAATCCGACCGGAGATCGGTGCGGGCGCAGGATCGACCCCTGACCTGCGGGCGAATTAAGGCCGTTTTTCGCTCCCGCAGCAATCCGGAGCGCCGATTGCGCCAACACGCCCGTCCGGACGCCGCAAAGCAACCCTGCCGGGCCCTGCCGCCGCGCCGTTGATCCGATTACCCGGACGCTGCGCCCTTTGCGCGACACGTCTCGGCACTGTGGAAGATCAGGGAGCGATCCGGAACCGTTCCGGCTGCGCGCCGTCCGCGTCGGTAAAGCCGTAGATCCGGGCGAGGTCGCCCGCGTGCAGGACGGTGCCGGCCCGCGCCGCGATGTTCGGGTCGGCTGCCAGAGCGGCGAGCGCCCGGCCCGCATAGAGCGGTCCCTCGGTGGCGAGATCATCCTGCCCGAGATCGCGCGCCCGCTCGGTGGCAACGTAGCCCGGCGAGAGGCCGAGCGCGGTCACGCCGTGCGGCGCCAGCTCACGGGCGAAGGCCAAGGCGAGCCGATTGGTCGCGGCTTTGGCGGAATCGTAGAAGACGTCGCCGAGGTAATCCTCGGTCCCGAAGGAGACCAGCGCGATCAGTCCGGAGCGCGCCGCCACCATGGCGGGGGCGACCGCGCGGGCGAGCAGCAGCGCCGGCAGCGGTCCGGCCTCCAGGAAGCCGAGATAGGGCTCGGCCGAGCGGCGCCAGAACGGCGTGCCCCATTCGGCGCCATCCGGGTATCGCTCGCCGTCATAGCCCTCGTTCCCGCCCCAGACGCTGCAGGCCGCGACGTCGATCCGCCCGAAGCGGCGCAGCACCCAGTGCATCAGGGTGTCGGTGGCGCGCTCGGAGCGGTGGTCGCAGAGATAATGGTGTCCGCGGCCGCCGGCGGCATCGACCATGCGGGCCGTGTCCTCGATCGATTCGGGCCGCATCTCGGTCCGGGCGCCGGTCTCGCTGGACCGGGCGGTGACGATCACGGTGGCCCCGGCCTCTCCGAGGGCTCGGGCGAGGCCCCGGCCGACGCCCCGCGAGGCGCCCGCCACGAGGCAGATCTTCTTGGAGAGGTCGGGCGCGCTCACGCCGAGGACGCGGGCTTCGACCGCGCCAGGAAGGCGGCGAGGCGATCCTGGGATTCGGGCGAGCGCAGCTGCGCGTCGAACGCCTTGGCCTCCGCCTCCAGGGCGGCCTCGACCTGCGCCTGGTCGCCCCGGATCAGGGCGCGCGACGCCAGCAGCGCCCCGCGCGGCAGGGCGGCGAGGCGCGTGGCCTGCGCGATGGCCTGCTCCACCAGCATGTCGGCCGGCAGCACCGCGTTGACGAGGCCGAGCGCCTGCGCCTCGTCGGCGTCGAGGGGCCGGGACAGGAGCAGCAGCTCGGTGGCCCGGAGCCGCCCGACCCGCAGGGGCAGCAGGTAGCTCGAGGCCGCCTCCGGGACGAGGCCGAGTTCCACGAACGGCATCCGCAGCCGCGCCGCCGGGCTCGCGTAGACGAGGTCGCAGTGCAGGCAGAGCGTCGCGCCGATGCCCACCGCGATGCCGTCGACCGCCGCCACCATCGGGGTGCGCGTCCGGGCGAGCTGGCGGATGAAGGCCAAGGCCGGCGAGGCGCTGAACCCGTCCCCGGCCCTATCCGCGGACGACCGGCCCATGAAGTCGGCGAGGTCGTTTCCGGCGCTGAACATGCCGGGCTGGCCGGCGAAGACCACGGCGCCGATCTGGTCCGAAGCGTCGGCCTCGGTGAGCGCCGCGCGCATGGCGTCGTACATCGCGCCGGTCAGCGCGTTCTTCTTCTCCGGACGGTTCAGGGTGATCAGGCGGACGCCGCCCTGGAGATCGTCGATCGCGACGGTATCGGCCATGATCCGCTTCCCTCAAACCGCCAGCGCCAGCGCGGCGTCGTCCGTGAAGGCGCCGCCCGCCACGACACTCTGCTCCAGGCCCCCGGCCGCGGTCAGCAGGTTCTCGGCATAGAAGCGCGCGAGGGCGATGCGGCCGGCATGGGCCGGATCGGTCTCGCCGGCCTTCAGGGCGGCGCTCGCGGCGAGCGCGCTCCGGGCGAGGCAGGCGCCGCCGAGAACCAGGCCGAACAGGCGCAGATACGGCGTCGCGCCGGCGAGCGCCGTCTCCGGCCGGTTGGAACTCAGAGAAGCGAGCTGGTGGCTCGTCGCCCGGTCGAGGCTGCCGATCCCGTCCCGCAGCCGCGCCGCCATGTGGCCGAAGGCCGGATCGCCGGCCTTGAGCAGGCCCTCGGCTGCCCGACGCATCCAGGCGATCTGCGACCGGGCCGTGGCGCCGCCGTTGAGCGGCAGCTTGCGGGCGGTGAGGTCGATGGCCTGGATGCCGTTGGTGCCCTCGTAGATGCCGAGGATGCGGGCGTCTCGCATGAGCTGCGCCGCGCCCGTCTCCTCCACGAAGCCCATGCCGCCATGGACCTGCACGCCGAGCGAGGTCACCTCGTTGGCAAGGTCCGTCGCGAACGCCTTCGCCACTGGCGTCAGCAGGGAGGCCCGATCCAGAGCGGGCTGCCCCTCGGGCCCCTTCGACGCGTCGAGCGCGGCGGCGGTGAGGTAGCAGATGGCCCGGGCGGCGGCCGTCGACGCCTTCATGGTCAGCAGCATCCGCTGTACGTCCGGATGCGCGGCGATCGGGCTCGTCGCCTCTGGGGCGCCGATGGCCCGGCCCTGGCGGCGCTCCTGCGCGTAGGCGAGCGCCCGCTGGGTCGCGGCCTCGGCCACGCCGACGCCCTGCAGGCCGACATTGAGCCGGGCCGCGTTCATCATCGTGAACATGCAGGCCAGCCCCTTGTTCTCCTGCCCGATCAGCCAGCCGGTGGCGCCCCCATCGTCGCCGAACGCCATGGAGCAGGTCGGCGAGGCGTGGATGCCGAGCTTGTGCTCGATGCCGGAGCAGCGCAGGTCGTTGCGGGTGCCGTCCGGCAGCACCTTCGGCACGAGGAACAGCGAGATGCCCCGCGTGCCCGCCGGCGCGTCCGGCAGCCGGGCCAGGACGAGGTGGACGATGTTGTCGGCGAGGTCGTGCTCCCCGTAGGTGATGTAGATCTTGTTGCCGGTGATCCGGTACGTGCCGTCGTCCGCGGGGACGGCCCGGCTCCGCAGCAGCGCGAGGTCGGAGCCCGCCTGCGGCTCGGTCAGATTCATGGTGGCGGGCCACTCGCCCGAGACCAGCTTCTCGAGGTAGCGCGCCTTCAGGTCGTCCGAGCCGTGGGCCGCCAGCGCCTCGATGCCGCCCTGGGTCAGGAGCGGGCAGAGCCCGAAGGCGAGGTTGGCGCCGTTCCACATCTCCGCGCAGGCGGCCTCGATCAGCTTCGGCAGGCCCTGCCCGCCGTGATCGGCCTCCGCCGAGAGCCCGTTCCAGCCGCCCTCCGTGAAGGTGCGGTACGCCTCCCGCCAGCCGGGCGGGGTGGTGACGCGCCCGTCCGCGAACGGAGTGCCGTGCCGGTCGCCGATGCGGTTCAGCGGCGCGATCACCCCGGCGGCGATCCGCCCGGCCTCGGTGAGGATCGCCTCGGCATCGTCCGGATCGAACGCCTCGAGCCCGGCCACGTGCCGGAGGGTGAACAGCATCTCGGGGACCGGGGCGCGGTAACTCATACGATCCTCCCTTATCGCGGCCCGCCCGTTCGTTGCCCCCGGGGCGGGTTTGACCGCGCCCGCGAACCGGGGCTACGGCGGCCCGAGAATAGGCGCACGCGCCGCGCGCCGCCATCATCTTGGAGACGGCTTTTCGCATGAACGATCCCGGGTCAACGGTCCCGGCCGCGACCCGGCGGCTCGGCCCAGACGCGTCCGGCCTCGCCGAAGCCGCCGCGCTCCTGCGAGCCGGCGGCCTCGTGGCCTTCCCCACCGAGACCGTCTACGGGCTCGGGGCGGACGCCACAGAGGCCGGCGCGGTGACGCGGATCTTCGCCGCCAAGGACCGGCCGCGCTTCAACCCGCTGATCTCCCACCTGCCGGAGGCGGAAGCCGCCTTCGCGGAAGGTGTCTTCGACGCGCATGCACGCCGCCTCGCGGACGCGTTCTGGCCGGGTCCCCTGACCCTTGTGGTGCCGGCCCACCCAAGGACCCAAATCTGCGATCTCGCCCGGGCCGGCCTGCCGAGCGTCGCCCTGCGGGTCCCGGCCCATCCGCTGGCCCAGGCCCTGCTGGCCGGCGTCGGCCGCCCGGTCGCGGCACCCTCGGCCAACCGGTCCGGACGCGTCAGCCCGACCCGGGCGGACCACGTTTTCGCGGATCTCGCGGGCCGGATCGGCGCGGTGCTCGACGGCGGCGACACGCGCGTCGGCCTCGAATCGACCGTGGTGGCGTGTCTCGGGGGGACGCCGCGGCTGCTGCGGCCCGGCGGGATCACCCGCGCGGCGCTGCGCGACGTCCTCGGCCTAGACCCGGCCGTGCCCGAATCCGCGGATGCTGTCCGCCCGGCCGGCCCAGGCATGCTCGCCTCGCACTACGCTCCGCGGGCGCGTGTCCGCCTGAATGCGACGCAGATCGAGCCGGGCGAGGCAGTGCTGCTGTTCGGATCGGCACGCCCGGCGGGTCACGAGCGTGCGCACGCCGCGCTCAACCTCAGCCCGTCGGGTGATCTCGCCGAAGCGGCAGCGCGCCTGTTCGGCGCCATGCGCGATCTTGACGCGAGCGGCGCCGCCGCCATAGCGGTCGTGCCCATTCCCACCGAAGGATTGGGCGAGGCTATCGGCGACCGCCTCGCCCGGGCCGCGGCGCCGCGCTGAGAACAGAGATTTTTTCAGCGGCGACGGAACAGAGATCGCCGCCATCCGTTTATTGACCACGAAGGCCTTCTCAGCCCCCAAATGGCCTTTTCCCTTCCAGGCTCGGAGCAATCCGAGCCTTTTTTCTTGGGCTTCTATCGGGCCAGCTTGGCGGCGATCCCGGCGACGTGGCGGCCCTGGAAGCGGGCCCCTTCCAGCTCCACCGCGCTCGGCTGGCGAGAGCCGTCGCCGTCCGCGATCGTGCTGGCGCCGTAGGGCGTGTTGCCCTTGACCGCCTCGACGCCGGCCTGGCCCTGGAAGCTGTAGGGAAGACCGACCACCACCATGCCGTGGTGGAACAGCACCGTGTGGAAGCTCGTCAGGGTGGTCTCCTGGCCGCCGTGCTGCGAAGCGGTCGAGGTGAAGACCGAGCCGACCTTGCCGACCAGCGCGCCCTTCATCCACAGCCCGCCGGTCTGGTCGATGAACTGCTTCATCTGCGCGGCCATGTTGCCGTAGCGGGTCGGCGTGCCGAAGATGATGGCGTCGTAATCGGCCAGTTCGGCCACGGTGGCGACCGGCGCGGCCTGATCGAGCTTGAAGTGATTCTGCCGGGCGACCTCCTCGGGCACCAGCTCGGCCACCCGCTTCACCACGACCTCGGCCCCGGCCTCACGCGCGCCCTCGGCGACGGCGTAGGCCATCTGCTCCACGTGCCCGTAGGTCGAGTAGTACAGCACCAAAACCTTGGCCATGCGGTGGTCTCCCATCCTGTGTCTCGAACGGCACGGCGAATCGTGCGCCGGCGCGGTGCCCCTCCATGGCGCGTTTCACGCTTTGCAAATATGCCCTACGGCGCAAGGATGGTCTTGCATCAACGCAAGGGTTCGAGGGTGTCGCTGGATTGGGACGAATTCCGGTTTGTGAAGTCCGTGGCGGATCACGGCGGCCTGACGGCGGCCGCCGCGCAGCTCGGGATCAACCACTCGACGGCGTTCCGGCGGCTCGCGGCCGTGGAAGCGAAGCTCGACGCGCGGCTGTTCGAGCGCCTCCGCACCGGCTACGTGCCGACGTCCGCGGGTCAGGCGATGATCGCGGCTGCGGCCCGGATCGAGACCGACGTCACGCAATTCGCCCGCGCGGTGGCGGGCCGAGGCGAGACGCCCTCGGGAGAGCTGCGCGTGACCGCGCCCGCCGGCTTCGCGGCCGACCTGCTCATGCCGGTCCTGGCCGATTTCAGCGCACGCTACCCGGAGATCCGGATCGACCTGCTCCTCACCGAGGAGGCGCTCAACCTGTCGCGCCGGGATGCCGATGTCGCGATCCGGGTGAGCCGGGGGCCCAGCGAGACCCTGGTCGGGCGCCGCCTGGCCGCCACGGCCTGGGGTCTCTACGGCCGGGTCGATCGGAAATACGGCGACCTGTCCCGGGAGGCCTGGGTCTGTCCGGGTCCCGGGGTGGCGAACGGCTCGTTCATGCGGTTCGTCGCGGCCCGTGCTCCGGCCGACCGAATCCGGCTGCAAATCAACACGGTGACAGGTCTCGACGCGGCGGTCTCGGCTGGCCTCGGGATCGGTCCCCTGCCCTGCTTCGCGGCCGACGCCAATCCGGCCTTGCGCCGCCTGTCCGGACCCCACCCGGAACTCGGGGCCGATCTCTGGGTTCTGACGCATCCCGACCTGCGCCATGCGGCGCGGGTCCGGGTCTTCATGGAGCATTTCGCCGAAGCGATGCTTCCCTTGCGGGCGCGGTTCGAGGGCCGGTAAGCCCGCTTAGCGGATCTCGACGACCTCGACCTCGTGGCCGTTCACCTCGACCACGTCGCCGACCGTCTTGCCGGTGATCGCCTGGGCGAGCGGCGCCACATAGGAGATCGATCCCTTATGCGGGTCGGCCTCATCCTCGCCGACAATGCGGAACGTCTGGCGGCTCTCCTTGCCGGCATCGTCCTCGCGCAAGATTGTGACGGTCGCGCCGAAATGGACGGTGTCGCCGCCCTTCGGCTCGACGAGTTGCGCGGTGTTCTTGCGCGCTGCCCAGTAGCGCAGATCACGCCCGATCCGGGAATCCTCGGCCTTGTCGGCGGGGTCCAGGGAGGCGACCTCCTTCTCCAGGCGCGCGACTTCGGCCTCGATCTGCGCGAGGCCTTCCGGGGTGACGAAGTTGGTATGGGGCGAGATCGGCCGATCCGGCAGATTCTCGAATGCTTCCCCGCCCTCGGGCTCTTTGACGAATGCAACGCTCATAAAAAATGAAACCCTTCAGGAACGGCGAAGGTTCCGCCTGGGCTGCGAAACCTGTCGCCTCACACCTGTCGACGGCTCCGGCCCTGGATCCCGGGGCGAGGGAGAAGACAGTGTTCCCGGCCGGCGGGCACAGAGCGGCGTCTCGCCTGGCGTGGTCGGCGACCGGCACCGTACGATACCCGGAAGGGGCCGTGAGGCCCGCATCCTCTACGCCACCTCGACCACGACCCGCCCCCGGACCTTGCCGGCCAGGATCTCAGCGCCGAGCGGGCCGACCTCCTCCAGCCGAACCTTGCTGGTCATGGTGGCGAGCTTGCCGAGGTCGAGCTCCCGGGCGAGCCGCGCCCAGGCTTCGCGGCGCTTCGGCTGCGGGGTCGTGACGCTGTTGATGCCGAGCAGCGAGACGCCGCGCAGGATGAACGGCGCCACGGAGGTGGGGAGGTCCATGCCCTGCGCCAGCCCGCAGGCGGCGACCGCACCGTCGGCCTTGGTCATGGCGAGCACGTTGGCGAGCGTCGTGGAGCCGACCGCGTCGATCCCCGCCGCCCAGCGCTCCTTGCCGAGCGGCTTGCCGGGCTTCGACAGCTCAGCCCGGTCGAGGATCTCGGCGGCCCCGAGCCCTTTCAGGTAACCGGATTCGCCATCCCGGCCCGTGGAGGCGATCACGTGCCAGCCGGCCCGGGCGAGCAGCGCCACCGCCACCGAGCCGACGCCGCCCGAGGCGCCGGTGACGATCACCGGGCCGTGCTCCGGCCTCACGCCGTGGGCGTCGAGCGCCATGCAGCACAGCATCGCGGTGTAGCCGGCGGTGCCGACCGCCATGGCCTGCTCCGGCGTCAAGCCCTGCGGCAGCGGCACCAGCCAGTCGCCCTTGACCCGGGCGCGCTGCGCGTAGGCGCCGAGATGGGTCTCGCCGACGCCCCAACCGGTGAGCACGACGGCGTCGCCCGGCTTGTATGCGGGGTGATCCGAGGTCTCGACGATCCCCGAGAAGTCGATGCCGGGGATCATCGGGAAGCGGCGCACCACCGGCGACGTGCCGGTGAGCGCGAGGCCATCCTTGTAGTTCAGGGTGGAGTGCGTCACCCGCACGGTGACGTCGCCGTCCATCAGGTCGGCATCATCGAAATCCCGGAAGGCGAGGCTCTGGCCGCCCTCGTTCTTCTCGACCACCCAAGCCTTGAACGTCCCCATCGTCACCTCCCGTGTTGCGCGGTGAGGTGTAGCCGGGCGGCCCGGAATCAAGGCGGCCCGGACACGTCGCCCGGGCCGCGCCGCCGATCAGTAGCCTTCGTAGCGGCTGCCGTAGGAGAAGCCGAGGCCGACGCCGATATCCGACGAGCTCGCTCCGGTGATGCCGACCGCATCCGGGATCGAGCCGACCAGCGGACCGCCCGCATAGGCGGCCGGGGCGTAACCGCCGCCGTAGCCGCCGCCGGCCGGCACCCAGCCGGCGCGGGCCGGCGCCACCAGGACGCGGCGGCTCACGCTGGCGTATTCCGGCGGGATCGTCTCGGGGATCGACTGGGCCGGACGCACCAGCACGGTCCGGGTGCGCACCGCGAAGCGCGGCGGCGTGTTCACCCAGCAGCCTATGAGTTCACCGCCGGGACCGCGGCTGGTCTGCCAGAAGCGTCCGCCGGGCGAGACCATGACGCGCTCGGACACGGTGTCATAGACCGGCGGCGTGGTCCGGTAGACCGTGCGCGGCGGACGCACCAGCACGTTCTCCTGCACGGTGTCGTAGACCGGCGGCGTGACCACGTGGCGGTAGCATTCGGAACTGTAGCAGCCGCCGGCCTGGGCGGGGGCGGCGAGCAGCAGTCCGCCGAGAGCGGCGGCAAGAAGAGTGATGCGAGCGACCGGCGCGGTCATGGAAGTCCTCTGGTACGCGATACTGGCGAGAAGCGACGCGGAAGCGACGCTCGTCTCGACGTACTAGAGGCCAGACTCGTTGCCTTGCGCGCAAGCATTATCCGAATCGAGGGTAAAATTAACCCTTGGGTTCGACTGCTTAGGCGTCGCCTACTTAGGTAGGATTCTTTCGATTAAGGATAGTGTCTTTTATGAAGTTCGGAGCCGGACAGGCTCATCAAGTCTGACCGGCCCGGAGCTGGTAGAAGATGTGACGGCCGATCACGTCCATCTTGCGCAGGCGGCGCGCCCAGCCGGGCCGGACGTAGTCGGCATGGTAGTGCGTCGCGGCGCCGACCTCGGCGAGGTAGGTCCGGCCCTCGATCACCGAGCGGGCGATGCGGGTGGCCGACTCCCAGGCCCCGGCATCGGTGATGCGCAGGGACTTGCCCTCGCAGGCGAAGGAGAACTGGCAGCCCATGTAGTGGTGCCGGTTCTGATAGACGACGCCGCAGACGCTCGCCGGGTAGAGCCCGCTCTTCACGCGGTTCAGCACCACCTGGGCGACGGCGGCCTGTCCCGCCTCCGGCTCGCTCCGGGCCTCGAAATAGACGGCCTCCGACAGGCAGCGCTGCTCCTTGTCGAGGGAATCCGGGTCGATCAGGTCGGCGTAGCGGCGCCGCGCATCCTCCGGGACCGGCTGGGCGCTGTCGGGACGCTCGGTGCGGATTGCGAAATCGGGCAGGGCCAGGCTCGCCGCGGCGACTTCGACGGGGATCGCGTCCGCCGGCGCCGGCGTGGTCGACGACAGGGCGACCGCGCGGGGCACCGGCGGGGTCGAGCCGTCGAAGCGCTCGGGATCGCCGTCCTCGGTCAGGTCAGCCGAGCCCTCGCCCGTGGACGCGGCGCTGCCGGCGCCCGTGGTCAGGCCGAGATCCGGCACGGGCACGAAGGTGGCTTCCGGCTCGGATTCCGGGTCCCAGACCGCGGGCCCTTGCGTCATCACCCCGCTGACGCTGCCGGTCACGTCGCCGAACACCAGGGCGGCGCCCGTCTCCCGCAGTCCGGCAGCCCGGCGGGCGAAGCTCTCGGCCGGCGGCCGGGCCGGATTGCCCTTGCCCCCCCGCTGCACCACCGGGAAGACATGCGCGCCGGTCTTGAACACGGCCTGGGGCGGCTCGTCCCCCAGGCGCCGCAGGGCGGAGCCGATCAGGACTGTGCCGGGCGGCAGTGGCGGGACGGTGCCGGCGTCGATCACGCCGAGCCGGCTCGATCCGATGGCGTTCTCCGTGCCGGCATCGGCTGTGAACGACACCAGGAGGCCGAGACCGACCATCCAGGGCGTCATCGCCGCCGAGAGCCAGCGCAGGCTCGATTCCCGTCGTCCCCGTCTCGTGCCCACGACGCCAGACCCGCACTCACGCACCCGAACCGGCCCGATCCTCCCCGTTTCCAGGGTGTTTCTGGGGCCGCATGGGATTTATCGCCCGGTATGGTTGAGGGCGGGTTAAGTCCGCCGCGGGCGCGGTGTCCCGGGAGGGGCGGTGGATGTCCCTCGGGTCTCGTCACCGTCATTCCGGGGTCGCGGAGCGGAGCCCCGCAAAGACGGCGCGTTCCCGCAACGAAAAAGGGCGGCCCGAAGGCCGCCCTCTCGCATCGCCAATCTGCCTACCGCCTTACTCGGCGGCGGGCGGAAGCTCCTCGACCGGAAGCGCGCCGCTGTCGGTCTGCTTCTGCTGCAGGATCATCGCGTCGCGGCGGCGGGCGATGGAGCGGATATCCGCCACCATCGAGCCCGTGCCGGCCGGGATGAGCGAGCCGACGATCACGTTCTCCTTCAGGCCTTCCAGCGTGTCGACCTTGCCGTTGACCGCCGCCTCGGTGAGGACGCGGGTGGTCTCCTGGAACGAGGCCGCCGAGATGAACGACTTGGTCTGCAGCGACGCCTTGGTGATGCCGAGCAGGACCGGAACGCCCTGGATCGGCTTCTTGCCCTCGGCGAGCAGCTTCTCGTTGAAGTCGGTCAGCTCCGTCCGGTCGATCTGGTCACCCGAGAGGATGTCCGAGTCGCCGCCGTCGGTCACCTCGACCTTCTGCAGCATCTGACGGACGATCACCTCGATGTGCTTGTCGTTGATCGACACGCCCTGCAGCCGGTAGACCTCCTGGATCTCGTTGACGAGGTAGGCCGCGAGCTCCTCCACGCCCTTGATCGCCAGGATGTCGTGCGGGGCCGGGTTTCCGTCGACGATGTAATCGCCGAGCTCGACCACGTCCCCGTCCTGCAGGTGGATGTGCTTGCCCTTCGGGATCAGGTACTCGACCGCCTCCGAGCCGTCATGCGGCGTCAGCGTGAGCCGACGCTTGTTCTTGTAGTCGCGGCCGAACGCGATGGTGCCCGACTTCTCGGCAATGATCGCCGCGTCCTTCGGGCGCCGTGCCTCGAACAGCTCCGCCACCCGCGGCAGACCGCCGGTGATGTCGCGGGTCTTGGCCGAGTCGGTCGAGACGCGGGCCAGGATGTCGCCGGCATTCACCTTCGCGCCCGGATCGAAGCCGATGATGGCGTCGACCGGCAGGAAGTAGCGGGCGTCCGAGCCGCGGGGCAGCTTGAGCGCCTTGCCGTCCTTGTCGACCACGACCATCGCGGGCTTCAGGTCCGAGGTCCGGGCCGAGCCGCGCCAGTCGACGACGACGCGCTTGGCGATGCCGGTCGACTCGTCGGTGGTCTCGGTCATGGACTGGCCGTCGACCAGATCCTCGTAGGCCACGATGCCGTCGACCTCGGTGAGGATCGGACGGGTGTAGGGATCCCACTCGGCGATCCGCTGCCCGCGCTTGATCTTGTCACCCTCATCGACCCGGAGCTTGGCGCCGTATTGCAGACGGTGGACCGCCCGCTCGACACCGTCGGACCCGACGATCACCACCGCCACGTTGCGGCCGGTGGCGATCAGATCGCCATCGGAGTTCTTGGCGATCGCGCGGTTGCGGATCTTGATCGTGCCCTCGAAGCTCGACTCGATGAACGACGAGTCGGCGATCTGGGCCGCACCGCCGATGTGGAAGGTGCGCATCGTCAGCTGCGTGCCCGGCTCGCCGATCGACTGCGCCGCGATGACGCCGACGGCCTCGCCCATGTTGACGGGCGTGCCGCGGGCGAGGTCGCGCCCGTAGCAGGTGGCGCAGACGCCGCTCTTGGTGGCGCAGACCAGCACGGAGCGGATCTTCACCTCCTGGATGCCGGCGGCGTTGATCGCCGGCAGGTGACGCTCCTCGATGGTCTCGCCGGTCTTGACGATCACCGTGCCGTCCGCGGCAACCAGATCCTCGGCCGTGGCGCGGCCCAGGATGCGGGTGGCGAGCGTCGCCACGACCTGGCCGGCATCCACGATGGCGCGCATCTTGATGCCATTGGTCGTGCCGCAATCGACCTCGCGGATGACGGCGTCCTGGGCCACGTCGACGAGGCGGCGGGTCAGATAGCCGGAGTTGGCGGTCTTCAGGGCGGTGTCGGCCAGGCCCTTACGGGCACCGTGCGTGGAGTTGAAGTACTCCAGAACGTCCAGGCCTTCCTTGAAGTTCGAGATGATCGGGGTCTCGATGATCTCGCCCGACGGCTTGGCCATGAGGCCGCGCATCGCCGCGAGCTGCTTCATCTGGGCAGGCGAGCCACGGGCGCCGGAGTGGCTCATCATGTAGATCGAGTTGATCTGCTTGTCGGCGCCGTTCTCGTCCTTCTGGACCGCGGAGATGCGGCCCATCATCTCGGCGGCCAGCTTGTCCGAGCACTTGGCCCAGGCATCGACCACCTTGTTGTACTTCTCGCCCTGGGTGATCAGGCCGTCGTTGTACTGCTGCTCGTAATCCTTCACGAGCGCGCGGGTGGTGTCGACGATCGACCACTTGTTCTCCGGCACGACCATGTCGTCCTTGCCGAACGAGATGCCGGCCTTGAACGCGTGGTTGAAGCCGAGCGCCATGATCCGGTCGCAGAAGATCACCGACTCCTTCTGACCGCAGTGGCGGTAGACGGTGTCGATCATCGCCGAGATCTCCTTCTTGGTCATCAGCTTGTTGACGACTTCGAAGGGCACCTTGGCGTGCTTCGGCAGGGCACCGGACAGGATCACCCGCCCCGGCGTGGTCTCATAGGTCTTGGTCAGCGGCTGATTGTCCGGGCCGATGCCGGTCCAGCGCCACTTGATCTTGGTGTGCAGCGACACGGCCTTGGCGGCCAGGGCGTGCTCCAGCTCGCCCATGTCGCCGTAGACGCCCTGCATCGGGTTCTTGGCGTTGTCCGCCTTGAACTCGCCCGGCATGCCCTCGGCCACGATCGACAGGTAGTAGAGGCCGAGCACGATGTCCTGCGACGGCACGATGATCGGCTGACCGTTGGCCGGGTGCAGGATGTTGTTGGTCGACATCATCAGGACGCGGGCTTCCAGCTGCGCCTCGAGCGACAGCGGGACGTGCACGGCCATCTGGTCGCCGTCGAAGTCGGCGTTGAACGCGGCGCAGACCAGCGGGTGCAGCTGGATCGCCTTGCCCTCGATCAGCTTCGGCTCGAAGGCCTGGATGCCGAGGCGGTGCAGCGTCGGCGCGCGGTTCAGCATCACCGGGTGCTCGCGGATCACCTCATCGAGGATGTCCCAGACCTCCGGCTTCTCCTTCTCAACGAGCTTCTTCGCCTGCTTCACGGTGGCGGAGAAGCCCTTGGCGTCGAGGCGCGCGTAGATGAACGGCTTGAACAGCTCCAAAGCCATCTTCTTGGGCAGGCCGCACTGGTGCAGCTTCAGCTCCGGGCCGACCACGATGACCGAGCGGCCCGAGTAATCGACGCGCTTGCCGAGCAGGTTCTGGCGGAACCGGCCCTGCTTGCCCTTCAGCATGTCGGCGAGCGACTTCAGCGGGCGCTTGTTGGCACCCGTGATGACGCGGCCGCGGCGGCCGTTGTCGAACAGCGCGTCGACCGCCTCCTGCAGCATCCGCTTCTCGTTGCGGATGATGATGTCGGGCGCGCGCAGCTCGATCAGCCGCTTCAGGCGGTTGTTGCGGTTGATGACGCGGCGGTACAGGTCGTTCAGGTCGGAGGTCGCGAAGCGGCCGCCATCCAGCGGGACCAGCGGGCGCAGGTCCGGCGGGATCACCGGCACGACCGTGAGGATCATCCATTCCGGCTTGTTGCCGGACATCTGGAAGGCCTCGATGATCTTGAGCCGCTTCAGGAGCTTCTTGGGCTTCAGCTCCGAGGTGGTGACGGCGATCTCCTCGCGCAGATCGTTGGCGATCTTGTCGAGGTCGAGCTCCTGCAGGATGCGCCGGATGGCCTCGGCGCCGATCATGGCGGTGAACGAGTCCTCGCCGTACTCCTCCTGGGCGCGCAGGTACTCCTCCTCCGAGAGGAGCTGACGCTCCTTCAGGGGGGTGAGGCCCGGCTCGATGACGCAGTACGACTCGAAGTACAGGATCCGCTCAAGGTCCTTGAGCGCCATGTCGAGCAGCAGGCCGATGCGGCTCGGCAGCGACTTCAGGAACCAGATATGGGCGACGGGTGCGGCCAGCTCGATATGGCCCATGCGGTCGCGCCGGACGCGCGCGAGGGTCACCTCGACGCCGCACTTCTCGCAGATGACGCCCTTGTACTTCATGCGCTTGTACTTGCCGCACAAGCACTCATAGTCCTTGATCGGCCCGAAGATGCGCGCGCAGAACAGGCCGTCGCGCTCGGGCTTGAAGGTCCGGTAGTTGATGGTCTCGGGCTTCTTGATCTCGCCGTACGACCAGGAGAGGATCTTCTCCGGCGACGAGATCGAGATCTTGATCTGATCGAAGCTGACCGGTGTGGCCTGCTGGTTGAAAAGGTTCATGACCTCTTGGTTCATGATCCGCTCCCTGTTGACGCCGGCAGCCCCGCGCCGGGCCACCGCGTCCTGAAAAAGGTCCGGGGCCGCACCCCGCACGGGCGCTGCTCACCGTCGTCAAACCCGGAAGGCCCCTCCCCTTCCCGCTCGACCGTGGCGGCGGCACTCCGCCGCCACGGGAGGTGTTCTGCGACTGGCTTTACTCGGCCGCGTCCGCGGGCGGCTCCAGCTGATCGTTCGCGGCCTTCTTCGAAGACGTCAGCTCGACGTTGAGGCCGAGCGAGCGCATCTCCTTGACGAGCACGTTGAACGACTCGGGAATGCCGGCCTCGAACGTGTCGTCGCCGCGGACGATCGCCTCGTAGACCTTGGTGCGGCCGGCCACGTCGTCCGACTTCACCGTCAGCATCTCCTGCAGCGTGTAGGCCGCGCCGTAAGCCTCCAGCGCCCAGACCTCCATCTCGCCGAAGCGCTGACCGCCGAACTGCGCCTTGCCGCCCAGCGGCTGCTGGGTGACGAGCGAGTACGGGCCGATCGACCGGGCGTGGATCTTGTCGTCCACGAGGTGGTGCAGCTTCAGCATGTAGATGTAGCCCATCGTCACCTTGCGGTCGAAGGGCTCGCCGGTACGCCCGTCATAGAGCGTCGACTGCGCCGAGCGGTCGAGGCCGGCCATCTCCAGCATCTGCTCGATATCGGCCTCCTTGGCGCCGTTGAACACCGGAGTGGCCATCGGGACGCCGCGGCGGACGTTGTTGCCGGCCTCGGCCAGCTCCTCGTCCGTCAGGCCGTCGAGTTCGCCCGGAGAATAGATCGCCTCCATCTCCTGACGCAGCGGCGCGATGTCCTGCGACTTCAGATAGGCATCCACCGCCTTCGACACCTTGCGACCCAGGCCCGCAGCCGCCCAGCCGAGGTGCGTCTCCAGGATCTGGCCGACGTTCATGCGCGAGGGCACGCCCAGCGGATTGAGCACGATGTCGGCATGCGTCCCGTCCTCCAGGAACGGCATGTCCTCGATCGGCACGATCCGCGACACGACACCCTTGTTGCCGTGACGGCCGGCCATCTTGTCGCCCGGCTGGATCTTGCGCTTCACCGCCACGAAGACCTTGACCATCTTCATGACGCCGGGGGGCAGCTCGTCGCCGCGCTGCAGCTTCTCGACCTTGTCGAGGAAGCGCTGCTCGAGGCGCTTCTTCGACTCGTCGTACTGCTTCTGCATCGCCTCCATCTCGGTCATGAGACGGTCTTCGATGACGGCGAACTGCCACCATTGCGAGCGCGGGTAGTCGTTGATCAGCTCGCGGGTGAGCGTGGTGTCCTTCCGGAAGCCCTTCGGGCCGGCCACCGGTGCCTGACCGATCAGCACGTCCGCGAGGCGCGCGTAGGTGTTGCGGTCGAGGATCGCCTGCTCGTCGTCGCGGTCCTTGGCGAGCCGCTCGATCTCCTCGCGCTCGATCGCCTGGGCGCGCTCGTCCTTGTCCACGCCGTGGCGGTTGAACACGCGGACCTCGACGATCGTGCCGGTGACGCCCGGCGGCACCCGCAGCGAGGTGTCGCGCACGTCCGAGGCCTTCTCGCCGAAGATGGCGCGGAGCAGCTTCTCCTCCGGCGTCATCGGGCTCTCGCCCTTCGGGGTGATCTTGCCGACGAGGATGTCGCCGGCGTTCACCTCGGCACCGATGTAGACGATGCCGGCCTCGTCGAGGTTCTTGAGCGCCTCCTCGGAGACGTTCGGGATGTCGCGGGTGATCTCCTCCGGCCCGAGCTTGGTGTCGCGGGCCATCACCTCGAACTCCTCGATGTGGATCGAGGTGAACACGTCATCCTTCACGATCCGCTCGGAAAGCAGGATCGAGTCCTCGAAGTTGTAGCCGTTCCACGGCATGAACGCGACGAGCACGTTCCGGCCGAGCGCCAGCTCGCCGAACTCGGTCGAGGGACCGTCGGCGATGATCTCGCCCTTCTTCACGAACTCGCCGACGCGGACCAGCGGCTTCTGCGTGATGCAGGTCGACTGGTTGGAGCGCTGGAACTTCTGCAGCCGGTAGATGTCGACGCCCGGCTTGTTGGCGTCGGCCTCCTCGGTGGCGCGGACGACGATACGGGTGGCGTCGACCTGGTCGACGATGCCGGCCCGCCGCGCCGCGATGGCGGCGCCGGAATCCCGGGCGACCACCGCCTCCATGCCGGTGCCCACGAACGGGGCGTCGGCGCGGACCAGCGGCACCGCCTGGCGCTGCATGTTCGAGCCCATGAGCGCGCGGTTGGCGTCGTCGTTCTCCAGGAACGGGATCAGCGCCGCGGCGACCGAGACGAGCTGCTTGGGCGAGACATCCATGAGGTCGACGCGCTCAGGACCCACGACGATCACGTCGCCGGCCCGACGGCAGACCACGAGGTCCTCCGTCAGCTTCTTGTTCTCGTCCATCTGGGCGTTGGCCTGGGCGACGTAGTACTTCGCCTCCTCCATGGCCGACAGGTAGGCGACCTCGTTGGTGACCACGCCGTCGCGGACGCGGCGGAACGGGGTCTCGATGAAGCCGTACTTGTTGACCCGGGCGAAGGTCGCCAGGGAGTTGATCAGGCCGATATTCGGGCCTTCCGGCGTCTCGATCGGGCAGATCCGGCCATAGTGGGTCGGGTGCACGTCGCGCACCTCGAAGCCGGCGCGCTCGCGGGTCAGACCGCCCGGGCCGAGCGCCGAGAGGCGGCGCTTGTGCGTCACCTCGGACAGCGGGTTGGTCTGGTCCATGAACTGCGAGAGCTGCGACGAGCCGAAGAACTCGCGCACCGCGGCCGCCGCGGGCTTCGCGTTGATCAGGTCCTGCGGCATGACCGTGTCGATATCGACCTGGCTCATGCGCTCGCGGATGGCGCGCTCCATGCGCAGGAGGCCCAGGCGGTACTGGTTCTCCATGAGCTCGCCCACCGAGCGGACGCGGCGGTTGCCGAGGTGATCGATGTCGTCGACCTCGCCCTTGCCATCACGCAGCTCGACCAGCGCCTTGACAACTGCCAGCATGTCCTCCTTGCGGAGGGTACGGACCGTGTCGGCGGCGTCGAGATCGAGGCGCATGTTCATCTTCACGCGGCCGACCGCCGAGAGGTCGTAGCGCTCGGAATCGAAGAACAGCGAGTGGAACATCGCCTCGGCGGTGTCGAGGGTTGGCGGCTCGCCCGGGCGCATGACCCGGTAGATGTCGAACAGCGCGCCCTCGCGGCCGGAATTCTTGTCCACCGCCAGCGTGTTGCGGATGTAGGGGCCGACATTGACGTGGTCGATGTCGAGCACCGGCAGCTCGGTGGTGCCGACATCCTCCAGGCTCTTCAGGAGCTTGTCGGTGATCTCTTCACCGGCCTCGGCCCAGATCTCGCCGGTCTGAGCATTCACCAGATCCTCGGCGATGTACTGGCCGACGAGATCCTCGTCGGTCGCCTTGAGGAACTTGGTCCCCTTCTCGGTGATCTGGCGGGCGTTGCGGGCGTTGAGCTTCTTGCCGGCCTCGAGCACGACCTCGCCGGAATCGGCATCGATCAGGTCGACGGTCGCCTTCATGCCCTTCATGCGCTCGGAATCGAACGGCACGCGCCACTCGGCGCCGTCCCGGTCGTAGACGACACGGTTGTAGAAGGTCGACAGGATCTCCTCACCGTCCAGGCCCAGGGCATAGAGCAGCGACGTCGCCGGCAGCTTGCGCTTCCGGTCGATGCGGACATGCACGATGTCCTTGGCGTCGAACTCGACGTCGAGCCAGGAGCCCCGGTACGGGATGATGCGGGCGGCGAACAGGAGCTTGCCCGACGAGTGGGTCTTGCCCTTGTCGTGGTCGAAGAACACGCCCGGCGAACGGTGCATCTGCGAGACGATGACGCGCTCGGTGCCGTTGACGATGAAGGTGCCGTTCTCCGTCATCAGGGGCATGTCGCCCATGTAGACGTCCTGCTCCTTGATGTCCTTGACCGACTTGGCCTGGGTGTCGGGATCGACATCGAACACGATCAGGCGCAGCGTCACCTTCAGCGGCGCCGCGAAGGTGATGCCGCGCTGGCGGCACTCATCGACGTCGTATTTCGGCTGCTCGAAGGTGTAGCGGACGAATTCGAGGAGGGCCGTGGCGGCGAAGTCGGAAATCGGGAACACCGACTTGAACACGCTCTGCAGCCCCTCGTCGCCGCGCCCGCCCTCGGGCTCGTCGACCATCAGGAACTGGTCGTAGGACGCCTTCTGAACCTCGATGAGGTTCGGCATCTCGGCAACTTCCTTGATCTTGCCGAAGAACTTCCGAATGCGCTTGCGACCGACCAGCGTGTTGGCCATGTGACCTCGCTCCTACCCGCGTACCTCTCGCCCGGGGAAGCGTTCCCGAAAGGGACCTCCCGCACCGGGCCGTGACGCGCGCCCCGCCGGGCCGCGCCACCGAACCGAATTCCTCGCCGGCCCCCTCTCGGGGCCATCCGCCGAAGCGGCCTAAAGCCCGCGGGCGTAACACCCGCGGGCTCCGGTCACGACAGGCCCGAGACGGACCTCCGTGGGGTGATGGGCCGGAACCGGCCCATCGTCGACTTACTTGAGCTCGACCTTGGCGCCGGCCTTCTCGAGCTGGGCCTTGAGCTTCTCGGCCTCGTCCTTGGCAACGCCTTCCTTGACCGGCTTCGGCGCGCCCTCGACCAGGTCCTTGGCCTCCTTAAGGCCGAGGCCGGTGATCGCGCGGACCTCCTTGATGACCTCGATCTTCTTGTCGCCGGCGGCGGCGAGGACGACCGTGAACTCGGTCTGCTCCTCGACGGCGGCAGCGCCACCACCGGCAGCCGGGCCAGCGGCCACGGCGACGGCAGCGGCGGCCGAGACGCCCCACTTCTCTTCGAGCATCTTGGCGAGGTCGGCGGCCTCGAGAACGGTCAGCGAGGACAGGTCGTCGACGAGCTTGGCAAGATCAGCCATTTTCAATTCCTCTTAGATATCGGTTCGAACAGGTGATTTTTGAAGGGCCTCAGGCGGCCTCGTCCTTGGTGGCATAGGCCCCGAACACGCGGGCGAGCTTGGCCGCCGGCGCATTGACGACCTGAGCGATCTTGGTCGCGGGCGCCTGCACGAGGCCCACGATCTTGGCGCGCAGTTCGTCGAGGGACGGGAGCGAGGCGAGGGCCTTCACGCCGTCCGGGTTCAGGGCCGTTGTCCCCATCGCGCCGCCGAGGATCACGAGCTTGTCGTTGACCTTGGCGAAATCGACCGCGACCTTCGCGGCAGCGACCGGATCGCCCGAATAGGCGAGCAGGGTCGGGCCCTTCAGGAGCGGCTTGATGGAGGCGACGTCCGTGCCATCGAGTGCGATGCCGGCGAGGCTGTTCTTGGCGACCTTCACGGTGGCGCCGGCCTGCTTCATCTGCGAACGCAGCTTCTGCATGTCGGCGACCGTGAGGCCCTTGTAGTGGGCCACGACGACGACGGCGCTCTGATTGAACACGCCGTTGAGCGTCGAGACGAGATCAGCTTTAGCTGTCCGGTCCACTGGGCTCTCTCCGGTTGGCGGAACCCGAATTCGGGTCCGCCGGTTGCACATGCCGCCCGGACGTGATCTCGGCCGTAAGACCGGGAACGTCCGAACGACGCTTCGCGGCCCTGTCCCCGCACGTGCCCCTTCGGGCCGCCTCGGGTGAGTTGGTTCAAACCGACAACCCCTCCACGGCCGGGAGCCGAGGCGAGGCGTTTTCGAATTCGGTCTTCCCCGTCTGTGCAGGCTGGTGGATTAAGCCGGCGAACCGGCACCTGCAGTCTCGGACAGGACATGGCCGGACGAGGCTCCGCGGGGCTCGTCGCCCCTTGGATCCTTCCGGCCAGTGCCACCCGGTTGCCCGGGCGACATTTCGAGCGGAAACCGGCCGATCGGCCGTTCTCCTTCCGTGAGGATGAAATGCGTGAGGCGCGGTGTATAGAGCCTAGCAAGCCACCTGCCAAGAGCCGAAGCACGACTTTTCCGCCGCAGGCAAGGGGTTGCGCAGGAGCCTTGCTGCAATTGCATCGCTTGGAGCGGCCTGGGATTCAGGCTACGCCGCCTCGCGCTCCGGCGCCAGCTTGCGCCGGGCCGCCTCCCACCAGCTGCGGTCGCGGGCCTCTTTCGCCTCCGCGGCCTTGGCGGCGTAGAACGAGGCGTTGTGCTCGCCGCGCAAGGCCTCGCGGGTGAAGCGGATCAGATGGTGGGCCACGAAGCCCATGTTGAACACCGCCTCGATCTGCCCGCGCTTCAGGGCGTAGCCGGCCGCGCTCCAGAAGGGCTTGCGATAGTCCGAAAAGATCCCGACCCGCGTGATGATGTTGAAGCCCAGGATCAGGCCGCGGCGCAGGTTGGTGAAGGTGAGCTTGCCGGCGGTCGGCGTGGTGATCCGGTTCGGGTAGGTCACCGCGCATTGGTGCTTGAATCGCTCGAAGATCTTTTCAGGTTCGTAGGCGTGCGCGATCGCCCGGCGCCAGCTGCTGACCACCGAATCGTGGGGGCGCTTGAACAGGACGTTCGATTCCAGGCTGGCATCGTGCAGGAGCCGGCCTTCGCGCTCGAGTCGGTCCCAGAGCGGCGTCTTGGGTAGGGCCTGGAGCAGGTTGATGGTCAGGACCGGGATCGCCGAGCGGTCGATGAAGTCGATCAGGTTCTGCTCGGATTTGTCGCTGTCGGAATCGAGGCCCAGGATGATGCCGGAGGTCACCTCCAGACCGTAGGAGTTGAGAGTCTCGATCGCCTCGTACATCGGCACGGCGGCGTTGTGGGTCTTGTCGATGCCCTTGAGCGCCTCCGTCTCCGGGGTCTCGATCCCGACGAACACGGTCATGAAGTTCGCCTGCCGCATCAGCTCGAGGATCTCGGGCTGCTTGGCCATGTTCAGCGTCGCCTCGCAGGCGAACTGGAGCGGGTAGGCGTTCTTTTTCTGCCATTCGACGAGATGCGGCAGCATCTCGCGGGTCGCCTTGCGGTTGGCGATGAAATTGTCGTCGACGAAATAGACCACCGCCGGATGGCCGGGCTGGCTGATGATGGCGTCGAGTTCGGCACACATCTGCTCCGGACTCTTCAGGCGTGGCTGGCGGCCGTAGAGCTGCGGGATGTCGCAGAACTCGCAGCGATAGGGGCAGCCGGAGGAGAATTGCAGCGAGCCGATCAGGTAGCGCTTGAGCGGCGCCGCCTCGTAGGCCGGGGCCGGGAAGTCCGAGAGCGCGAGCCGGTCCTTGGTCTCCAGCACCATCTGGGCGGCGGGCGGCGTCAGGTCGGCGTCGAGGCGTGCGACGAGCTGGTCGGTGGCGTCGCCGATCTCGCCGATATGGAGATAGTCAAAGTCTCGGTACTTCTCCGAGGCGCCCGAGACAGAGGGACCGCCCAGCACCGTGACCTTGCCGGCGGCGTGCGCCCGGTCGCGGATGTCGTGGATCTGCGGCTCCTGGATGTGCATGCCCGAGACGAACACCGCGTCGGCCCAGGCGAAGTCGGCCGGACCCGCGCGGCGGATATTCTCATCGATGAACCGGCATTCCCACGCCTCCGGCATGTAGGACGCGATCAGCAGCAGGCCTTGCGGCGGCATGAACGCCTTCACCCCGCCCATCAGCGGGTAGGCGTGGGAAAAGGTCCCGAAGGACGGCGTGTAGGCGGGAAAGACGCACAGGATGCGTCGCTTGGAGGTAACCGTCAGGGTGCATCGCATGGCGGACTATCTAGCACAGCCTCGCGCGTTGGCGCCCCCCTTGCCTGTTAAGAATGGCGTGAGGAGAGAGGTAGAGATTCCGAAGATCCGGATCCGCGCCGACAGCGCGGCGGCGCAGCACACGACCGGAGTCGCGTTCGAAGCTGAGGACGGCGCCGTCGCGTCCGCGGAGTTCGAAGCGACGCGCTGGCACGTCGACGCGATCGACCTTCAGGCGCCGGACGTTCCCGAAGCGATCGTCGCCCCGACCCGCTCCCAGCGCTGAGCGCTCACCCCACGAATTCCGCCGCGGCGTAGCCCTGCAGGTAGAGGAGCGCGGTGAGATCTCCGTGCTCGACCCGGACATGCGCCGCCGCAGCAACCGCCGGCTTCGCGCGGAAGGCCACGCCGAGGCCGGCCTCGGTCAGCATGTCGAGATCGTTGGCCCCGTCACCGACCGCGAGCGTCTCCGCAAGGCCGAGGCCCAGCGTTCCGCGCAGCGCGACCAGCATCGCACGCTTCTCGGCCTTGCCGACGACCGGGCCCTCGACCGTGCCGGTGAGCCGCCCCTCCCCGATGCCCAACACGTTGGACCGGTGCTCGTGAAAGCCGATCTTCGCGGCGATCGGGCCGGTGAACAGGGTGAAGCCGCCCGAGACGAGGCATGTGTGAACGCCGTGCGCCCGCATCGTCTGGACCAGCGTGGGACCGCCTGGGGTCAGGCTGAGACGTCCGGCGATCAGCTCGTCAACCGCGCCGACCGGGATGTCCTTCAGGAGGGCCACGCGCTCGCGCAACGCCGGCTCGAAGGCGATCTCGCCGCGCATCGCACGCTCGGTGATCGCCGCGACGTGGTCCTTGAGGCCGAGCGTCCCGGCGAGTTCGTCGATGCATTCCTGTTCGATCATGGTCGAGTCCATGTCGGCGAGGAACAGGCGCTTGCGCCTGTGCGCGTCGGCGGGGAGCACGGCGAGGTCGATCGGCTCGCCGGCGAGCGCGTTCCGCAGCCGCTCCGTGAGGGCCTTGGCCGCGCCGGGCGCGCCCGGCACCAGCAGCTCGGCGGCGACCTCCCCGTGCAGGATCCGCGGCTGGTGCTCCGTCCGCAGCACGGCGCGGGTCTCGGCCAGCACCGCGTCGGTGATGGACGGCCGATCCGGGTTTGCTATCAGGACCGCGACCAGCATCGTGGAGTTTCGCCTTGCCGCCAGACCGGGGGGAAGCCGGGGGGCGCCCGGCGGCCATTCTCATCGCAGGGCCCACCGCCTCGGGCAAGTCGGCGCTCGCCGCCCGGCTGGCCCGACAGCGCGACGGCGTGGTGATCAACACCGATTCGATGCAGGTCTACACGGACCTGCGCCGCCTCACCGCCCGGCCCGGCCCGGACGAGGAGGCGCTTGTGCCTCACCGGCTCTACGGCCATGTCGACGGCGCCGTGAACTACTCCGTGGGGCATTTCTCACGGGATGCGTCGGCGCTGCTGGCGACGCTCGGCGGTCGGCTGCCGGTCTTCGTCGGCGGCACCGGCCTGTATTTCCGGGCGCTGGAGCGGGGATTCTCGGAGCTTCCGCCGGTGCCCGAAACCGTGCGCGCGCGGGTGCGGGAAGAGGCCGAGGGCCGCCCGACCGAGGCGCTGCATGCCGACCTCTCCCGCCACGACCCCGAAGGCGCCGCCCGTCTGCGGCCGAGCGACCGGATGCGGGTGATGCGCGCCCTGGAGGTCTTCTTCGCCACCGGCCGGCCGATCGCGAGCTTCTACGGCGACCCGGTGCCCGGCCCGCTGGCCGGTTGGGATCTCGAAAAGATCTTCCTGGCGCCCGACCGCACGGTGCTGCGCGCCCGCATCGATGCCCGGTTCCGGACCATGATCGCGGAGGGTGCGCTGGACGAGGTCGCCCGCCTGCGCGCGCGACGCCTCGACCCGATGCTGCCGGTGATGCGCGCGCACGGCGTGCCGGGCCTGATCGCGCATCTCGACGGAGCCATGAGCCTCGAGGCGGCCATCGTCCGTGGCCAGGCGGATACGCGGGCCTACGCCAAGCGCCAGGTCACGTGGTTCCGCCACCAGATGGGAGAGGGCTGGCGCTGGATGGATCCGGATGCCGTTGAGAGCGCCGATCTGCCTTGACGCGATGCGCCTGGGAACTGCGTCGGTCGCGGTTCGTCTCAAGCCGTCAGTCCGGGGCGCCGGAGGCGAGCCCGGAATCCAGACGCAGGGTCGGCACAGGTCCTGGTCCCGCCCGCGGGGCCGTCATCCCGGGTTCCGCGCCGCGGCCCCGGGATGACGGTCGGTGATCTCTCCGCCTGCGGAGGCGCCCTAAGCCTGCCGACTCGGCGGCCGCGTACCAGCGTGCGAAGCTCAGCGCTCCAGCCGCGCCACCAGGCTCGACGTGTCCCAGCGGTTGCCGCCCATGGCCTGAACCTCGGCGTAGAACTGGTCCACGAGGGCCGAGACCGGTAGCTTGGCGCCGTTGCGCCGGGCTTCGTCGAGCAGGATCCCGAGATCCTTGCGCATCCAGTCGACCGCGAAGCCGAAGTCGAACTTGCCCTGGTTCATGGTCTTGCCGCGGTTCTCCATCTGCCAGGAGCCGGCGGCCCCCTTGGAGATCACGTCGAGCACCGCCTCGACGTCGAGGCCGGCGCGCTTGGCGAAGTGGACACCCTCGGACAGGCCCTGGACCAAGCCCGCGATGCAGATCTGGTTGACCATCTTGGTGAGCTGGCCGGACCCCACCGGACCCATCAGCCGGCACGCCCGGGCGAAGGCCCCGATCGCGCCCTCGACCTTGGCGTAGGTCGCCGCGTCGCCGCCGCACATCACGGTGAGCACGCCGTTCTCGGCACCCGCCTGGCCGCCGGAGACCGGGGCGTCGATGAAGCCGACACCCTTGGCCTCGGCCGCGGCGGCGAGTTCCCGGGCCACCTCGGCCGAGGCCGTGGTGTGGTCCACGAAGATCGCGCCGGGCTTCATGCCGGCGAGCGCCCCGTCCTCGCCCAGCACGACGCTGCGCAGGTCGTCATCGTTGCCGACGCAGGCGAACACGATCTCGGCGCCCTCGACGGCCTGCCGGGGCGTGGGCGCGAAGGCGCCCCCATAGGTCTTCACCCAGGCTTCCGCCTTCGGCGTGGTGCGGTTGTAGACGGTGACGTCGTGGCCACCCTTCTTGGCGAGGTGGCCGGCCATCGGGCCGCCCATCACGCCGAGACCCAGGAATGCGACCTTCGCCATTGTGCTCTCCTCAAACAGGGTTCCGGGGGCTCAGCGGCCCGCCGCGACGGCGGGGCTGCGGCCGCCGAGGCTCAGTGATGCATTGACCACCACCGCCACGACGATGTTCACGGCGAGCGCCAGCAGCCCGGTGTAGAGCGTGAGTTTCGCGTCGCCGAGCGTCAGGGTGTGCAGGGGCTTCAAGCCGTCCGACCACGCGATGGCGCTGCCGGCGACGAAGCCCACCGCCCAGCCGGCCAGCAGGGCCGGCGCGCGGAACCACGATACGTAAAGGCCGAAGACCAGGGCCGGCAGGGTCTGCAGGATCCACAGGCCGCCCAGCAGTTGCAGGTCGAGGGCGAACTGCGTCGGCAGGACCAGGATCGCCACCAGCGCGCCGATCTTGACCAGCATCGAGGTGATCTTGGCGACCTGCGCCTCGCCAGCCGAGGTCACGTTCGGGTTGACGTAGGCCTTCCAGACGTTGCGCGAGAACAGGTTGGCGGCGCCGATCGACATCACCGCCGCCGGCACCAGCGCGCCGATGGCGATCGCCGCGAAGGCGAAGCCCGCGAACCAGCTCGGGAACAGGGTCTTGAACAGGGCCGGGACGATGTCGTTGTTGCTCGCCACCTTCAGGCCGGCGGCGTGGCCCATGTAGCCCAGCATGGCGAGCAGGCCGAGGAGCAGCGTGTAGGCCGGCAGCATCACGGCGTTCTTGCGGATCGTGTTGCCGCCCGAGGAGGCGAAGATGCCGGTCAGCGTATGCGGGTACATGAAGGCCGCGAGCGCCGAGCCCAGCGCCAGTGAGGCGTAAGGCAGGATCTGCGCCGGGCTCAGCAGGATGCCGCCCGAGCCCTTGGCCTTGAAGGCGGCGTCGGCCGCGTCGAACACCGCGCCGTAGCCGCCGAGCTTCGAGGGCACGATCGCGATCGCCACCAGCACCACGACGTAGATCATGATGTCCTTGACGAAGGCGATCAGCGCCGGCGCCCGGAGGCCGGACGAGTAGGTGTAGAAGGCCAGCACCAGGAAGGCGAGGATCAGCGGGATCTCGCCGTGAAGCCCCAGCGCCTTGATCGCCACCTCCATGCCGATGAGCTGGAGCGCGATGTAGGGCATGGTGGCGATCACGCCGGTGACGGCGACCGCGAGTTCAAGCGCCCGCGAGCCGTAGGTGCCGTACACGACGTCGCCCGCCGTGACGTAGCCCTTGTCCTTGGCGGCCTGCCACAGGACAGGCATCACCGCGAAGACGAACGGATAGACGATGATCGTGTACGGTAGGGCGAAGAAGCCGTAGGCGCCCACGGCATAGACCAGGGCCGGCACCGCGATGACCGTGTAGGCGGTGTAGAAGTCGCCGCCGATCAGGAACCACGTGATCCAGGTCCCGAACTTGCGCCCGCCCAGGCCCCACTCGTCGAGATGGGCGAGCGTCTCAGGCCGGCGCCAGCGGGCGGCCACGAAGCCCATCACGGTCACGAGCAGGAAGAAGAAGACGAAGACCGACAGCGCCGGGATATCGAGATCAGCGGTCATCGCGCACGGCCCGGTAGACGACGTAGAGGATCAGCGAGGTCAGCGGCACCCAGGCGAGCTGATACCAGTAGAAGAACGGGAAACCGAGCAATACAGGATCGTGCTGGTTGTAGAACGGGACCCACAAGAGCCCGAGGAAGGGCAGCAGCAGGAGCCACATCAGCGGCGAGCGGCGTCGGGTTTCCATGATCCGGCCCGGTGAGGAGAGCAGGTCCGTGATGAATGTCCGCTGTTACAGGGAGCAGTCATCGTGCGGTCCGGAGCGCTGCATCACAGCTCGGATCGCTTGCGTCAACGGGAGGTGAATAGGATAAACCGAACCTGTCGCACGGGATCCACGAATTCCGGCCGAGGGCCAGAACGGCCGCTTGAGCCAGAGGCGGCGCTTAGGGAGCGGACTATGGGTACGGCGATCGGCAGGCATGGGCCCTGGGCCCTCGTAGGGGCGCTCGGCGCCGCGGCGCTGGCGATCGTGGCGAGCCAGCGCGGCGAGACCATCAACGCCCTCTGGATCGTGGTCGCGGCGGTCTGCGTCTACCTGATCGCCTACCGCTACTATTCCCAGTTCATCGCCGACAAGGTGATGCGGCTGGACCCGAAACGCGCCACGCCCGCCCTGCGCCACAATGACGGGCTCGACTACGTGCCCACCAACCGCGGCGTCCTGTTCGGCCACCATTTCGCGGCGATCGCCGGGGCGGGCCCGCTGGTCGGGCCGGTGCTCGCCGCCCAGATGGGCTACCTGCCCGGCATGCTCTGGATCCTGGCCGGCGTGGTCCTCGCCGGCGCGGTGCAGGACTTCATGGTCCTGTTCGTGTCGATGCGCCGGGACGGCCGGTCGCTCGGCGAGCTGATCCGGGCCGAGCTCGGCACCATACCGGGCATCATCGCGCTGTTCGGCACCTTCCTGATCATGGTGATCCTGCTCGCCGTGCTGGCGCTGATCGTCGTCAAGGCGCTCGCCGAGAGCCCCTGGGGCACCTTCACGGTGATGTCGACGATCCCGATCGCCATGCTGATGGGCGTCTATTCGCGCTATATCCGGCCCGGCAAGATCGGCGAGGTCTCGATCCTCGGCTTCGTCCTGCTGATGCTGGCGATCGTCGCCGGCGGCTCCGTGGCGTCGAGCCCGGTCTGGGGGCCGGCCTTCACCTTCACGGGCCCGCAGCTCTGCTGGATGCTGATCGGCTACGGCTTCGTGGCGTCGATCCTGCCGGTCTGGCTGCTCCTCGCCCCGCGCGACTACCTGTCGACCTTCCTCAAGATCGGCACCATCGTGGGCCTCGCTCTGGGCATCGCCTTCGTGGCGCCGCACATGCAGATGCCGGCGGTCACCAAGTTCGTGGACGGCACCGGCCCGGTCTGGGCCGGCAGCCTGTTCCCGTTCCTGTTCATCACCATCGCGTGCGGCGCGGTCTCGGGCTTCCACGCGCTGATCTCGTCGGGCACCACCCCGAAGCTGATCGCCAGCGAGGCCGATGCCCGCTTCATCGGCTACGGCGGCATGCTGATGGAATCCTTCGTGGCGATCATGGCGCTGGTCTCCGCCTGCGTGATCGACCCGGGCGTCTACTTCACCATGAACTCGCCCGCGGCCCTCATCGGCACCACGCCCGAGAGCGCGGCCGCCGCGGTGACCAAGCTCGGCTTCGCCACGACGCCGGAGGTGATCACCCAGACCGCCGCCGATGTCGGCGAGCGCACGATCACCTCCCGCGCGGGCGGCGCCCCGACGCTGGCCGTCGGCATGGCCCACATCATCTCGTCGGCCATCGGCGGCAAGGCGATGATGGCCTTCTGGTACCATTTCGCGATCCTGTTCGAGGCCCTGTTCATCCTCACGGCGGTGGATGCGGGGACGCGCGCCTGCCGGTTCATGGTGCAGGATCTCGTCGCGCTCGCGGTGCCGTCGTTCAAGAACACCACGTCGTGGGGGCCGAGCATCGCAGCCACCGCCATCTCGGTGGGGGCCTGGGGCTACTTCCTGTACCAGGGCGTGACCGACCCGCTCGGCGGCATCAACACTCTGTGGCCGCTCTTCGGCATCTCGAACCAGATGCTGGCCGCGGTGGCGCTGACGCTGTGCACGGTGGTGATCTTCAAGATGAAGCGCGAGCGCTACGCGTTCGTGACCATCATCCCGACCGCCTGGCTGTGCCTGTGCACTCTGACGGCCGGCTGGCAGAAGATCTTCTCCGCCGACCCGAAGATCGGGTTCCTGGCCCATGCCGAGCGCTACGCCGCGGCCGCCGCCGAGGGCAAGATCCTGGCGCCGGCCAAGAACGCCGACCAGATGAGCCAGATCATCCTCAACGACCGGATCGACGCGGTGCTGGCGGCCCTGTTCATCGGCCTCGTCGTCGCCATTGCGGGCTTCGGCATCGCCGCCTGCCTGAGGGCCTGGCGCGCGGACCGCTGGACCGCGCTGGAGACCGAGCCGCGCCTCGTCGCGGCGGAGTAGGACCCCACATGCAGCAGCAGCCAAACCTGCGGGACCGGCTCCGGACACTGTCCAAATGCGTCTGCGATGGCGCCCGGCTGATGGTCGGACAGGGGGATTACGCGGCGTATGCCGATCACATCCGCCGCACCCATCCCGACCGGGCGCCGATGACCGAGGTGGAATTCTTCCGCAACCGGGAGAACGCCCGTTTTGGGGTCGGCAACACGTCCGGGTTCCGCTGCTGCTGACAGGCGGGCCGGTGGGCCGGTTCGTCTTCGCGAGCGGAGCGAAGCCGTCCAGTGGCGCCACGCCGACAGAGTTCGCGCGGCCCTGGATGGCTTCGCTCCGCTCGCAAGAACGGTGGCGTGTCTTCGCCGCAGACCGAGCCCCGCTGCTGTGCGGAGCCGACGGAGCCGATCCGGCCCGACCGGCGTTTGTCACCCCGGAGGGCCGTCCGGTCCTCGCCGGATGCGGAAGGCCGATGACCGACGACAGCGCGCAGGACCGGACCGGGTCGACGGAGCCGAGGGCCGTCAACACCGCCCATGCCTGGGAGCGGGCCTACTGGGCGCGCCGGTTCATGGTGCCGGTGGAGCAGGTCGAGGCCGCCGTGGCGGAGGTCGGGGACGAGCCGGCCCGTGTGGCCGCCCATCTGGGACGGGATTGGCCGGGCCACGAACCGGCGACCTGAATCCGGCATCCCCGGGGCAAGCTCGGCCGGATCTTGACTCGGCGGCCACAATATCCGCCACTTCCGGTCCGACGGGAGGTCGGCATGAGCATTTTTCAGGACGCCATCCTTCGGTTCGGCCGCACGATCATGTCGTATGCGGGCGACGCGGTCTTCCTGCAGGCTGCGGTCTCGTCCGCCGCCAACGTCATCGTGGCCGACGGCGACGTGGCCGAGGAGGAGATCGAGTCGGCCATCGCCGGCATCCGCGCCAACCCGATCCTCGAGAAATCCTACGACACCCTGCGGGTCGAGCAGGAACTCTACGAGGCGATCGCTCGGGCCAAGACCCGCGCCGGGCGCCTGGAGAACCTGCGCCTCGTCGGCGCCATCGCGGAGCGGCCGATCGATCAGCGCCAGGACGTGTTCCTGATCGGCGCCGACGTCGCCGATTTCGACGGCATCAGCGCGGTCGAGCATAAGGCGCTCGACGAGATCGCGGCGGCGCTGCAGGTGGACAAGGCTGCATTGCTGCGCTGATCCGCAGCGCAGGTCCAGGAATGTCATCCCGCTGTCGTGGCCGCCTGCGATGGGCGCCCGGCCAGCTGGAGCGTTTCCAATGTCCGCGAGTCGCCGTCAGATCCTGCTCTCCGGAGGCGCCGGCCTCATCGGGGTCGCCTCCGGCCTCGCGCGCCCCGGTTTGAGCCGCGCGGCCGATCGGCCGATCCTGACCCACGGCCTGCAATCGGGCGATGTCGGGACCGATTCGGCGGTGGTCTGGGCGCGCTCGGACCGGCCCGCCCGGGCGGTCATCGAGTGGGCGACCACCGAGAGCTTCTCGGACATCCGCGGCGGCGTCTTCGCCGACGCGCTCCCCGAGACCGACGGCACCGTGAAGGTGGCGCTGACCGGACTGCCGGCGGGCCAGGACGTGTTCTACCGGGTCCGCCTTCAGGATATCGCCGCGCCGACGATCGTGGGCCAGGCACAGGTCGGGCGGTTCCGCACCGCGCCGGCGGACCGGCGCTCCGTGTCGTTCTGCTGGTCGGGCGACACGGCGGGCCAGGGCTGGGGCATCGACGAGGCCCGCGGTGGCATGACGATCTATTCCGCCATCCTGAAGAACCGTCCGGACTTCTTCATCCATTCCGGCGACACGATCTACGCCGACGGGCCGATCCAATCCGAGGTGAAGCTCCCCGACGGCAGCCTGTGGCGCAACCGCGTGACCGAGGAGGTCGCCAAGCCCGCCGAGACGCTCGCGGAGTTCCGGGGCCGGCACAAGTACAACCTCACAGACCGGAACGTTCTGGCGATGAACGCCGCGGTGCCGATCTTGGCGCAGTGGGACGACCACGAGGTCACCAACAACTGGTGGCCGGGCGAGCCACTGACCCGGGCCGAGCACCTCAAAAAGAAATACGCCGATCCGAACGTGCTCGCCCTGCAGCTGCGGGCGGCCAAAGCGTTCCACGAATACATGCCGATGCGGTTCGAGCCCTCGGAGCCCGGGCGGGTCTACCGCAGGATCGGCTACGGCCCGCTGGTCGACGTCTTCATGCTCGACATGCGCTCCTATCGGGGGCCAAACGGCGAGAACCGGCAGACCGAATACGGGCCCGAATCCTACTTCCTCGGACCGCAGCAGCTCGCGTGGCTGAAGCGGGCGCTGCTCGCGTCGCGCGCCACCTGGAAGGTGATCGCCGCCGACATGCCGCTCGGCCTCGTGGTCACCTACGACACCGACCGCAATTTCGGCTCGGAGGCGGTGGCGCAGGGCGACGGGCCCCCGCTCGGGCGCGAGCTGGAGATCGCCGACCTCCTGCGCTTCATCAAGAGCGCCGGCATCCGCAACACGGTCTGGCTGACGGCCGACGTGCACTACACGGCCGCCCATTACTACGACCCCAACAAGGCGCAGGTCCAGGATTTCGACCCGTTCTGGGAATTCGTCTCCGGGCCGCTGCACGCCGGGACCTTCGGGCCGAATGCCCTCGACAACACGTTCGGGCCGCAGCTGCGCTTCGTGAAGGCGCCCGAGAAGGGCCAGGTGAACCTGTCGCCGGCCGCCGGCTACCAGTTCTTCGGCCATGTGGCGGTCGACGGCGCCACCGAGCAGATGACCGTGACCCTCAAGGACGCGGCCGACACCGACCTCTGGCACGTTACGCTCGATCCGGCGAGGGCGTGAGGCGGGGGCATGTGCACGTCATCCCGGGGCCGCGCAGTGCAGCCGGGGATCCAGAGACGCCGCGGTGCCCAGGACGGCGCTTACGGTGCTCGTGGATTCCGGGCTCCCCCTACGGAGCCCGGGAGAGACGGCCCTCGCGCAGGCGGAACCGTGCAAGCCCAGCCCCCTACGCCATCGTGATGTAGTCGCGCAGGGCCTGGTGCTCGGCCTCGACGGTGGCGATCTTGCGCGCGACCACGTCGCCGATCGAGACGAGCCCGATCAGGCGGCCGTCCTCGCAGACCGGCACGTGGCGGAAGCGGCCGTCGGTCATCAGCGCCATGACCTCCTCGATCGTCGTGCTCTTGCCGCAGGTCGTGACCGCGCTTGTCATGTGGGCCGAGACCGGCGCGTCGAAGGCCGAGCCGCCGTGCCCGGCCAGCGCCCGCATGATGTCGCGTTCGGAGATGATGCCGGCCACCGACCCGTCGGCCTGGGCGACCACCAGGGCGCCGATCCGCTTGTCGGCCAGGATCTGGATCACCTCCTCGAGGCTCTTGTCGGGGCTCACGGTGGCGACGGAGCTGCCCTTCTCGGCGAGGATGCGTGCGACATTCATGACTCTCTCCCTTGTGACGCGTCCGGTGCGCCGTCAGCCCGCGGCGCCCGAGTTGCGCTGTCGTCCGGGTAGTCCCCGGCTCTTTCACATTGTGGCGAGTGTGTGACTGATCCGGCCGGTTGGCAAGGTGCTCAGTGCCGGCCCGGCGCTCGCGGGTCGACGAGGGGGAAGAGGAGGAAGCCTGCAACGAAGCCGCCCAGATGCGCGTCCCAGGCGATCGCCGCACTCTCGCCGACGAGCGGCATGCTGACGAGTCCGAAGAGCAGGTTGGTCAGAAGCCAGATCACAAGGAACGAGACCGCCGTCCGGTTGCGCAGCAGCTCCGGGATCGTCTCGGCGGGCCGGTGCGGCGGCATCTGCCAGGACGGGCCTCCGTAGCCGGAGACCGGCGGCTGGAACACGAAGCGGGCCGCCGCGGCCATCAGCGCCGAGATCCCCGCCGAGGCGCCGACCAGCGGCCCCGCGCTCAAGGGATCGATCAGCAGGTGGAGCAGGCCGCCGGCCGCCGCGCCGGCCAGCGCGAGCACGCCCCAGCGCAGGGCCCCACAGCGCCGCGCCACCGGCGAGCCGAAGGCAGCGAGCCAGACGCAGTTGAAGATCACGTGCATCCACGAGCCGTGCAGCAGCGCGTAGGTGACCAGCGTCCAGGGCTGGAGCGCGTGCTCCCCCACGATGTAGCGGGCGAAGGCCTCGCGGGCGGCCTCCAGGCTGGGATCGGCGGTATCGGCGGCGGCGCGGATCACCTCGGACGCGCGTCCGGGATCGAACCACACGGTCCAGCGCGCCGGCACCAGCGCGAGGTCGAGGACGAGGCGGATGTCCCAGGTATCCGGCAGCAGGAACTCGCGCACCGCCTGGATCGCCAGCAGCAGCCCGATCGCGAGTGTCACCACCCCCGGCATGTTGAACACGGGCACGCGGCTCTGCCGCGGGAAATCGGGGGAGGCGTCCATCGCGGCACCATGTCGGGGCTGTGGCCGGCAGGGCAAGTCCCGGCGACGTATTGAATCGGCCGGATGAGAATGGTGCCGATGGACTTGTCGGCCCATATCGGGCGGCGCTGGCCAAGCTGGTTGTAAAGTGCGGTGGCTTCGCGCAGGTCTCTCGCCGGACGCGTCGCTGATTCGATCCGCAATGCCTCAGGCGCCGGCCCTGAGCCCGATGCAGCACCGCAGACGCGTCTCAGCCCGGGCGGCACGGCCCATGCGCCCTGCCGCCGCGAGCGCCCGGATCGACCGGCCACAGCCTCGCGGATGTGCCAGAATGATCCAGGGATCGAACACAGGCGTTTAGAGTCGGGACACCGATGAAGCATCCCACCAGCCGTATGCTCCACGCCTACTGGGAGCGCCTGCGCGGAGAGCGCGCCGCGCCGGAGCGCGCCGAGATCGAGCCGGGCGAGATCCGCCACCTCCTCGCCGACAGCCTGATCCTGGAACTCGATATGGCCGCCCGCTCGGCCACGATCCGGCTCGCCGGCACGCGGGTCTGCGCCTTGTACGGGCGGGAACTGAAGGGCCAGGCTTTCGCCCAACTCTGGGGCTCGCAGGCTCCGGATCCCTGGCGGATCGTCGAGATCGTCGCCAGCGACACGCTCGGCGTGGTGGCTGGCCTGCGCGGCACCAACGCGGCCGGAGAGGCGGCGGACCTCGAACTCCTGCTCCTGCCGCTGCGCCACCGCGGTCGCACGCAGGTGCGCGCGCTCGGCGCGCTGAGCCTTGACGGCACGCCGCACTGGATCGGCCTGCGACCGCTGATGCAGGCGGAAACGACCTCCCTGCGCATCCTACCGAGCCGCCGGCCCGAGGCCGGGATGCCCGCGCGGCCGGCCGTCCGGACCGCGACCAGCTATCCTGGCCCCGTACGCCGCGGACACCTCCTCGTGCATGCCGGCGGTCGAGCCTGAAAACCGCCTTGACCCCGGGACGAATTGGATCTCAGAGGTCAGCTACCTGACGTTGGCCACGTCGTTCCGCTGGCGGGTCCGCCTACTCCCCCTCGGCAACAGGTCGTTCGACGGCCGGTGAACCTGCGGACAATGGTTTCGTAACAGTCTGTGCCTAGTCTGCAGCGACGATTACGACGGCGCAGGACCAATCTCAGGATGATCGCGGTCGACGCCTTTGCTGGAACCAGGCTACGCGACGTGCTCCGGCCGGCGCGCGGCGCCGCCGACCAGCGTCGTCACCAACGCGTCCGGATCGCCGTGCTGGGCCGCTACATGCTGGCCGACCGTCGGGAATATCCCTGCCAGACCGTGGACATGTCGCCGGGCGGCGTGCGGCTGACCTGCGCGGTGCAGGGCGAGGTCGGCGAGCGCGTGGTGCTCTACCTGGAACATATCGGCCGGATCGAGGGCATCATCGCTCGACACTGCGCGGATGGCTTCGCAGTCCAGCTCAACGCCACGCCCCGCAAGCGCGACAAGCTCGCCTCCCAGCTGACGTGGCTGGCGAACCGGGAGATGCTGGGGCTGCCGGAGGGGCGCTCCCACGAGCGTCTCGTACCGACGCAGCCGGTGGTGATCCTGCGGATCGACGGCGACCATGAGGTCCAGGCCCGGCTCATCGACATCTCGATGTCGGGCGTCGCGATCACCTGCCCGCTGACCCCACCTCTGGGCACGCCCGTGACGGTGGGCAGCACCCCCGGGCGGCTGGTGCGCTATTTCGAAGGCGGATTCGGCGTGCAGTTCCTGCTGCCGCTCTCCCCCGACCGCTTCCATGCCGGGATGACGCTGTAGAGCATCTTTCGCCGAGGTGTTCACCGGTTCGGCGAAATAAAATGCAGTATTATCAATAAGCTAGAGCATTTTTGCCGACTCTCGAACCGCCGAAAATGCTCGAGGGGCGTTCCTCCGATCCACTCAGATCTTCTTGGCGAGTTGCGCGGCCGTGTCCGCCGCCGGTCGCGACAGGTCCAGGGCGCCGAGGAAGCGGTTCTGCCCGTCCATCACATAGACGATGGCGGTGTGCTCCATCGTGTAGTCGCCGTCCTTGCCGGGCACCTTGCGGGCATAGGCGCGATAGGCCTTCTCGGTCGCGGCGACCTGCTCGGCGCTGCCGGTGAGCCCGGTGATCCGCGGGTCGAAGCTCGACAGATAGGTCTTCAGGCTCGCCGGGTCGTCGCGCTCGGGATCGACCGTGATGAAGGCGACGCGCATCTGCTCGGCCTTCGGTCCCAGGGCGGCGAGCACATCCGAGACCTGCTGCAGGGTCGTCGGGCACACGTCCGGGCAATGGGTGAAGCCGAAGAACACGAGGTGGGTCGCGCCGGTGAAGTCGCGCTCGGTGACCGTGCGCCCGTCCTGGTCGATCAGCGTGAACGGGCCGCCGACGCCGGGCACACCCACCGGCGCCCGGTCGGGCATGAACGCGAACACCGCCGCCCCGGTGATGCCGACGAGGCCGAGACAGAAAGCGAGAAGCGGGATGAGGGCGCGGCGCATGTGACGGTTCCGACCTCCGTGCGGCGGTTGGCACAGCACGGAACGGCGCACGGACGCAAGCCGGCGCGGCGCCGCCGGCCCTCAGACGTGGCTGGCGCGGCTGGCGCGGCCCGTCAGGGCTTCGTCGCCGGCTCACCCGCGGGACCGGCCGGGGCGGCGCCCTTCGGCGGCTCCTTGCCCAGATAGACGTATTCCGGGGCGGCGCGCAGCTGATCCTTGGTCGTGTCGATGCGCGCCTGGAGCGTCTTGTCGTCGGTCCGGTTGAGCTTGAGCACGGAGGGATCGACCGCGACATATTTCGAGCCGATCCCCAGGAAGCCGCCGACGCCGACGATCCAGGCTTTCACTGCCCCCTTCTGATCGAGGACGAAATCGGCGATCTGCCCGATCGTCTCGTTGGCGCCGTTGACGACGCTCGAGCCGATCAGCTTGCTGGCGACCATGTCGTCGGGTGTCTGGGCCACGAAGGTCGGGCGCAGGTTGTCGGCCATGGTGGCGGGCTGGCCGGGCACCGGCGTCGCGGCGCTGCCGCTGTCCGGGCCGGCATTCTGCGCTGAGGCTGTGGCGAGCCCTGCCAGCAGCAGGGCCGAGGCGAGGAGCGGGGTGCGCATCGGATCAGGTCTTTCGGACGTCGGGCCGCGAACGGGGTGGCGCCGCCTTAAGGTTCTGGCGGCCCTTAAGTTCCCCCGTCCTCGGCGGGTCCGCGGGACCGGCACGGCGCTTTGCCGGCTGCGCGACGCCGCCGCGGGTCTTTGACGGCACGGCTCCGGCCGCCCACAAGGCGGGCGCCATGCTCCGCCTCGCCCTCTACCAGCCCGACATCCCCCAGAACACCGGCACGATGCTGCGCATGGCCGCCTGCCTCGGGCTCGCCGTGGAGATCGTGGAGCCGGCCGGCTTCGACGTCACGGACCGGCACCTGCGCCGCTCCGGTCTCGACTACCTCGACCATGTGGCGATCACCCGGCACCGCTCGTTCGCGGCCTTTGAGGCGTGGCGGTCCGAGGCCGGGCTGCGGCTCGTGCTCGCCACCACGGCGGGCGCGCGACCCTATACGGATTTCGCCTTCCGCCCCGGCGATTGCCTGATGGTCGGGCGGGAATCCGCCGGCGTGCCGGACGCGGTGCACGCCGCGGCCGACGCCCGGGTGGTGGTGCCGATCCGGCCGGGTCTGCGCTCGCTGAACGTCGCGGTGGCGGCCGCGATGATCGCCGGCGAGGCGCTGCGGCAGGGGGCTGGACCGCCGGCGGCGGCCATCTAGAACCGAAGCCTCCCAATCGGTCGCCATCCTTGCGCGTGCAGCGCGGCAACCCGGTAGCGCCACGCTGACGGATGTCCCGCTGCGCTGGAGGGCTTGGCCCCGCTTGCAGAGGCAGGATCGGCAACGGATCCCGTTCCGCCGGCTTTGTAGGAGGAGATCTACCTTCCGACCGGAGAGACAAGCCGCCGCATGGACGACACCACCTTCAAGCCCTCGCGACGCCACGCCGATCTCGGGCCCGCCTTCTTCGATCGCGTCACCCCCGCCCGGTTCCCGGAGACGATCCTGCGCTATCGCAACCAGGCCTGGGCGGATCGGGTCGGCCTCGGCGGCCTCTCGGAAGCCGAGTGGATCGCCCATTTCGGCCGGTTCGAGCCCCTGCCCGGCAGCTTCGAGACCCCGCTGGCCCTACGCTACCACGGCCACCAGTTCCGCGCGTACAACCCGGACCTCGGCGACGGCCGCGGCTTTCTCTTCGCGCAGGTCCATGACCGTGCGGACGGGCGGCTCCTCGACCTCGGCACCAAGGGCAGCGGGACGACGCCCTGGTCGCGCGGCGCCGACGGCCGGCTCACGCTGAAGGGCGGCGTGCGCGAGGTTCTGGCGACCGCGCTTCTGGAGGCGCTGGGCGTCTATACCTCGAAGAGCTTCAGCCTGATCGAGACCGGCGAGGACCTCGTGCGCGGCGACGAGCCCTCGCCGGCGCGGTCCTCCGTGCTGGTCCGTCTGTCCCACGGGCATATCCGCATCGGCAGCTTCCAGCGTTTCCTGGCCTCGGGCGAACCCGACAACATCGCCCGGCTCCTCGACCACACGATCGAGACCCACCGGCCGGAGCTCTGGCGCGACAGCTTGGAGGACAGGGGCGTTGCCTTCCTGGAGGACGTGGTCGTCCGGGTCGCCCGGCTGGGGGCGCAATGGGCGGCGGCGGGCTTCGTCCACGGGGTGCTGAACACCGACAACATCAATGTCACCGGCGAGAGCTTCGATTACGGGCCCTGGCGCTTCCTGCCGCATTTCGACTCGGACTTCACCGCGGCCTATTTCGACGAGACCGGGCTCTACAGCTTTGGCCGCCAGCCGGAGGCGCTGTTCTGGAACCTCGCCCGGCTCGCCGACTGCCTGATGGTGCTGGCGCCGCAGGCGCGGCTGGAAGCCGCCCTCTCGGGCTTCGGACCGGCCCTGCAGGAGGCGTTCGCGATCGGCCTGTTCCGCCGGCTCGGGCTCGCCGAGGCGCCGCGGCCCGAGACCGACCGGCTGGTGGCGGCCGTCTGGCGGTTCCTGGCCGAGAGCCGGGCACCGTTCGAGCGGTTCTTCTTCGACTGGTACGGCGGCGTAGCGAGCGCCGCGCGGGCCGAGGCCGGGCCGGCCGCGGTCTACTATCGGTCCGAGGCCTTCGCGCCGGTGCGGGCCGCGCTGGAGCCGCTCGCGCCGGTGGCCGGTGCGCGGCTCGACCATCCCTATTTCGCGGCGGCGCCCTGCACCCTGCTGATCGACGAGGTCGAAGCCGTGTGGGCGCCGATCGCCGCGGCGGATGACTGGTCCCTGTTCGAGGCCAAGCTCGCCGCGGTGGCCAGGATGGCCGAGGCCTGTGGCACGGCGCCAGCCTCGGCCTGAGCCGCCTCTTCGGCCAGCCGCTGCCGCTCCTCGGCATAGCCCCCCGCGATGGCGAGATCGACCAGCCGGCGCGTCAGCCGGAAGGCCAGCCAGAACAGGGCGAGGCAGAGAAGGGTCGCGGCGGCGGCCTTGAGCGGGTCCAACGGGTTCTCCGGTGATCTCTCCTCGGTCGGGACCGCCGTCATAGAGCCCTGACCGGCTGCGGGGCAATTGGACTTCCGCTCAGGACCGGCCTGTCTCCGAGAGGGGTCCAAGCCCGAGAGCGGCCGCGCGCACCGTCCTTGCGAGCGAAGCGAAGCGATCCGGCAGCCCCACGATCGAACTCGTGGCGCGTCTCTGGGTCGCTTCGCTCCGCTCGCGATGACGGTGTTGGTAGGCTGGCGCTGGGCATACGGACGGCCCCGGAGCGGATCGTGGTATGCCGCGCCTCGGCCGGACACTCCGATCCGGAACTGAAAACCCCTCGATCAGGCGGACAACCTTGCGCGAGACCTTCCATATCGAAGTCCTCGGTCCCGAACCCGACGAGATCCAGACGCGGATCTCCGTGCGGGTCGGCAGCCTGGAGAGCGCGCAGGAGCGGGCGCTGCGCCTGTTCGCCCGCGCCCGGGTGCCGCAGCGTTCGGGCGAGCCGGCCCAGGCGGTCCGGGTGATCGACGGCGCCGGCCGGGAGGTGTTCTATCGCTCCCGCTTCGACGAAGGCGATTGAGGCGCTGGGAGGCCGGCGATGCGCACAGCCCTGATCCTGCCGATGCTCGTCCTCGCGGCCGGCGCGCTGTTCCTGCGCAGCTACACTCTGCCCCCGGCACCCGACCGTCGCGGCGGCACCACGCTGCTGCTGACCTGGCCGAACCGTCCGGTCTTCGGCAGCCCCCGGGCGGATTGTCTTGCGGCCCCGGCGGATCAGCCGGTCCTGCCCTGCCTGATCGCGTCCGTTGCCCGGGCGCGCGACGACGGGTTCACGCTGCTGCAGCTCCCGTTCTGCGCGACCTGCTACGACCTGTCGGGCCGGATCGCCGTCATCGGGCAGGACGCGGCGGCGACGCGGGCGAAGCTGGAGCAGATCGCCCGGTTCGGCTGGTGAGGCGCGCCCGGGCCACGCGCTCGCGGACCCGCTCCAGCCGTTGGGCCACCGGAAACAATTTGTCGCGCCCCGCCTCGACCAGGAGATGAGCGATCGGCCGGCGCTCCGTCCAGAAGGTGGAGCCGAGGGCCAAGTCCGGCGGCGCACAGGAATCGATCCGGTCGATCCCCAACGCACCGGAGAGCACCGCCTCGGTCAGGCGATGGACGAGCTGGACACCGGGGGCGGCCTCCGGTTGCGCCTCGTCGTGGGCGATCTTCAGGACCCAGGCCTCGGCGCCGGTGACCGGCACGATGGCGGCGGCCAGCGTCCGCTCCCCCCGGCGCAGGCGGACGACGCGCACCCCGCCCGCCGCGCCAAGATCGGCCAAGGCGGCGCGTAGGAACGCGACCTCCTCCGGCCGCTGCCCCAGGCCCGTGCCGGCCTGGCCTTTCCACCCGGCCGCCTCGAGGGCGACGTAGGAATCCAGCGCGGGACCGAGGTCGGCGGGTGCGTCGAGGATCTCGAACGTGACCGGGCCGTCCGCCTCCAGGAGCGCACGGGCGCGGCGCAGCTTGCGCCGACGCGGCCCGGAGAGGTGGTCGAGATAGGCGGTGCGGGCCTCCGGCGCGTGCGCCGTGAGGTCGAGCAGCCCGCGCGCGTGGGGCCAGTAGGCGGCGCGGCGCGGATTGCAGGCCGCGAGAAGGTCCATCAGCGGCCCGTCCGCGGGTGCGTTCGGCCAGTAAAGCCGCGGCGGCAGGCCGAGCGCCCCCGGGGCGGCGAGCAGCGCCGCCAGGGCCCCCGCCGGGTCGGCCCTGTCCAGGAGCGGCGCGCCGAAGGGGCAGTAGCCGTGGGTCCAGCCCATCAGCAGCGGCAGCGGCAGCCCCCAGCGCCCCCACGAGACCCGGAACGGCCAAGCCGCGAGGAGCCGCGCCCCCGGCTGCTCGGGGGGCCGGTCGGCGACGAGCAGGAGACGCACCCCCGCGCCGAAGGCAGCGCCGGCCGCGAGGGCGTAGCCCGCCTCGTAGAACGGGTTCCGGACCAGGGCCGCGGCGGCGAGCGCCCGCCAGGCCGGGATCCAGGGCATCGACGGGTCGAGGGGGCGGAGTGCCGCCACGAGGCCTGAGGCAAGGATCGCGGTATCCGGCATGGCGCCCCGTCAGGCGGCGAGTCGGTGGCGGATCGCGCCGGCGAAGCCGAGCACGTCGTAGCGCCACGCGGTCGCCCCTGCGGCGGCCGCAAGGAGGACCATGCGCAGCCCCTGCCCGGGGACCATCAGCCCGCCCGGCATCAGGCCGATCCCGGCCATCACGGCGCCGCAGGCGAGCGCGATCCCGACGATCCCCGCCATGTCGGCGAGCGGCAGCGGCATCGTCGTGCCGGCCCGACGGGCGCCGAGCACCAGGACGAGGCAGGCCGCGCTCTGCCCGCCCGCGAAGGCGAGGGCCGCCCCGGTGGCGCCGAGCGCCGGGATCAGCAGGAGCGAGAGGACGGCCACGGCCGCCAGGGTTGCGAAGGCGGCGGCCGCCTCGAGCCGGCTGGTCCGGGTGAAGTAGATCACCTGCCCGAAGTAGTAGGCGCGGAACATCATCAGGATGCTCGCCAGGACCAGCACCGGGGCGAGCTGCTGTGCCTCGGCCCGGTAATCGGGCCCGAGGAGCACCGCGACCACGATGTCGTCGAAGCAGAGGAAGAACACGGCTCCGAAGGCGGCGATCAGCGTCATGGCCCGGGCGGCATCGCTCAGCACCCGCGCCGCCGCCGCCACGCCGCCCGCGCGGGCATCGCGCTTGGCGATCGAGATCAGCGACAGGGCGATCGCCTCGCCGAACACGATGAAGCTCTGCCGCAGGAAGTCGGCGAGGGCGCCGTAGGCGCCGAGCCCCGCCGGCCCCACCGTGTGGGCGATGATCAGCCGGTCGAGGCTCTGGGCGAGCGCCGCCGTCCCGAAGGAGAGCACCAGCGGCCAGCCATAGGCGAACAGGCGCAGGGCCTCGGCCCGGCTGCCGCGGCCTGGCATCATCGGCGCGATGGTGGCGGCGGCCGGAAGCGCCGCGAGGGCATTGGCGGCGGCCACCGCGAAGGCGAGGTGCAGCGGGTCGGCCGAAAGGTGCAGAGCCGCGCTGCCGAGGCCGAGGATCAGAACCGCCCGGCTCATCACCGAGGCCGCCACGGCCCCGGCCTGCAGGCGCGTGCGCGCGATCTCGGTCGAGCCCTCGAACAGGGTCGTGCCGAAGGCCAGGGCCAGGATCGCGGCGGCCATCCGGGCCGGAATCAGCCCGAGGCCGGCGGCCAGGGCGCTGCCGAGGCCGGCGAGCAGCAGCGTGCCCCCCAGGATCCGCACCACGGTGCCGACCTGCGCGGGCTCGCGCGCCTCGTCGTACAGGGCGAAGAACGCGAATTTCGGCCACTGGCAGGTCGCCCCGTAGAGCACCAGCGCCCAGGACAGGACGTACAGGTAGGTGCCGTAGCTCTCCACGGGCGCGAGCCGCGTGAACACCGCCACGGAGGCCATGTTCAGGGCGGCCGCGAAGCCGCGCGAGCCGACATAGATCAGGCTGTGCCGGGCGATCATGTCCTACGATCGGTCAGACGCACGACGACCTCGCACCGCTCTGGGACGGACCGGGTTCATGGCGGGACGTCTCCCAGGGGGCTCACGCATGGCAGGCTGGGCGCTGCAGGCCGCGTGCCGCCGACCCGACCTTCAGCGACCGCCCGATATCCGGATCAGCGATCGCCCGGTCATCTCGGCCGGCTGGTCAAGGCCCATCAGGTCGAGGAGCGTCGGCGCCACGTCCGCCAGCCGGCCGTCGGCCAGGGACGTCCCCGCCCGGCCGACCAGGATCGCCGGAACCGGGCTGAGGGTGTGGGCGGTGTGGGGCTCGCCGGTCTCCGGATCGCGCATCATCTCGCAATTGCCGTGGTCGGCGGTCACGAGGAGGGCGCCGCCCTGCTTGGTCACCGCGTCGACCACCCGGCCCAGGCAGGCGTCGACGGTCTCCACCGCCGTCACGGCGGCGGCGAGGATGCCGGTATGGCCGACCATGTCGGGATTGGCGAAGTTCAGGATGATCAGGTCGTAGCGGCCCGAGCCGATCGCCTCCACGGCCCGGTCGGTGAGTTCGGGCGCCGACATCTCCGGCTGCAGATCGTAGGTCGCGACCTTCGGCGAGGGCACCAGAACCGCATCCTGGCCCGCAAAGGGCACCTCGCGGCCGCCGTTCATGAAGTAGGTGACGTGGGGGTATTTCTCGGTCTCGGCCATGCGCAGCTGCGTGCGCCCGGCCCGCGACACGGTCTCGCCCAGCCCGTTCGGCAGGTCGAGCGGCCCGAACAGGGTCTCGGCGAAGGCGTCGATCTCGACGCTGTACTGCACAATCCCGAGGGCGGCTGCGAACCGGACGGTCCGTCCGCGGGCAAAGCCCGCGAAATCCGGGTCGAGAAGCGCCTCCAGGATCTGCCGGGTCCGGTCCGCGCGGAAGTTGAAGCTCAGGATGCCGTCGCCGTCCCGCATCCCGGCATAGTCGCCGATGATGGCGGGTCGCATGAACTCGTCGGAGACGTCCTGCGCGTAGGACGCAGCGACCGCCTGCCCGGCCCGGGCGAAGCGGGTCCCGCGCGCGTCGACCAAGGCGTCGTAGGCGGTCTGGACCCGCTCCCAGCGCCGGTCGCGGTCCATCCCGAAGTAGCGGCCGCACAGGGTCGCGATCCGCATGCCTTTGGGCAGCGCGGGTTCCACGGCGGCGATGCAGGTGGCGGCCGAGCGGGGCGGCATGTCGCGTCCGTCGGTGAACCCGTGCAGACGGACCGGGATGCCGGCCGCGGTCAGCACGCGCCCCAACGCCACCGCGTGGTCCTGGTGGGCATGGACGCCGCCCGGAGAGAGCAGGCCGACGAGGTGGCAGGTACCGCCCGACGCACGGAGGGCCTCGACGAAGCGGATAAGGACCGGGTTGGTGGCCAGCGAGCCGTCCGCGACGGCGGAATCGATGCGCGGCAGGTCCTGCAGGACCACGCGGCCCGCGCCGATATTGAGGTGGCCGACCTCCGAATTGCCCATCTGTCCCTCGGGCAGGCCGACATCGGCGCCGAAGGTGCGCAGCTGCGCCCGCGGGTGCTCCCGCATCAGCGCGTCGAAAACCGGCGTCCTGGCTTGATGAACAGCGTTGTCGGCGACCGCGTCCCGGATTCCCCAGCCGTCGAGGATCACGAGCATCACGGGACGCGGGGTACTCTCGGGCACAGTCACGACTCTCCTGGACTTGGGCGCACCGCGCGCGGCCGGCCCCGTGCGCGTGTCGATAATCGGCTTGAACGCGCGAGACTACAGCAGAGCATGTGGAATCGACGACGGGTGCGTGCGAGCGTCAGGCATCCGACAAGTCCGCGATGTCCCAGGAGCGCCGATTTGTCCGGCACCTGCTGGGGCAAGGGCCACGTGCTCCCGTGTCAGGGCCGTTTGACAGACCCTGGATTACCGACCATCCCGCCGCCCGCGCCAACCGCCGCACGTGACGAGCGTCGTCATGCTGGAGGGCCGCCGGGACAATGCGCGTCGTGGCGGAGAACGTGCCAGGTCCGTCAGATCATCCTGACGGCGAGGCGCGCCATGCCGCCCGGAGGGTCGGCAAACGCAGCGACGCGTACGAGTTTGGCGCGCGACATGGTCGGTCGCGCCTATCGAGCCCTGGCCCTGCTCGATGGGACGGCGCGTCCGGGCGCGTTCAGCGAGGTCCAGCAGAAGATTCGCACCTTCGTCCAAGAGAATGTCCGCATCGTTGAGGAAACGAGCGGGAGCGAAACGCGCCCGCCGACACGGTCGAACGCGCAAATCTTCTCGCGAGCAGCGTCCTCGCCGAGGCGGAGAACAGGATCGCAACGTTGGCTCGACCGTCCCGGCACGGACGTGATCAAATCATTATTTGGCATCGGCCGCCAAAATCATCTAATATTGCGGTCTATTTACGATAATCTGGAGAACGGGAACGTGACTATGGGTTCCGCGATTGACTTCACCGAAAGTATCGACAGTCTTAATAGGGCATGTTACCCGGTGGAAGGACGGCAATAAATTCTTAAGCGTGATGATGGACGGCGATGATTGTGACCGAAACGCGCAAGGCGACGATGTCGCGCTCGAGGTCCTTGTCCGGGCGTATCACGCCCTGGCGGTGGTCTACGAATTGTCCAATCCTGGCGCCTACGCGGTGCTTCACGACAAGATGATGCCCTACCTGGTGGACAGCTTCTGCCAGGATGCGCAGGACCCGGCGGCCCCATACCCGGCCGAGATGGTCGCGACGGCCATGGAACGCGTCCGCTGCGCGCTGGACGACGTCCGGTCCGATGTCGCGGCCGTCCGGGATGGCGGTGATGAGGGTGCCTGCAAAGAGGCGCCTGTCGCGTCGCGAAGGCGAGGCTGAGCGCGGCCTTGATGACGAGGCCGGGGGCTCGCGAAAGCGTCGAGATACGGCCGGCACCGCGTGTCGAGGACGGTCTGGACGATCAAGTCCGCCGCGGTGGCGAGGCCGGCGCCACGCTGTTCACGAATCGCTGCCCGGTCGGCCGCCACGGACGAAGATTGACTCCGGATTTACGCGAACGAAAAAAATAACGCGTTGGATTTCAGCGCACCATAGCGGCGCTTTTCGAGCGAACATCCCTCGATCCGGCATCGGATAAGCCTGGAGTGCACGGGCCGTGATGCGGGGCGGGCCGGCTACCGGAACAGGGGCAGGCCTGCGCCGATGATGACGAGGCCGAGCACGAAGAGGCCGCCGCCCGCGCTCTCCAGAGCGGCCTGCTGAACCGAGCGGCGCGGAGCCAGACCGGCCAGCACCACACCCGAGAGCAGGCAGAACAGACTCAGGATGGTCATGGCAGGTGCCCCGGCGCCCAGGCTGAACGCCCGCAAGAGCGTCGAAACGGCGAGGTTGCGCCCGCAGACTTTAAGGAATTCCTCTTCCGGCAGGCGCGCACCCGTCATCCGGATGGCGGGGTACGGATCGCACAGCCAAGCCCGCCTGGGTCATCCGGAGGAATCATCAGGCGGGCGTGGCGAGCGGCACCTATCCGACCGGCCGGCACGATGGACGATCTGAGTGCCGGTCTCTCACCTATGCAGAGACGCGATGCCCGGTCGGGCACCCACGCCCGCCCCTCAGTCTGGGGGGAATGGCCTCGGAGCGAGCGTGGAGGTCGAGAGGAGGCTCGACGCTCGCCGGATGCAAGAATTATGCATTCACGGCCGCCGACGTTTCGAGGGCGTTGCTAGAGGCTGGCGGGTGTGGATGGTCGATCCGCGTCGATGACCTGACGCATGGCAGCTTGCCGCGGTCGTTTTCAATCTGCGAACCGGATGCGAGACTCCGTCAGCAACCGCTACCGCGACGCCGCCCGGTTCTCGACCGCCTTGCGCCGAGGCGATGCGCCGCGCGTCTCGGAGCCCAGATGTCGCCGCAGCGTGAGTGCTAGGGCGGTCGAACGCCATGGTCGGCGGGCCACGTCGACAATCGGGATGGCTGAGAGAACCTCCGGCCTGACCGTGTCCGCAGCCGAGAGCGAGAGCACGATCGGACGATCCACGATCCGGGCGGCGCGGCGGGCGAAGGCGAGGCCCAAAGGGCCCGACGGCCGGTTCTCGACGATCAGCAGATCGAAGCGCCCTGGCTCCGCGCGCAGGGCCGTCAGCGCCGCTTCCGGGTCCGTGTAGCCGATCGGCTCGTAGCCCAAGGCCGCGAGCGTCTCTTCATCCTCCTGCACCGCGGCGCGCGCACCGCCGACGATCATCACGGTGCCGCCGGCGGCCTGGACACCGGGCTCGGTCTGCGGGCGTACGGGCAACCACACCTCGAACACGCTGCCCACCCCCTGCGCACTGCGAACATGGAAGGCGCCGTCCTGTTCCTGGACAAACTCGAAGGCGGTGGCGAGCCCGAGGCCGGTGCCGGCCGGACGGGTGGTGAAGAACGGTTCGAAGATCCGCGCGAGCGTGGCCTCGTCCATCCCGCGGCCGGTATCGGCCACGCGGATCCGGACGTGTTCGCCGGGGGATAGCTCACCGTGCGAGAGCGTCCTCCCCTCGGACAGGCGGACGCGTTCGAGCTGCACGTCGATCGCCTTGCCCGGGTCGGAAGCCTGGATGGCGTTGCGGATCAGGTTATGGACCACCTGCTGCAGCTGCGCCGGCTCGCCGTCGACGACCGCACCTTGGGCAGCCCCGGTCAGGCGGATCGCGGCCCGTTCGGCGGTCGAGGCCCGGATCTGGGCGACCGTCTCGGCGACGATCGCATCGACGGCGCTCGTGCTCTGCGTCGCACCGCCCCGACGACCGTAGTCGAGAATCTGCCCCGCGATCTCGTGCGCGCGGCCCCCCGCCTGAACCAGCAGATTGATCTGCCGGGCGGCCCGGTGCGGGTCGGCCGGCAGGGCGTCGGCGGCGATCTCGGCATGGCCGAGCATGACGTTGAGCACGTTGTTGATGTTGTGCGCCACGCCGCTGGCGAAGATCCCGATCGCTTCGAGGCGCTGCGCGCGCCGGAGGGTCGCCTCGATCTCGCGGCGCTCGGCCCAGACATGCTGACGCTCCAGGGCGGCTCCGAAGCTGTCGGCCCCGATCTGCAGCAGGCCGCGCGAGTGCTGCAGCCAGGCCGGCCGCGCGCTGGTGCGCTCGAAGCACATCACGCCGACGACGCGCTCCCCGCGCCGAAGCCGCGCGCAGGTCCATGAAAGGACGCCACGCGCGGCCAGGACCTGCAGCAGGGCCGGCGGTCCGGTCCCCTCTCCGGTCTCGACGAAGAAGTGATCGTCGGGCGCGGCGAGAATGGCGGGGATCAGGGCGCGCTGCGCCTCGGGCCAGTCGCGGGGCTGCGGCCGGCCGGGCCGGCTCCACAGATAGACCGCTTCGGTCCCGTCGAGCATCAGGACGTAGCTGTGGTCCACGCCCAACCCTTCCCCGATCATGGCGAGAACCTCGCCGATGCACGCGGAGATTTCGTCCGGCTGGCTCGCCAGGAAGCGGTTGGCCGCCTGAGCGACGACGAACTGGAAAGCGACCGTCCGGCGCAGGACGAGGGTCCCCGCCCGCATCAGCAGGCCCACGCGGACGACAAGCGCCACCAGGGCGAGGGCCGCTGCGTAGAGCGCGAGGCGGAACCCGTCGGCGCGCCCCTGCCGCTCATCCTTCGCGGCGCGGCGGGCCTCCAGGAAAGCCTGCCGCGCCGCCTCGCTCGACGAGGCCGGCAGGGAGCGGGTGACGGTGTCGACCTGCGGCAGCAGGTCGAGGAGCTGACGCCCGTGCAGGACGATGGCGGCGATGTCCGCCCCCCGATCCGCCGGATGGCTGACCGCCGCCAGGGCGTCGAGCCGGGCGCGGATGTCGTCGAGGCGCCTGGGGCTGGATTCGCGGGCGAGTTCCGAGACCCGGATCTGAAGGGCGGCGACCGCGCGGGCGAGCCAGGGGTCGATGTCCGGCTCGGACAGGCGGTCGCTGAGGGAGTCGAAATAGGCGATCGAGTTCTGCACGAGGGCGTTGCCGGTCTTGAAGCGCTCGACCATCTGCGCCTCCCGGTTGATCGCCTCGGCGAGGGCGCGCACCTCGCCGTCGTCCGGCCCGCTCGCCGCCCGTATGCCGGCGAGCGCCGCCTGCATCTCCCGGAGATGGGCCACGATCTGATCGTAATTGCGCAGGAGCCCGGTCCGCGCCCGGAGCACGTCGTGCTGCATCCGGGATTCGGCGAGCGCGAGGGCGTCGGTCGTGCGCTGGGTCTGCACGTAGGCGGCGTCCATCTCGCCCTTGCCGTTGATCATGAGCCACGTGAGCAGCCCGGCCAAGAGCACGCCGAGCACGGCGGCCTGCACGGTCAGCCTCATGGCTGCGGCGCGGCGCCGGGCGCGTTCGGAGCCGTGAGCGGGCGTCCCGCATAGGAGCCGGTGAGCGTCCCGAGGAACGCCACGATCGAGGCGGTCTGCGACGCCGTCAGCTCCCGGCCGAGCTGCGCCCGGGCCATGAGCCGCACCGCCTCGGGGAGCGTGGCGACGCCGCCATCGTCGAAGTACGGCGCCGTGACCGCGACGTTGCGCAGGCTCGGCACCCGCAGCACCTCGGCGGACTTGTTGGGGATCGTGACGAAGATCCCGACCTTCTCGAACAGGTTGCCGCCGACATTGACGCCCTGGTGGCAGGCCGCGCAGCCGATCCCCCGGAACAGGGCGTAGCCCGCCCGCTCCGCCTGGGTGATGGCGTCGACGTCGCCGCGCAGCCAGCGGTCGAAGCGGCTGTCCGGGGTGAGCAGGCTGCGCTCGAAGCTGTTGATCGCGTCGATCACCGCCTCCCGGTCGGCCGCGTGGCCGTAGGCGGCCTGGAAGAGCGCGGCGAGCACCGGGTCGCCGTGGACCGTGTCGAGGATCCGGGGCCAGGAGCCGCCCAGGAATTCCGCCCGCGTTAGGGCGAGTTCGGCCTGATCGTGCAGGGTCGGGATGTCGCCGGCCCAGCCCAAACGGAAGCTCAGCGCCGCGTTGAAGGCCGTGGGCGTGTTGCGCGGCACCGGCGTGCCATCGGTGGTGAGGTTCCGGGCGACGGCGCTCGCCCCGTTGCTGCGGATGTCGTGGCAGCTGATGCAGGCCCGGTCGCCCCGGCGCGACAGCCGGGTGTCGGAAAACAGCATCCGGCCCAGGGCGACCCGGTCGGGATCCGCCCCGAGGCTGCTCGGGACGGGCGTGATGACGTCCAGCGCTTCCACGGCGTCGGCGGTCAGCGGGCTGCCGACCGGCTGCTCCTGGGCGAGAGGCGGCAGGATGGCCAGGGCGCTGCCAACGAGGCCGGCCGCGAGAGCCGCCGCGCGGGAACGGGCGAGGCGCGGTGGGGCCACGGCTACAGCTTCTCGACCGGCGCGGCGAAGACGTAGCCGATGCCGCGCTCGGTGACGATCAGGCGCGGCGCGCTCGGGTCCGCCTCCAGCTTGCGGCGCAGCCGCAGGATCTGGACGTCGATGCTGCGGTCGAACACGTCCTCGTGGACGCGCGTGGCCTGCAGGAGCTGCTCGCGGCTCAGCGGGCGCTGGGGCGCGTCGAGGAAGGCCACCAGCAGGGCGTACTCGCCCTTGCTCAGCGCGACATCCGCGCCGGCGGGGTTGGCAAGTCGCCTCCGGCGCCGGTCGAGCACCCAGCCGTCGAAGCGGCTGCGATGGGAATCCTGAACCCGGGCCGGGGCGGGCGCGACCTCGGCCCGGCGCAGGATGACCCGCACCCGCGCGAGCAGCTCGCGCAGCCCGTAGGGTTTGACGAGGTAATCGTCGGCGCCGAGTTCGAGGCCGATCACCCGGTCGATCTCGTCCCGGCGGTGGCCGGTGGTGATAATCACCGGCAGGTCGCTCCGGGCGCGCAGGTCGCGCAGCAGGTCGAGACCGTTCTCCGAGCCCAGCCGCAGGTCGAGCACAACGAGGTCGAAATCATCCTCCGCGAGCCGCTTCTCCGCCTCCGCCCGGTTGATCGCCGGGGTGACGTCGACGTCGTGGTCGGCAAAATGGTCCGAGACGATGCGCTGCATGCCGGCATCGTCCTCGATGAGGAGGATGCGCGTCGCGCCGGGACGCGCGCTCCGACCCTGACCCCGATCCAGACTGGGTTCGATCATGGCCACCTCCGGTTCGCGGCAGCCTGCCGCGACGGCACGATCTCGATGCGCCGGCTCGGGGCGCGTGAGCGCCGCCCGGGTCGGGAGACACCGCCGACCGGGAGACCTCCGCATCCATCGCCGACCCATCCCGGCGGCCCATCGAGGCGCGTCCGGACGTCGGGCCTTGCACGGCCGAGCTGATACCACGCCCCCCAAAGGATTGCGCCCTTCATATTGTGCGGGGCAGCACAATACGAGCATTCGCACCGGACATGGCTCTTCCGGCTAGAGGAAATTGGCTCTGTTACGGTTGTAACCGGAACCTATGCGACCGGAAATAGGGGTGTAATTTGCAAATACCATGATCATCCTCTCGCAATAGAGAGGCGACCATGGCCGACGCCGCAATCCCCGATGTTCGCCGACATGGCGGAAGATACCTGCTCACGTCAGGATCAGCGCGCGAGACACTCGCTGCTGATCTTGCGGAACGAGCGGGATTTCGGTCGCGGGAGCGGGCCGGCCCGGCTTCAGCATCCGTCGCGGGTGGCCGATCGGCGCGTCGCGGCCTCAGTCGGTGGCTGCTGGAGGGATTGGTGGTCAGCTTCGCCTACGGCGGCTGCATCCACAATATACATCCGGATTATGTCGACTTCCTGCGCAATATAAGCAGACATACCAAGATTTAGTGATGTAATTATCCGATATACCTGGCTACGAATCTCTCGGTTTTTAAATATCTCAATGTTTTCTGATCAAAAAACTAAACCGATCCCGGAAAAATCCTCCGACTACTGACCTAACGTTGCGCCTGCACGCGCGATCAGATTGGGAAACGCGATCCATGTCGCTCCATGTCCTCTGCATCTCGTGGGGAACCACGGGCAATCTCAGCCCCGTGCTGACGGCGGCCCGGCAACTGCACCGGGCGGGGCACCGACCGCGCGTCATGGCCGACCCTTCGATGCGCGGCGAGGTCGAGGCGGCGGGCTTCCCGTTCATCGGGTGGCGCCGGGCGCCGACCGGGACCGATGCCGACCCGGCCGACTTCTCGGATCTGGCCGATTGGCTGCGCCAGACCATGTTCGCGCCGGCGGGGACCTACGCGGCCGACACGCTCGACGAGATCCGCCGCCTTCCCACCGACGCCGTCCTGAGCCTCGATCTGCTGCCCGGCTGCGCCCTGGCGGCCGAGGCGGCCAACCTGCCGCACGCGGTCCTGTCGCCGCATATCAGCATCCGCCCGCTGCCCGGCATGCCGCCCGCCGCGAGCGGCCTGGCGCCGCCGCGGAATGCCGAGGAGCGGGCCGTAGTGGACGCGGCAACCGACGCGATCGTGTCGGCGATGGAGCAGGGTCGGCCGGCGCTCAATGCCGCGCGGCGTGCCTTCGGGCTGCCGCCGGTCGCCAGCGCGTTCGCCCATTTCGAGCGCGCCGACCGCGTCCTCCTGGCCGTCAGCCGCACCTTCGATTTCGACACCGAGGCGCTTCCCGCCAATTACCGCTACATCGGCCCCCTGCTCGACGAGCCGGGCTGGTGCCGCGGGGCGCTGACCGCATGGCCCGAGGCGCGCCGGCCGCGGATCCTCGTCGCCGGCAGCACCGGCGCGCAGAACCAGACCGACCTCCTGCGGCGGGTCGCGCGGGCGCTCGGGACGGTGGAGGCCCAGACCGTCCTGACCACCGGCCCCCATGTCGGGGCGAAGGACCTCGCCGCCCCGGACTCCATCCGGGTCGTGGCGGCCGCCTCCCATGACGCCCTCATGGCGGAAGCCGATCTGGTGGTGTGCCAGGGCGGTCACGGCACCGTCAGCCGGGCACTTCTGCACGGCGCGCCGCTGCTGGTGATCCCGCTCGCCCGCGACCAGGCCGACAACGCCGCCCGCATCGCCCTGCGCGGCGCCGGTCTGCACCTGGCCGCCGGGGCGAGCGAGGCCGAGATCGCAGCGGCCGCCCGCCGGATTCTGGCGGAACCGGGTTTCCGCACCGCCGCCAGGGCCCTCGGCGCGGCCGTGCGGGCGGATCTCGACGCGGCCGGGCTCGTCCGCGAGATCGAGGGGATGACGGCGTCGCATCGGGGCGCCGTCCGGGCCGGAGATCGGCATTGGGCCTGATCCGGGCCGCCGCCGTGCCGGCGCATCCCCGAATCCGCGCCGGCTCGGCCGCCTTCTCGGCGCTGCTCGGGCTGCTGGCGGCGCTCCCCACCTTCGGGATCGACATGATCCTGCCGAGCCTGTCGGACACGGCCGCCGCGCTCAATGTCCCGCCCTCCGCGATGGGCGCGGCCATCGGCGCCTACCTGCTCGGCCTCGGGGGCGCGCTGCTGGTCTACGGTCCGGCCTCGGACCGGCTGGGCCGCAAGCCCGCCATCGCCTGCGGCTGCCTCCTCCTGATCGGCGGCAGCCTCGGCTGCGGCGCGGCCCGGACGCTGCCGGACTTCCTGCTGTTCCGGACCCTCCAGGGCATCGGCGCCGCAGGCCCGGGCATGGCGGTCCTCGCGATGGTGCGCGACCTGTTCGAGGGCGAGGCGGCGCGCACCCGGATGTCGTTCGTCGTCCTCACGATCAACGTGGTGCCGATGCTGGCCCCGACGGTGGGCGCAGGGCTGATGGATCTCGGCGGCTGGCGCCTGATCCACGCCGCGCCGATCGCCGCCGCCCTGGTGGCGCTGGCGGCGATCCGGCACATCGACGAGCCCCTGCGGCGCGTCGCGGCGCCTGGGCCGGCGGCGACCGGGATCCTGCGCGGCTACGGCCGGATCCTGGCGAGCCGGGCCTTCCTCGGCTACGCCCTGTGCAACGCCGCGGCGGCGGGCGCGGTCTTCGCCTACATCACCGGCTCGGCGCTGGTGTTCATCGACGCCCTCGGCTTCCGTCCGCTGACCTACGGGCTGGTCTTCGGGGCGAGCTCCCTGTCGGTGATGAGCGGCGCGTTCCTGAACGGCCGCCTCGCGGCCTGGAGCATCGACCCGTCTCGGGTGATCGGCGCCGGTCTCGCCCTGGCGACGACCGCCGCGGCGCTCCTCCTCGGTGCCGCCCTGGCCTGGCCTCCCGCGGCCCCGCCGGTGATCGCCGCGATGGTCTGTGTCGCCCTGGCCTTCGGCCTCGTCTCGCCGAACGCCATGCACGGCGCCACGGAACTCAGCCCGGACGCGGCGGGCGCGGCGAGCGCCGTCGCGGTCTTCCTGCAGATGGGCGGCGCGGCCCTCGCGAGCGACCTCGTGGCCCGGTTCTTCGACGGGCGGTCCGCCCTGTCGATGGCCGCCGTGATGCTCGGATGCAGCCTCGCCGCGACCGCTGCCCAAGCCGGCCTCACGCGGCCGGCCGACCGGCGATCGCCCCTCTCAACCCCCTCCCCCCAACACGGAGAAACCGCATGATGTTCGACCCGCCCCCGTGGCAGCCCGTCCACCTGACGCGCGACGGCGCCAAGCTCGCCCATATCGAGGCCGGACCGCTCACGCCCGAGGGGCAACCGCTGCTGTTGATCAACGGCTGGACCGGCGATCACGGCATCTTCACGCCGCAGATCCGGCACTTCGCGAAGACCCGCCGCGTCGTGGCGGTGGACCTGCGCGGTCACGGCGCCAGCGATGCGCCGGAGCAGGACTACACGATGGCGGGCTTCGCCGACGACATCGCGTGGCAATGCCGGACCCTGGGCCTGGTGAAGCCGGTCGTCATCGGCCACAGCCTCGGCGGCGCGGTGGCCCTCGAGCTGTGCGGCCGCCATCCGGCGCTCGCCGCCGGTCTCGTGATGATCGACACGATCGTCCTGCCGTCACCGGACGCAGCCGGCAGCCCCGAGATCGAGGGGCTGCTGGCGGGCGTCGGCGGCCCGGATTACCGGGCGGTCGTGCGCGAGATGGCCTGGGCGATCGGCTGCGACTACGACCACCCGGCGCGGCGGCAGGCGCTGTTCGACACGTTCGTCCTCGGCCCCTGCCTGAAGACACCGCAGCATGTGGCCTCTTCGGCGCTCCGCGACATGATCCGGCACCACGATCCGGTGCCGGCAGCGCGTGCCTGCCGGATCCCCATGGCCTACATCTCGGCGGACGTGCCCCTGGTCGAGGCGGCGCGCGACCTCGACCGGCTGCGCGAACTCTGCCCGCAGCTCGTCACCGCCAAGACGCTGCTCGCGGGCCACTTCAACACGATCGAGGTGGCCGAGCAGGTCAACCCGATGATCGAGCGCTTCCTGGCGGTCGGCCTGAGGACCCGCGGGCGATAGCCGCGCCTGGCGGAAGACGCGGTTCCTGTGCCGGCGCGGACCGGCCCGCCCGGCTCACGCGCCGCACAGCGATGGCCGTTCAACGCCTCGTCTCCGCAGCGGCGCGACGCCCTCTCCTAACCTGGCGTCCCGGGCCTGCCCGGGATCGCTCGCGCGTGTGGGAACGAGTTTGGGATCGCAGATCCCGCGCGGGGGTGATGCAGGCGGCACACGTGCGGCTCCGCAAACCTGCCTCCGTGAGAGATCTCCGAGCCACACGTGGTGCGGAGACGCTGCCGCAACCGGACCGACAGCGCCGCCAGCGCGTACCGATCGGGCGTCACCGCGCTCTGCCGTCACCGATCCCGTCCTGCCCGGGCCGATCGCCCAGAAGACGGCGCGCCGATGTGATGACCTGGAGGGTCTGGGAGCTCAGCTGCTCCGCGCGCGCACGCCGCTCGTAATGCCGCAGGCGGTGGACCAGGTCTTCGTCACGCGCGACCCCGTGATCCAAACCGCCGATCACGGACTCGGTGATCGTCCGCCTCAGCAACGTCTCGAAGACGTCGTCCGTATTCGCCCACCCTTCAACCATGAGGACTTCTCCTTCTGTGAAGCGGAGACCTTCTCGATCGGCCGGGTTACGGCATGATTTCGGAATACCCGACGCGCGAAACGCAGCGCAGCGGACGTGTCCTTGCGCACAATCCGGGCGAATGGCCCTTCAGGAAGCCGCCTCTTCGGCTCGTGCCTTTCGGCGCGCCGAATGTTATGATCGTAACCGTCGGCCGAGCTTCCGAAATCATCCTGTAGCTCGGGCTTCCGAGAGTTCTCGCGCATCACAGCAGCGAGGATGACAGATGAACGGAACCGATGACCCGACGCGTCACGGCAGCCGGTCCGAGCTTCCGGACGGCGTCCCGACGCTGACGGTGGCGGAGCTGGAGGCCGATCCGCACGGCGTGTTCCGCGTCTGGCGGCCCCGCTTGCCCCTCGTCGGCCACGAGGTCGCGGGCTTCCTCGTGCTCCGTGCCCGCGATGTCGACCTGCTGATGCGCGACCCCCGCGCCCAGGCGACGGAGACGCTCTATCCGGAGACGCGCGGGATCCCGGAAGGCAGGCTGTTCGACATCTTCGCGCACGGGATGCTCACCGCCAACGGAGCCATCCATCGCCGGCGCCGCTCGCCCTTCACCCGCACCTTCGCGGCCCGGATGATCGAAGGCTTGCGCCCCCGGATCCGCGCGGCCGCGGAGAGCCTCGTCCGGGACGTGCTGGCGGAGGACGCGGTCGACCTCGTCGCGCGCTACACCGCCCTGATCCCGGCCCAGACCATCGCCGACATCCTCGGCCTGCCGCGCGATGACATCCCGCGCTTCACGCGGCTCGCCTACGAGGTCTCCCGGGTGCTGAGCTTCACTTTCGGACCGGAGGACATCCCGGATCTCGAGGCGGCGGCGCTCGCGCTGCAGGATTACGTGCGCGCGATCCTCGAGGCGCGCCGGTCGTCGCCCCAGGACGATTTCCTGTCCCGCTTCCTGGCGGAGGCCGATGCGGCGGGCGAACTCACGCCGCAGGAGGTGGTCGTCCAGCTCGTGCAGATGATCATCGGCGGCACCGACACGACCCGGGTCGCCGGCGCGATGCAGGTGGCGCTGCTGCTGCAGCATCCCGAGCAATGGGCGGCGGTGCGCGACGATCCCGGCCTGATCCCGGCCGCGGTGGCCGAGTCGCTCCGGTACGAGCCGAGCGTCGGCTCCGCCGGACGGGTCGCCCGGGAGGATATTGCGCTCGACGGGCATGTCATGCCGGCCGGGAGCATGATCCTGCTCTCGACGCTGTCGGCGCTGCGGGACAAAGCGGTCTACGCGCATCCCGACACGTTCGACATCCGGCGCGCCGACCTTCCGCGCCTGCATCCGATCTTCGGCGGCGGCGCGCACCGGTGCATCGGCGAGGCCCTGGCCCGAATCGAGCTGGAAGAGGGCCTGGGCGCCCTGATGCGCCTCGCCCCTGACCTGCGCCTGACAGGCGCGATGCCGGTCATCCAGGGCCACAGCGGCATCCGCCGCATCGATGCGCTGCGGGTCGCCGCCTAGCGGCTGCCCACCCCCGTTTCAGCCGTAACCGTTTCGGCCGCGCTCCGCAGCCGCGCCGTAACAGGCCGCGCCCAGCCTGGCTCCCGGGCCTCGCGGCGATCGTGCGGCGCCCCCTTTCCTCCTCACAGATAGGACATGCGATGAAGGTCCTCCTCTGCTCGACGCCCGCCACCGGGCATCTCAACCCCCTTCTGGCTATCGCCCGCATGCTGGTCGATGACGGCCACGACGTCATGGTCCTGTCGGGCTCCTCCTTCCGCGACCGCATCACCGCGGCGGGTGCCCGCTTCATGGCCCTGCCGGGCAAGGCGGATTTCGACGGTCGCGACCTCCGCGCCGTCGTGCCCGAACTGGCTCAGATCCCGCCCGGGCTGGATTGGCTGCGCGTCGCCATGGAGCGGATCTTCGTCGATCGGATCCCCGACCAGTACCGGGGCCTGCGCGAGGCGCTGCGGGCCTTTCCCGCCGCGGTGGTGATCGGTGACGACATGTACTTCGGCGCCCTGCCGCTGCTGCTCGGGCCGCGCGCGGAGCGGCCCGCCGTCGTCCTGTGCGGCACCTCGTTCCTCCACTGCACACGCCCCGACAAAGCCCCGGCGTTCATGGGCCTCCCGCCGGCGGAGTCACCGGAGCAGGAGACGGCCTATGGGCGGATCGCCGAGGCCTACGATGCGGCGGTCGATCGGCCGGTCGGGCTGAGCCTCGCCGCCGTTCTGGCGGAGCTCGGCCTGGCCGCGCCGCCCTGGCCGCTGTTCGACGCGGTCGTCCGGCTCGCCGACACCTACCTGCAGCTCACCGTTCCGAGCTTCGAATACCCGTTCGCGATGCCGCCGGCGGTGCGCTTCATCGGAGCCCTGCCGATCGTCCCGGATCAGGCGGCGCTCCCGTCCTGGGCCGGCGATCTCGACGGCACCCGCAAGGTCGTGCTCGTCACGCAGGGCACGGTCGCGAACCACGATTTCGGCCTGCTCGTCGCCCCGGCCCTCCAGGCTCTCGCCGGTGAGCCCGACATCCTGACCGTGGTGACGGCGGGCGGGCGGGGGCTCGACGCCATCCCGGGCCCGATCCCCGCCAATGCGCGGCTCGCGCCGTACCTGCCGTTCGAGTGGCTGCTGCCCCGGATCGACGCCATGGTGACCAATGGCGGCTATGGGAGCGTCAACCAGGCGCTGAGCTTCGGGATCCCGCTCGTCGCCGCCGGACTCACCGAGGACAAGGCCGACGTGAATGCCCGCATCGCGTGGTCGGGGGCGGGGATCGACCTCGCCACGAACGCGCCGACGCCGGCGGCGATCCGGCAGGCGGTCCGGACTGTGCTCGACGCGCCCGGCCACCGCCGGGCGGCGCAGCGCCTCGCCGCCGCGTTCGCCGCGTACGACGCGAAGGCCGAGATCCTGCGGCTCCTGTCCCAATACGGCGGAGGCGGTCACGTGCGCAGCGCCGCCTGATCGAACATCGGACCATGCCGCGGGCCGCTGCGCGAAGAGCGGCCGTCCCCCCTATACGCCCATGACGGCACCCGGCCCGCTGGGCTGGGTGCCGTTCGCGTGAGGTCACGCCGGCCCCGATATGAAGCCAATATTGATCAGCAAATCTTGAACGAACTCGATCTTATACGCCAAATTTCTGCTGTAATAGAATTTACGCTTTACGGAACAACGTCGAAATATCGAAGATGTACGTCTAATGCTCCGAAACCGGGAGCACAAGACCATGATCAACCCGCGAAAAAGGTCCACGGCAGGCGCTGCGGTCGCAACCCTTCTCCTCTCCTTGGCGGCCCCCAATGCGGCGCTGTCACAGCCGATGCCGCGCTTCGCGCAGCCCGACGTTCCGAGCCCGGCCGCGACGGCTCACACCCTCCCGTCTTGGCGGAGCCAAGCCTCCCGCTCTCCCGACGTCGAGCGCGAGCATCTGAAGGCGCAGCGCATCATGAACCGCGTCTGCTCGGGCTGCTGATGCCGGCGATGTCCCTTCCGAAAACCCGCACGGCGACGGTGGACGCCCTTTCCGGGTCCGGTCGGGTGCGCCGGGGGGCCGGGCCGGCGCAGACCGCCTCCCCGCGCGACGGCGCCGCGCCATGGGGCGCCGCGCTCCTCACCGCGGCGGCGATGCCGCTGCTTCTGGGGCTCGCAGCCGCGACGGAGCCGGAACCCGTCACCCTCGGCCTCGCCGGGCTTACCCTGACCTGGCTCGCGCTGCGGATGGAGCGCCTGCGCTCCGCGGCCCGGATCGCGACGCGTCATCGCGACAACCTCGCGCGCCTGGCCGCGCCGGCGGTTGCCCGGTTGGTCGCCGAGTCCGATTCCGTCGCGCTGCGCGCCGGCTGGGAGCAGGAGGCGACGGTGCTGTTTGCCGACATCCGCGGCTTTACCTGCCTGTGCGAGACCTTGGCGCCCGGCGAGGTTGCGGCCTTCCTCGCGGCGTTCCGGACGCGCGCCGCGCAGGCGATCGAGCTTGCGGGCGGCCTCGTCGACAAGTTCGTCGGCGACGAGGTCATGGCCGTGTTCGGCGTGCCGCACGCGGCACCAGGTGATACCGATCGCGCCGTCGCGGCGGCCCGCTCTCTGGCTGCCGCAATGTCGGCCTGGAGTGGCGAGCGGGAGCGGGCGGGTCTGCCGCCGGTCCGGATCGGGATCGGGCTGCACCGCGGCTCGGTTTTCATCGGCGCCATCGGGGCGGAGCGCGTCGAGTTCACCGCGGTGGGCGATACCGTCAACGTGGCCCGCCGCCTGGAGCAGATGACCCGCACTCTGGCCTGCGACTGCATCGTCTCGGAGGCCGTGGTTCAGGATGCGGCGCCCGGCGAGGCACGGATTGTCGCCGTTCGGCCGGTGCGCGGCGCCTGTGCCGTCCTGCGCCTGTTCGCCATCCGGCTGGACCCGTAGCGGCCGGGCGCAATCTTATTCGGAGCGGAGTATTCGCGGCATGGTAGCCGAACAGGTGCGACGCGGCCGGGGCTGGAGACGCCACCGGCCCGTTGTCCTCGGAACGATCGCGCTCGTGGTGGGGATCATCGGCGCCGCACGCCTCGGTCCGCGTCTCGTCGGGCCGGACGCCGACACGTCCGTGATCTCGATCGCGACACGGCCGGACTTTCAGGATCCTGCCCTCCTGGCGCGGGCCTGGGCCTTGCCCGTGGCCGCGGCGTACCGGCGACGTCCCTACGAATACCAGAGCAACCCGAGCTTCTGCGGTCCTGCCAGCGTGGCGAACCTGCTCCGCTCCCTCGGGGTCGACTTCTCACAAGCCGATTTGCTCCGCGGTACGGCGTTTCAGCCCTGGTTCGGCGTGCTCGTGAACGGCCTGACGCTGGATGAGCTGGCGGCGCTGATACGAAGGCGGCTCGATCGTCCGGTCCGTGTTGTCCGCGATCTCTCGTTGCCTCACTTCCGCGCGGCGATGGCCAGCGGCAACGATCCCGACAAGCGGCTGGTCGTCAACTTCCACCGGGGGCCCCTGTTCGGCCAGGGCGCCGGGCACTTCTCGCCGATCCTCGGATATCTTCCGGACCGCGATCTCGTCTTTGTCGGCGACGTGAACGGGGATTACCGGCCTTTTCTTGTCGGCAGCGAGCGTTTGTGGCGCGCCGTCACGACGCTTGATCGCACGTCCGGCAAAGCCCGGGGATTGCTGATCGTCGATACGGCTCTGCCTTAACGTGCTCCCCGGCGAAGTGGACGCCAATTCGGCGCACGAGGGCACATCGGCCAGCTTGGGAGCTACGGTGCACCGGACGGGTCGAGGATCGCCGCGCGGTGCCCGGTCAGGAACGACGCCGTGTGCATGAACGCGATGGCATCCGGCCTGACGCTGGACCGGGTGCGGAAGGCACGCCTTGCGCCTGATCTCCATCGGCCTCGCCGTCCGGATGCTCCGGCTCGCCCGGTTCGAACGCCTCCACCTTGAGGGTCATGAGGCCTTCGGACGGTCGCGAGCGCGCGCGCGTCAAGCAATAGCTTCGGCACAGCGCGGGTAGCCCCCCGTCACGGACAGCAAGGCCGTGCGCATGCGCGTCGCCCCGCAAATGAAAGGCCCGGCAGCGGTGCCGTCCGCGGCCGAGCCTCGAACGATGTCGCCGGAGCGACCGCGCGGTTGCTAGACGCGGTGGTGCCCGCGCCGATGCATCATGCGACGCATGCGGCGGATTGGGTGCCAGCGCGCGTTGACGACGCTGTCTTGGACCGCGCCCACAGAAGCGGCCGGAGCTGGGCTGAGAGGCGCCGCCGAGGCGGGCGACAAGTGAGCGGTGACGCCGAACGCGGCGATCAGGGCTGCGGAGATCAACGATGTGCGCAAGGGAAGCTTCCTCTCGTGCCGCCGTCGGAGCTGGATGACCAGCGGATCAAGGGGGCAGCCGAACATCCTCAACCCCTCGAGGAAGGCGTGGCGCCGATTGATGGTTCCGGAGGCGTGATCACGAAAGAGTTGGTCTCGGCGGCAGCGTCCCGGCCGGCGCCCTGCGCTCTGAGGCGCGGACCGGGAAAAGGTTTGGATCAGGACGCCAGCGCGAGGTCCGCTCCGGCCAATCCAAGCCCAGCGAGGAACAGGCTGCCGCCCATCACCTCAAGGATGGCGCGGTAGCGAGGCGACCACAGGGATCCGGCTGCCATGCTGACGCCTGCCACGACACAGAACACGCCCAGCGCCATCATGATGGCCTCCACATCGACCAGCCACATAAAGGCTACGGATGGAGCGCTGAGCGGTTCCAGGGCGCTGAGGCTGTCGACAGCTTAATCAGCCCGCCCTTCACGACGGCCGCTCGCGCATCCGATGCGCGCCGCAGCCGAACGCGAGCGGTCCCGCTGTTACCCGCAGCGTTGCGCCGGTCCGTTCGGCGATGTCTTGAAGTCTAGCTGAGTGATGGCGCGCCCGAAAGGATTCGAACCTCTGACCCCCAGATTCGTAGTCTGGTGCTCTATCCAGCTGAGCTACGGGCGCCTGACACGGCGGCGGGATCTCGGCCCGCCGGTGTGAGGGGGCTTCTAGAGGCTCGGATCGGGCTTGGCAAGACACCTCGTTGCATCACATCGCACCACGCGCACGGCGCAAGGATTAGCGCCACATTCGGTCGAGACGGCACCGCCATCACCAATGCGCCGCGCACGCGGACCGGCCGCCCGATCCGGCTATGGCGTCCGCGCGCTCGCCCGCACCCGCTCCTCCGCGGCCCGGATCGCCTCCGGCGTGCCGACATGCAGCCATTGGCCGTCGAGACGAAGGCCGAACAGCCGTCCGGCCTCGATCGCCCGGTCGAACAGGAGGTTGAGCGAGAAGGCGCCCTCCGGCGTGCCCGCGAACAGGCCTGGGCTCAGGATCGCCACCCCCGCGTAGATGAAGGGAGCGACCTTGCGCTCCCCGCGGCGCCCCAGGCGTCCATCCGGCTCCATCACGAAGTCGCCGGCCCCCTCGTAGCCGAGGCTGGTGGCGGTGGGGGCCACCAGCAGCAGGCAATCCATGCGGTCCGCGTCCCAGCGGCCGATCAGCCGGCTCAGGTTGGAGGCCGGCCCTTCGAGCCAGAACGAGTCCGAGTTCAGCACCACGAAGGGCGCCTCGCCCAGAAGCGGCAGCGCTTTGCGGATGCCTCCGCCGGTCTCCAGAAGCGCCGCGCGCTCGTCCGACACGATCGTGGCCGGTCCCTGACCCGACTCCTCCGCCCGCCGGGCGAGATGGCCCTCGATCAGGTCGGCGAGATAGTGGACGTTGACCACGGCCGTGCCGATCCCGGCCTCCGCGACCCGGTCCAGGGCATGGTCGAGGAGCGCCTTGCCGGCGACCTCCACCAGGGGCTTGGGCATCGTGGCGGTCACCGGACGCATGCGCTTGCCCAGGCCCGCGGCCAGGACGAAGGCGCGGCTGACGGCTGGCTTGAGCTCGCTCATGCGATCGGAGGTCCGGTGGTCAGGATTCGGGGGCGGGGGTGACGAGGCCCGGCAGATGCGCCGCGTGCCAGTCGCGCAGCCCGGCGAGCGCGGGATGGGCGAGATTGCGCGCGAGGTAGCCCTCGATCCGCGGCAAGTGGGCGAGGTAGCCGGGCTTGCCGTCGCGCCGGTCGAGCCGCGCGAAGATCCCGAGGATCTTGGTGGCGCGCTGCGCGGCGAGCAGCGCGTAGGCCGTGGCGAAGGCGCCGACGTCGAAGGCCGGGTCGCGACCGCGGCGCTCGCGGGCGTAGAGCCCGAGCAGCCGCAGCTCGAACTCGGCGGTGGTGTCGACCCGGGCATCCTGCAGCAGCGAGGCGACGTCGTAGGCCGGATGACCCATCACGGCGTCCTGGAAGTCGATCAGCCCGACCCGCTCCAGCCCGGCACGCTCGGGCAGCCAGATCAGGTTGGGCGAGTGGTAGTCCCGCAGGGTCCAGGTCGGCCGGTCCGGGGCCGCGCCCTGCAGGGCCGCCCGCCACAGGTCGACGAAGTCCGACCGCGCCTCGGCCGACAAGGTGGCATCCCGGATCGCGGGCGCGTACCAGTCGGGCATCAGCTCGGCCTCGAACAGCAGCGCCTCCGTGTCGTAGGGCGGCAGCACGTGCTCGATCCCGTCCGCCACCGGCAGGACCGGGGGAAGCGGCGTCGCGTGGAGCCTGGCGAGCAGCCGCACGGCCTCGGCGTAGCGCTCGGGCCGCGGCGCGCCGGCCTCGACCACCGGCTCGCTGCCGAGATCCTCCAGGATCAGGAGGCCTTCGGCGAGGTCCTCGCCGTAGATCTTCGGCGCCGAGAAGCCGAGCGCCCGCAGGCCCCGGTCAAGGGCCACGAAGGCGTGGACGCTCTCGGCCAGATGCACGATCGCACTGTAGGGCTTGCCGTCGCGCACCGGCGGCCCGTCGGGCCGGGGCGGCGCGATCATCAGCACGGCGCTGGTGCCGTCGGGCTTCGTCAGGCGCTCGTAGGCACGGGACGAGGCGTCGCCCTGCATCAGCACGCGCTCGGCCAAGTCCCAGCCGCTGCGCTCGAGCAGCCGGCGCACGGCCCGGGCCCGGTCGAGGCGGGCCCGCATGCCGCCGGTGCCGTCGATCCGGGCGAACCGCGCCTCGGGGCCGAATTCCGCCCGCAGGGACAGATCGACGGTCAGCACCGGAGCGTCGCGGGACGGCAGCCGCTCGGGCCATTCGACCAGCGTGATCGCGCCCTCGGCCATCTCGTCGAAGCCGAGCTCGACCAGTTCATCGGGATCGCGCAGACGGTAGAGGTCGGCGTGGATGATCGCCCGGCCGTCCCGGGCCGTGTAGGGCTGGATCAGCGTGAAGGTCGGGCTCGGCACCTCCAGGCGCGGATCGCCCGCCAGTTCGCGGATCACCGCGCGGGCGAGCGTCGTCTTGCCGCCGCCGAGACCGCCCGACAGGGCCACGACGTCGCCCGGACACAGGAATTCGGAGAGGAACAGGCCGAGATCCTCGGTCGCCGTCTCCTCCGGCAGCACGAACTCCCACGGGGCCGGCGGCGCGGATGCGCCCGCCCCCTCGTCGGCCTTCTGCCCGTCCCGATCGTCTCCGTCCAAAGCCCGCCTCCGAGACCAGAGGGCGCATGGTCCGGAAACACGCCAAGGATGCAAGCGTTTCCGGCCGCGGTTGTGCGCTTCCCGCCGGCCCGGTGCATCGAAACCACGCTCGCCGAACGCTGCAATCGGCGTCCGTCAGGCTCAGGCCGAGAGCGGGGTGGCCGGGGCCGGCGGAACGCCGCGCCAGGCCTGGGCATCCCAGGAAGCCGCGCGGGCGAGCGCGTCCGGCAGCGGCATGGGACGGCCGAAATGGTACCCCTGGCCCAGCGCACAGCCCATCGCGGTGAGCGCCTGCGCCTCGGCCGCCCCCTCGATCCCCTCGGCCACCGCAACCACCCCGATCTCGTCGGCGAGGCGCAGGATGGTCTGGACGATCCGGCGATCGCGCGGCTCCGCCAGCATCGGCCGGATGAAGGCTCGGTCGATCTTGAGGGTGGTGATCGGCAGGGTGCTGAGGTGGCTGAGCGAGGAGTAGCCGGTCCCGAAATCGTCCACCGCGATGCCCAGGCCGGCGGCGCGGCAGCGCGCGAGCGCGGCGGCGGCCCCTGCCGGATCCTGCATCAGCGTGCTCTCGGTGATCTCGAGCTTCAGAGCCTCGGGAGCGAGGCCGCTTCGGCCGAGCATCGCGCCGATCAGGCCCGGCATGTCCGACCGGGCGAGATCCTGGGCCGTCACGTTGAAGCTCACGAACAGGGACGGCTCCACGGTGGCCGGTGCATGCAGGGCCGCCCGCAGGATCCCGGGCATGATCCGGCCGAGCTCGTCGATCACCCAGGCGGTGATCGCGACGATCTGGCCGCTGGCTTCCGCGGCCGGGATGAAGGCCGCGGGGGCGACGAGCCCGCGCTCGGGATCGTGCCAGCGGATCAGCGCCTCGAACCCGGCGAGCCGCCCGGTGGCGAGCCGCACGATCGGCTGCAGGTAGAGGGCAAACTCGTGGCGCGCGAGCGCCCGGCGGAGGGCGTGCTCCTGCGTGAGCGCCGCCAGCGCCGCGTCGAAATCGGCGCGCGCCGTGGGCGATGGCGGCATGGGCCGTCGTTCCGCCTCCGCGGGCGCGAGGCGCGGCAGGGCCTCGCGAAATCGCGCGATGAGCGTCTCGAGGCAGAGCCGCAGGATCGGGTCGGCCCCGGCGAGCCTCTGGCGGATCTGCGCCTCGCCGACCGGCAGGAGCACGCAATCCGCCGCGGCGCGGATCCCCGCCGAGCGCGGACGGGCGTCGAGGATGGCCATCTCGCCGAAGATCTCGCCGGGGCCGCGACGGCCGAGCACCGCCACCGCGCCGTCGCGACGCAGGAAGATTTCGATGCTCCCGCTCAGGATCAGGTAGGCGCAGTCTCCGATGGCGCCCGCCTCGAACAGGATGGCGCCGGCTGGGAGATGGATGTGATCGGACGTGTCCTGCACCGGCCGGCCATGGTTCACTTGCGACGGGGAAGCCCGGTGCGAGCTTTGGCACGGCAATCTTAAGGTTGCCCCAAGGGAGCGGCGGCCGTCCGGGTCGCGGATCCGGGCGAGGCACCGGCCACGCCGGGTGGCATGCAGCGTGCCTTCGATCGCGGTCGCCCGGCCGCCGGCCAAGGTACGACGCGCCGGGCCAACCAGAGAGACAGGACAGGGAGCGGAGATGAAGCGCGAGGACCTCACCGAGAAGCTGCTCGACATCAAGCGCGAGAAGGGCTGGAGCTGGAAGCATATCCACGCGGAGATCGGGGGGCTCTCGCCGTTCCTGATCACCGCGGCCTGCATGGGCCAGATGAAGCTGCCGAAGGCGCAGGCCAAGCGGGCGGCCGAGCTGTTCGGCCTCACGGCCGCCGAGGAGCGGATGCTCAACGAGCCGCCCTACCGGGGCTCGATCCCGTCGATGCCGCCCACCGATCCGCTGATCTACCGGTTCTACGAACTGGTGATGGTCTACGGCACGACCTTCAAGGAGCTGATCCAAGAGGAATTCGGCGACGGCATCATGTCGGCGATCGACTTCAACATGGACATGGCCCGCGAGGCCAACAACAAGGGCGACCGCGTGCGGCTCACCATGTCGGGCAAGTTCCTGCCGTACAAGTATTACGGCAACGACGACGACACCCCGGAATACGGGTTCAAGGAGGGGTGAGCGGTCCGGAGATGTTCGAGATCCATTGAACAGCGTGTCGTCCCGGGGCCGCACAGCGGAGCCCGGGACCCGGAGCCGCCGACGCGCCGGATCCTGGCACGGCCGGCGGTTCTGGGTTCCGGGCTCGCCTTCGGCGCCCCGGAATGACGCGCGCTCGGCCCTTCCGATCGTCAGGCGGCCGGCTGCGCCCCCGGCTCCAGGTAATCCTGCACCGGCTGCGCCGGTCCGCCCCGCATCAGCACGTAGAGGAACGGCACCAGAAGCAGCGTCGCCGGCGTCGCGAAGGCGATGCCGCCCATGACGGCGCGGGCGAGCGCGGCGTTCTGCTCGCCGCCCTCGCCGGTGCCCAGCGCCATCGGGATCAACCCCAGGAACATCGCAGAGGCGGTCATCAGCACCGGCCGCAGCCGGGTCTCGCCCGCGGTGATCGCCGCCTCCAGGGCGCTGCAGCCCGTTTCCTCCCGGTGCTCCTTGGCAAAGGTGACGAGCAGGATCGAGTTCGCCGAGGCGATGCCCACCGACATGATCGCCCCGAAGATCGACGGGATCGAGAACGTGGTCCCGGTGATGAACAGCGCGAAGGTAATGCCGCAGAAGGCCATCGGCAGGGCCGCGATCACCACGAAGGGGTCGCCCCAGCTCTGGTAGTTCACCGCCATCAGCAGGTAGACGGCGATCAGCGCGATGGCGAGGCCGACCTCCAGGCGGAAGAAGGCCGAGCGCATGTTCTCGATCTGCCCGCGCACCGTGATCTTGTCGGGCGCCTGCAGGTTCTTCTGCTCGTCCAGGACGATCGCGTCGATGTCGCGGGCCACCGCGCCGAGATCCCGGTCCTGGACCGACGCGAAGATGTCGAAGGTCGGCTGGATGTTGACGTGGCTGATCATCGTCTGCGTCGGCATCCGGCGGATGTCGGCGAGGCTGGAGAGCAGCGTCAGCACGCCCGGACCGGAGCCGGTGGTCGCGGCGCGCACGAACATCGGCGTGTTGCGCAGGTCGGTGAGCGAGCTGTTGCGATATTCGGGCGTCTGCACCCAGAGCTGGTAGGGGATGCCGGTCTTCGGATCGGGCCAGAAGTTCGGCGTCACCTGGTAGCTGCCCGACAGCGAGATGTTCATGTTCTGCGCCACCTGCTGCTCGGTCAGCCCGAGTTCGGAGGCGAGGCGCCGGTCGACCTCGACGTAGAATTGCGGCTCGTTGACGATCTGCTGCAGGTGCACGTCGACGAGGCCCTTCGTGTGCTTCAGCCGCTGGACGATGCGCTGGGCCACCTCCAGGTCCTTCTCCTTGTTCCGGCCGGAGACCTGCACGTCGATCGGGGTGATCACGCCGAAGTTCAGGATCTGGGTGATCATGTCGGCGGGCTGGAAATACACGGTGACGTCGGGAAACCGCTTCATCAGCACCGCGCGCAGGCGCTTCTGATAGCCGGCCACCGCGTGGTGCCCCTCCTTGAGGCTGATCAGCATCTGGCCGTCGTTGTAGGAGACGAACGAACCGTCCGAGAACGCGAAATTGTAGTTGTTCGACGGCAGGCCGATGTTCTGGAGGATCTGGTCGACCTCATCCGGCGGGATCACCTCGCGGACCGTGCCCTCGATCTCGGCGAAGACCTGCCGGGCGGTCTCGATGCGCATGCCGGTGCGGGTGCGCAGATGCATGGTCATCTGGCTCGCCTCGATCTGCGGGAAGTAATCCTGGCCCACGAACATGAACAGCAATCCGGTCATGCCGAGCACGCCGCCGGCCGCGCCCAGGGTGACGAGCCGGTGGCGCAGCACCGCGTGGAGCAGGCCGACATAACCCCGATGGAACCGCGCGAAGCCGCGCTCGAAATGGCCATGGATCCACCCGGCGAGCCGCATCACGGGGGCGCCGACGAGACCGAGTCCCCGCGCGATCCGGCCCCGGCGGGGGGCCTCGTGCTGCGTCCGGTCCTTGGCATGCTTCTGCCGGTATTCCGGCGCCACGATCACGTCGATCAGCAGCGGCACCAGGGTCCGTGACAGCAGGTAGGAGGTCAGCATCGCGAACACGACCGCGAGCGCCTGCGGGGTGAACAGGTATTTCGGCGTGTCGGTCAGCGCGAACACCGCCGTGAAGGCCGCGCAGATCGCAAGCGTCGAGATCAGGGCCGGCTTGGCGATCCCGGCGGCGCCGTGGACCACGCTCTCGCGGAACTCCTCGCCCTCCTCGAAGAGCCGGTAGGTGTTCTCGATCGCCACCGTGGCATCGTCCACCAGGATGCCGACCGCGAGCGCGAGGCCGCCGAGCGTCATGACGTTGATGGTCTGGCCCAGAGCCGCCAGCACGGCGAGTGAGGTCATCACGCAGAGCGGGATCGAGATCAGCACGATGATCGTCGAGCGCCAGGATCCCAGGAACAGCAGGATCGCGAGCCCCGTCAGCGCCGCCGCGGTGAGCGCCTCGTGCAGCACGCCTTCGATGGCGTTCGACACGAAGACCGACTGGTCGAACAGCTGCTTGATCGACAGGCCTTCGGGCGCCGCCGCGCGGATCGTCGGCATCGCCGCCTTGACGTTGTTGACGACGTTGAGGGTCGAGGCGGTGCCGTTCTTGATGATCTGCATCAGCACGGCCTGCTGGCCGTCGGCGCTGACCACGTTGACCTGTGGCGGCCCGCCGTCGCGGACATAGGCGACGTCCCGCATCAGCACGGGCTGACCCGCCACCACCTTGATCGGCGCGGTGTTGAGCGTCTCGATCGACGGCGGGGTGGCGTTGAGCTGCACGGGGTATTGCTGCTCGCCGATCTTGGTGAGCCCGGACGGCACCGTCAGGTTCTGGGCCGTCATGGCGTTGGTGACGTCGAGCGGCGTCAGGCCGAGCGCCTGCAGGGCGTTGAGATCGAGATCGACCATGATCTGCCGGGGGGCGCCGCCGAACGGCGACGGCAGGGTCGAGCCCGGGACCTGCGCGAGCGTCTGACGGATCCGGTACTGGGCGTAATCGTAGACCTCGTTGAGGCTCTGCTTGGCCGACGTCAGGGCGAGCTGGATCACCGGCACCGACGAGGCCGAATAGCGCACGATCACCGGCGGCTGCGTGCCGGTGGGCATGACGGCGCGGATCGAGTTGGTGGAGGAAACGACCTGCGCGATGGCAAGGTCGATGCTGACCGAGGGGTCGAAATAGATCCGCTGGACCGCCGTGCCCTGGAGCGTCGTCGACTCCATGCGGCGGATGTTGTTGACGTTGTTGGAGATGCCGTACTCGGCATAGGTGGTGATGCGCTGTTCCATCTCCGGCGCGGACAGGCCGGTATAGGTCCAGACCACCACGACGACCGGGATATCGACGACCGGCAGCACGTCCTTGGGCGTGACGAGGATCGCCCCGATGCCGCCTAGCATCATCAGCACCGCGAGCACGTAGGTCGTGATCCGGAACTTGAGGGCGTAGAGGACGAGGCCCATGCGGTCTCCGCCGGCCGGCGGCGGGCCGGCAACTCCGCGTTGTGTACCGGCACACCGGACACCCGGTATGTTTCGGTATCACGTCCAGGGAGGCAAGGGGCGGGCCGCTTCGCCGCAGGGTCGTGGCCGTTTCCGCCGCCGAGGCGCGGCCGCGCGGTCCGTGCCGCCGCGGGCGGCGATTGTTGTGCTGGCGCCGAAGCGCCGGCCCGGGGCGCCGCGGAGCCCCGTCGGCGCGATCAGCCCGGACCTCGCCGACGTGGCCTGACGGAGCGCCGCCTGGCGATGCCGCTCGGGTATGAAGGCCCGACGGCGCCCCGGCGCCGTATATCGGGCCGGCATGAAAAAGGGCGCGCGCCGATCCCGGCACGCGCCCTGAAAGATTCGCCCGGGACGCCAGGCGTCCGGGCGATCCGATTGGTGGATCTCAGAGGCCGCCGAACTTGTAGTTGAAGCCGGCGCGGACGATGCTGCCCTCGGTCCGGAAGCGCGAGATGTAGCCCGAGCCGAGGCCGACGCCCGGGATCGCGCCGACGAGCACGTTCCGGCTGCCGAGATCGTAGTGGACGTACTCGGCCTTGACCGTCAGGGCGTCGTACTTCAGGCCCAGATACCGGCCCACCGCGAAGGTGTTCAGGAAGCTGTCGGTGGGCAGCGCGAACTCGATGCCGCCGCCGTAGGCGAAGCCGGTCTCGAAGTCGTCGTGGCGGCCGGCGAAGGCGAGGGCGCCGGCGGGCGAGAAGAAGTTCGCGTCGTAGGACACGTTGCCGTAGGCAAGGCCGCCCAGGCCGTAGACCATGACGCGGTCGAAGGCGTAGCCGACGCGGCCCACGAGCGTGCCGATCCAGTCGGTGCTCTGCCGGAAGCTGCTCAGCGCACCGGTGCTGCCGAGATAGGCGCGGTTCTTGGCCAGATCGGTCCAGTCGATGCTGTTGGCGATGCCGACCACGATGCCCGAGCCCGGCGTGAACTGGTAGTTGAAGCCGGCCGTGCCGCCGATGTTGGCGAAGCCGTCATCGGAGATCCGGGTCGCCGCCGGGCGGGCGCCCGTCGCCACGTTGGCGATGTTGATAGCCGAGATGCCGGCCGTGGTGATCCGCTGGCTGTCGGTGAAGGTGTAGGCCGTCTCGAGACCGCCGTAGAAGCCCGTCCAGGTGAAGACCGGCACCGGCGTGAACACCGGCGGCGGGGCGGCACGGCGCGGCAGGTCGGCGGCCGAGGCGGCGGTCGAGACGAGGGCCGTCGCGGCGGTGGCGAGGAGGAGCTTCTTGATCATGGTGGCGGGATCCGACGTTACGCGTTGTTGCCCTCAGTTAAGCTCGGCCGCACTGATCCCGCTATGCCCGCAATGCCACACTGTGACCTGAAAGCGCCCGAACACTGCCGAAGACTGGTATCGCCCCGTGCACGATTCGCCGTCGGCGCTTGACAGCGGGCCGCCCGCCGGAGGCACCCCGCGCGCCGGAGCTTGATCGCGGGCGGCCGAGCCTCTAAGCGGACCGCGCTTTTCGCCCCGTTCCGAGTTCGGGGCGACCGAGTCAATCCGGGGCACCGATTCGGTCCCCGCGCAGGAACGGGAATCATGGGCAAGGAAAAGTTCTCCCGCACCAAGCCGCACTGCAACATTGGCACGATTGGCCACGTTGACCACGGCAAGACGTCGCTGACGGCGGCGATCACGAAGGTTCTGGCCGAGACGGGCGGGGCGACGTTCACGGCCTACGACCAGATCGACAAGGCGCCGGAGGAGAAGGCGCGCGGGATCACGATCTCGACGGCGCACGTGGAATACGAGACGCAGAACCGTCACTACGCGCATGTCGACTGCCCCGGCCACGCCGATTACGTGAAGAACATGATCACGGGCGCGGCGCAGATGGACGGGGCGATCCTGGTGGTGTCGGCGGCCGACGGCCCGATGCCGCAGACCCGCGAGCACATCCTGCTGGCGCGTCAGGTCGGCGTCCCGGCGCTGGTGGTGTTCCTCAACAAGGTCGACATGGTCGACGACGAGGAACTGCTGGAGCTGGTCGAGCTGGAGGTGCGCGAGCTTCTCTCCAAGTACGACTTCCCCGGCGACGACATCCCGATCACCAAGGGCTCGGCGCTGATGGCGCTGGAGGACAAGGAGCCGAAGATCGGCAAGGAGGCTGTGCTGGCGCTGATGGCGACCGTGGACAGCTACATCCCGCAGCCGGAGCGTCCGATCGACCTGCCGTTCCTGATGCCGATCGAGGACGTGTTCTCGATCTCGGGCCGCGGCACGGTGGTGACGGGCCGGGTCGAGCGCGGGATCGTGAAGGTCGGCGAGACGGTCGAGATCGTCGGCATCCGCGACACGCAGACCACGACGGTGACGGGCGTCGAGATGTTCCGCAAGCTGCTCGACCAGGGTCAGGCGGGCGACAACGTCGGCGTGCTGCTGCGCGGCACGAAGCGCGAGGACGTGGAGCGGGGCCAGGTCGTGTGCAAGCCGGGTTCGGTGAAGCCGCACGCCAAGTTCAAGGCCGAGGCCTACATCCTGACGAAGGAAGAGGGCGGCCGCCACACGCCGTTCTTCACGAACTACCGGCCGCAATTCTACTTCCGCACGACGGACGTGACCGGGATCTGCACGCTGCCCGAGGGCACCGAGATGGT